>NZ_JAHQUN010000041.1:0-50932 GCF_019052485.1 Bacteroides sp. MSK.20.82
GATTGCCATTGGACTCCCGCAAAGAGTATACAAAGTCTGACTGGATTATGTGGACTGCAACTATGTCTCCGGATCAGGCTACTTTTGAAAAGTTTATAAATCCTCTCTATAAATATATCAATGAAACGACTTCACGAGTACCTATCAGTGATTGGCATGATACGAAAACAGGCAAAATGACTGGTTTTAAGGCTCGTTCTGTAATCGGAGGATATTGGATGAAAGTACTAGTGAATAAGAATTCAAATAATCTGTAAAAATGCATACAAATATTTTTACCAATAAAATCCAATGTATTATGAAAATGAAAAGTAAGACCAAAAGTTGCTGTCAGTACACTCAATGGGTAGTACTGGCTTTACTTACACTTATCTTTGCAAGTTGCAAAGATAATGATGACGCAACAGGAGATTTTGATCCGAATAAGCCTGTTGTCATTTCTGAATTCAGTCCAAAAGAAGGAGGACTTGGAACCCGAATGCTCTTGTATGGAGAAAACTTCGGAAGTGATATTTCTAAAATAAAGGTAACTATCGGTGGACAAGACTCCAAAGTTGTAGGAGCAAAAGGAAAAAGCCTCTACTGTGTTGTGCCAGCTAAAGCTTATGATGGAGATATTAAATTAAGTATTCTCAACGATGAAGGTGAAGAAATTGCAAATACAGAAGCCAATGAGAAGTTTGTATATCAAAAGAAGATGCTTGTTACAACATTTCTAGGAACAATGTATGATGGAAACACCAAATATGATTTAAAAGATGGACCTTTTGATGATTGTGGTGGCTTTGGAGGTGCTGTTTGGTTGTCCTTTGATCCCAAAAATCACAATCATTTATATCTAGTGGGTGAACAGCACCCTACCCGTTTGATTGACTTTGAAAAAGAATATGTAAGTACCGTATATAGTGGATTAAGCAAAGTACGTACCATCTGCTGGACACATGAAGCTGACAGCATGATTATTACCAATGACCAAAATAATAATGATAGACCGAACAATTATATTCTTACACGTGAATCAGGATTCAAAGTTATAACAGAATTGACAAAAGGTCAAAACTGTAATGGTGCAGAAACTCATCCTATAAATGGAGAATTATATTTCAATTCATGGAATGCTGGTCAAGTGTTTCGATATGATTTTACAACTCAGGAAACTACCCCTTTGTTTACGATACAAGATAGTGGATGGGAGTTTCATATCCAATTCCACCCTAGCGGAAACTATGCATACATTGTAGTAGTTAATCAACATTACATCTTACGTTCTGATTATGACTGGAAGACAAAGCGCCTTACCACCCCATATATTGTTTGTGGTCAGCAGGGTGCCAAAGATTGGGTAGATGGAGTTGGTAAAAAAGCCCGCATGCATGCTCCCCGACAAGGTACATTCGTAAAGAATCCAGCATACAAAGGGAGCAGCGATGAATATGACTTTTATTTCTGTGATAGAGAAAACCACTGTATCCGTATCTTAACACCACAAGGTCGAGTAACGACATTTGCTGGTAGAGGCAGTAATGGAACTTCCGGATATAATGATGGTGATTTACGCCAAGAAGCACGCTTCAATCATCCTGAAGGAATCGTATACGATGAAGAAAGAGAATGTTTCTTTATAGGTGACCGTGAAAACCGCCGTATTCGCAAAATTGGCTACGAAGAATAATACATGATTAACACATACATTTATATGATGAAAAACTTTTTATTTATATGCATGTTGTTGCTTGGACTTTCTACCAGTGCTTTGGCACAAGAAAGCATTGTAGTAACAGGTGTCGTAACTGATACAAATAAAGAGCCCATGATTGGGGTTAATGTATCAATAAGTAATATACCCGGCTTAGGTGCCATTACTGATTTGAATGGAAAATACAGTATTAAAATGCCACCCTACCACAAATTGGTATTTACTTATATAGGCTTTGAAAAAGTAGAAGTATTAGTCAAAGAGCAACGAACTGTCAATGTCACAATGAAAGAAGCAAGTGCTAGAGAGATTGACGAGGTGGTAATCACGGGTACCGGTGCCCAAAAGAAGTTGACTGTAACAGGTGCTATTACTAATGTGGATGTAGATGTCTTAAAAGCAAATCCCTCAGGTTCTATGGCTAATGCCCTGGCAGGTAATGTACCGGGCATCTTAGCGATGCAAACTTCCGGAAAGCCGGGTAGTGTTTCTGAATTCTGGATCCGTGGTATTTCAACTTTCGGAGCCAGTAATTCCGCATTAGTTCTCGTTGACGGATTCGAACGTAGTCTGGATGAAATAAATGTAGAAGATGTCGAATCTTTTTCCGTATTAAAAGATGCATCAGCTACTGCTATTTACGGTTCCAAAGGTGCAAATGGAGTAGTATTAATCACAACCAAACACGGTAAAGCCGGGAAAATTAATATCAGTGCAAAAGCGGAAACGTTCTACAATATGCTCACCCAAGTTCCTGACTTTGTAGATGGATACACATATGCTTCCATGGCAAATGAAGCTAAAATCACACGTAATCTTGAGCCGCTATATAAAGCGGACGAATTGGAAATATTCCGTTTAGGACTAGATCCTGATTTATATCCCAATGTTAATTGGATAGATGAATTACTACGAAAAGGTTCATGGAGCACTCGTGCCACACTAAGCATGAACGGTGGTGGTAATACAGCACGATACTATGTATCAGGAAGCTATCTTGACCAACAAGGTATGTACAAAGTAGATAAAGCTTTGAAAGATTACAATACAAATGCAAATTTCCGTCGTTGGAATTACCGCATGAATGTAGATATAGACATCACTAAATCAACTCTATTAAAAGTCGGTGTTTCAGGTTCATTACAAAAGGCCAATGATTCAGGAGTTGGCAGTGATGCTATTTGGACAGCTCTTATGGGATATAATGCCATTATGGTTCCTAAATTATATTCTAATGGATACGTACCAGCCTATGGAAATGACAATGGAGATCGCTTTAATCCATGGGTTCAAGCTACAATGACTGGTTATCGGGAAAACTGGAAGAATAATATCCAGACTAATGTAACCTTAGAGCAGAAACTTGATTTCATCACCAAAGGACTTAGATTCGTGGGACGCTTCGGATATGACACAGAAAATAACAACTGGATTAACCGCAGAAAATGGCCGGAACAGTGGAAGGCAAAACGTTTCCGCGCAACAGACGGAACCCTCGATTATGACCGTGTAGCTGAAGAAAGAAAGATGTTTCAAGAGAGCGGTTCCGATGGCCTTAGAAATGAATTCTTTGAAGCAGAGTTACATTATAGCCGAGGATTCAAACATCATCATCTAGGAGGAACATTAAAATATAACCAGTCTTCAAAAATAAAAACGGTAGGCCTTGGAGATGATCTTAAACAAGGTATTGCCAGACGTAATCAAGGATTGGCAGGACGATTTACCTATAACTGGAATTATCGTTATTTCATTGATTTCAATTTCGGATATACCGGTTCGGAGAATTTCGCAGCAGGACATCGGTTTGGTTTCTTCCCTGCCATCTCAGGAGCTTGGAACATAGCTGAGGAGTCTTTGATAAAAAAACATCTTAAATGGATGAACATGTTCAAAATTCGATATTCATACGGTAAAGTAGGTAACGACAATTTGGGAAATACTCGTTTCCCCTACCTTTATGATATTGAAACAATGACTAAAAAAGATGGTGACAAAACTGTAGACACTGGTGGATACAACTTTGGAGATTACACGTTTGACAGATATTATGGTGGTATGCGCTATTCTTCTTTATCTTCGCCTAACGTTACATGGGAAATTGCAACAAAGCATGACCTCGGTATTGACTTCTCTTTTTTCAATGACAAATTATCCGGTTCTGTTGACTATTTTAATGAGAAACGCGAAGGAATCTATATGTTACGCGAATATTTGCCGGGGATAGTCGGTTTAGAAAGTAATCCTAGTGCCAATGTTGGAAAAGTGACTTCTGAAGGTTTTGACGGACATTTCACTTTCCGCCAGAAACTGGGAGCTGTTGGCTTAACAATACGTAGTAATATCACTTATAGCAAAAATGAAATAGTAGATAGAGATGAAGAAAACAACTACTACTGGTATAAAATGCAAAAAGGACATCGTGTAAATCAAGCAAGAGGATTGATATCTTTAGGGTTGTTTAAAGACTATGATGATATCCGTAATAGTCCGGTACAAGATTTCGATGGTTATAAAGTAATGCCTGGTGATATTAAATATAAAGACGTGAATGGTGATGGTAAAATTGACGGTAATGACCAAGTCGCAATCGGTGCAACGACCAAACCTAATCTTATTTATGGATTCGGAATAGCTGCAAACTGGAAAGGTCTAGATGTGAATCTGCACTTTCAGGGAGCCGGAAAATCAACTTATTTTATCGATGGCTCAACAGTCCATATGTTCAAGTTGGGAGATGGCTGGGGAAATGTCCTGTCAGAGATGGCTAATTCCAATCGTTGGATTTCAGCAGATATATCTGGTGATCCAGCTACAGAGAATCCGAATGCTGAATATCCCCGACTATCCTACGGACCTAATTCTAATAACTATCAGCAATCTACTTATTGGTTACGCAACGGGTCTTATCTACGTTTAAAGACTGTAGAAGTAGGGTATACGCTACCAACCCAGCTGGTAAATAAGGTACATTTTAACACTGTCCGTATCTTCTTTGTTGGCACCAATTTACTCACATGGTCTGCATTCAAATTATGGGACCCGGAAATGGGAAGTACGGATGGAAAGAGATATCCGCTCAGCAAAAATTTATCTTTAGGAATATCCGTTAATTTATAATACACGCAATGACATTATGAAGAAAATATACATTATTTTATCATTTATAATAGGGATAGGATTTACCCTCAGTTCATGTTCCGATTACTTGGACTCTGATTATCTATTTGATGAGCGTATGTCAATAGAAGATGTTTTTACAAGCAGAGCTTATTCTGACAAATGGCTGGCACGCGCATACTTCTTTTTGGGAGATAACCATCTTCTCGATGTAGCCAGTAAAGGATATGTTCCTTTCTGTTTTGCTGATGACATGTATTTCGGTGATCGAGATGACCGATATAAAGCATGGAAAAACGGTGAATATAACGAAGGAGGTTTAGCAGGAGAAAGTGCAGAAATCTGGAACAAATGTTATAAAGGCATTCGCCAAGCCTCTATATATTTGAACAATATAGACATGAATACGGAATATACAGCGGAAGAAATTGCTGACAACAAAGCACAAGCGCACTTTTTGAAAGCCTATTTCTACTGGATTATGTTGCGCTTGTTCGGTCCTGTTCCTATTGTGCCGGATCAAGGCATTGACTACATGGAAGATTATGATGCAGTAGCACAACCGCGTAATACGTATGACGAATGTGTGACCTATATCACAAATGAATTAGTTCTGGCTGCGCAAGCTCTCCCTTTAGACCGTGCAATACAAGAAATAGCTCGCCCCACCCGTGGTGCGGCATTAGCTCTTCGTGCCAAAGTTCTGCTATATGCTGCCAGCCCATTAATGAATGGACAAACGCCTGCTGATATTGCTTCAGAACTGGTAGATGATCAAGGTAATCGACTGTTACCAGAAGCTTACGATGAATCTAAGTGGGCGAAAGCTGCTGCCGCTGCCAAGGATGTGATAGAATTGAACCGTTACACGCTGTTTGTTTCTTATGCTACAGACAAAGGGGATATTGCATTTCCTGCAACGATTGCTCCTCCATACCACCCTGAATTCTCAGAACAAGCTTGGCCGAATGGGTGGAAAGACATCGATCCGTTCGAATCTTATCGTGCTATATTCAACGGAACAGTCAGTGCTTTTGAGAATAAAGAATTAATTTTTACCCGTGGGCAGAATACTGGTGACCAAAGCATTAATAACATGGTAATACATCAGCTACCACGTGTTGCTAAAGGATGGAATACACACGGACTTACACAGAAACAATGTGACGCATATTATATGAATGATGGAACTGATTGTCCCGGTAAAGATAAAGAAATCAACCGCGGTGACGGTTCGGAACGCATGTCCGGCTATGTGACGAAAGAAGACGTAGAAGCAGGTCGTTACAAACCTTTGTCAGAAGGCGTCTCTTTACAGTATGCTAATCGTGAGCCCCGTTTCTATGCTTCAGTAGCCTACAATGGTGATGTTTGGAATTTGTTGAACAGCAATAAAAATGCAGGAGAACCTCAAAACATACAAGTCTTCTATTACCGTGGAGACGGTAATGGGTATACAAACTCGATGTTTTGGTTACGCACCGGCATTGGAGTTAAAAAATTTGTACACCCGGATGATATGGGTAAAGGAGACAACAATGAAGAACTTATTAAAAAGAAAGTAGAACCGGCTATCCGTTATGCAGAAGTTCTGTTGATTTATGCCGAAGCATTGAACGAATTAAACGGGCAATACGACATACCTTCTTGGGATGGTAATAAGACTCATATAATCAAACGCGATATCAATGAAATGAAAAAAGGAATTCGTCCTATACGTATTCGTGCAGGAGTTCCTGATTATACCCAAGAAGAATATGATGACCCTATCGAATTCCGCAAAAAGTTAAAACGTGAACGTCAGATTGAATTGATGGGAGAAGGACATCGCTATTTTGATTTACGTCGTTGGCTAGATGCTCCGGTAGAAGAATCAACTCCAATTTATGGGTGTAACACTTTAGCAACTAAAGAAATGGCAGATGTATTCCATACACCGGTAGCAGTACCTTCATTACCAACAACCTTCTCACGCAAAATGTGGTTTTGGCCAATCAATCATACTGAATTAAAGCGCAACAAACGTTTAACTCAAAATCCAGGCTGGACTTATCCGGAATAATCTTATAAACTTGAAAAAAATGAAAAAGATATATTATTTACTCTTAGCCATGACTGTACTGATAGTATGTGCGTCATGCAATAATGAATGGGAATCTGAACAATATGTGCAAATGGTATCTTTCAAGGCACCAGTCAACGCACAAGGAGTAACTCCTATTTACATACGTTACAAGCCGGAAGGGAAAGTAACATACCAACTCCCATTGATAGTCAGCGGGTCAACCATGAATTCCAAAGACTTGAATGTGCATGTAGGATTGGATCTTGACACATTGGATGTGTTGAATGTTGAACATTTCGGCAGCCGTAAAGAACTTTTCTTTAAACCGTTGGAAAACAAGTATTACGAGTTCCCGGAAACAGTACAGATACCGGCAGGCGAATGTACAAGCTTACTGCCTATCGATTTTGCCCTGAAAGATTTAGATCAGGTAGACAAATGGGTATTGCCGTTAGCTATTCAGAGCAACGATCCATCACACAACTACCAGGCCAATCCCCGCAAATTTTATAGGAGGGCGATGTTACGTATTTCCCCATTCAATGATTATTCCGGGCAATATAGTGCTACTGCGTATAAAGTATATTTTAAAGGAAACGAAAAAGAGGCTATAGTTCCGGAATACCATACTTCTTATGTAATAGATGACAAAACTATATTTTTCTATGCGGGCCTTATAGACATTGACCGCTTGGATCGGAAATATTACAAAATTAAATTTGAATTTACAGAAGAGAAAATAGATCTTCAAACACGTAAGCTGAAGATTTCTTCTGATAATGAGGACATAAATCTGGTAGTGAAAGGGCAACCTTCCTATACGGTTGAAGAAGAGATGGATGCTACACGACCTTACCTAAAACATATTTACGTAACAATCAACAATCTGGAATATGAGTTTACAGATTATACTTCAGTTCCGGGTTATCCGCTTGAATATGTTGTAAAGGGATCTCTAACGATGGAACGTAAAATAAATACTCAAATACCAGACGAAGATCAGGCAATTGAATGGTAAATGCCAATTTTAATAAAAAGAAGAGTGAATTTTATAGAAAGTTTACTCTTCTTTCTATATTTGCATACAGAATAAAATACTGAGAATCAAATAACTTCAAAATGAAACATACGCAAATTAGCAGAAGAGAGTTTCTGAAGAATATCGGAATGACCGGAGCTGGAGTTCTTCTTGCAGCAAGTCCCTGGCTTTCTGCCTTTTCAGAAGCCGTGAACACCTCCAATGAAAAATGTCGTTTGGGGGTTATTGGACCAGGCTCACGAGGTCGCTTCCTTATGAGCTTTTTAGTCCAAAATCCTAAAGTTGATATCGTAGCACTTTGCGATATTTACCAGCCTTCGATAGATGAAGCATTGAAGCTTGCTCCCAAAGCAAAAGTATATGGTGACTATCGTGAGCTATTGGAAAACAACAACATAGATGCTATACTTGTAGCGACTCCTCTCAGTTCGCACTGTAAAATTGTAATGGATGCTTTTGATGCCGGTAAACATGTATTCTGTGAAAAAACAATTGGTTTTACAATGGAAGAATGTTTCCGTATGTACAATAAACATCGTAGTACGGGAAAAATATTCTTCACAGGTCAACAGCGTCTGTTCGATCCTCGTTATATCAAAGCTATGGAAATGATTCATGCCGGCACATTTGGAGAAATAAATGCGATCCGCACATTCTGGTACAGAAATGGAGACTGGAGACGCCCAGTTCCTTCTGCTAATTTAGAACGACAAATTAACTGGCGACTCTATAAAGAGTATTCAAAAGGACTAATGACGGAACTGGCCTGCCATCAATTACAAATAGGAAGTTGGGCATTGAATAAACTCCCAGAGAAAGTGATGGGACATGGAGCTATTACATACTGGAAAGACGGTCGGGAAGTATACGACAATGTAAGTTGCCTATATGTATTCGATGATGGCGTAAAAATGACATTCGATTCTGTTATTTCCAATCAATTTTATGGTTTGGAAGAGCAAATCATGGGAAATCTCGGAACTGTTGAACCAGAAAAAGGTAAATATTACTTTGAAAGTATCCCGCCGGCACCCGGTTTTCTGCAAATGATAAACGATTGGGAAAATAAATTATTTGACACTCTGCCTTTCGCAGGTACCAGTTGGGCTCCGGAAACGGCTAACGAAAACAAAGGAGAATTAATCCTCGGAGAACGTCCTAAGAGCGATGGCACTTCTTTGTTATTGGAAGCTTTTGTAGAAGCTGTTATTACTCGCAAACAACCCGCAAGAATCGCGGAAGAAGGATATTATGCGAGTATGCTCTGCCTATTGGGTCACCAAGCGTTACAGGAAGAAAAAACACTATATTTCCCTGATGAATACAAAATTAATTATCTGAATCATCAATCAAAAACATCCGAAGCAGTATGAAAGATACAATCCTGACCGCTCGACGAAAGAAAACAGAGTTGATTACACTGTTCCTGTGTTTTATTATTGCCAATTTGGTCAATTTATACTCTATATTTACGTATAATACTCCTTTGACGGAGATGATAACTTCATTTTTTTATGTGCTCATATTTTCTGTAGCGCTATATATCATCTGGAGCCTTTTACGTATCCTCTTTTATGGCATAACAGCACTATTCAAAAAGAAAAAAGAATAATAACAGATTTATAACATATAATCAACAGAATACTTAATCAATATCAATGAAGAAATTATGGTAACACGAAGAGATTTCCTGAAAACAATGACAATGGCTTCTGCCGGACTGGCAGCAGGAGCTGGTGAAATATTGAATGCACAAACATTGTCATCTTCAAAAAACAAAAACGAAAAAGTGAAGATAGCTTATGTAGGTATCGGTAACCGCGGGCAGCAAATTATTGAAGATTTTGCCCGGACCGGCATGGTAGAAGTAGTTGCCCTCTGTGATGTAGACATGGGTGCCAAACATACACAAAAGGTAATAGGCATGTATCCCAAAGCAAAACAGTTCAGAGACTTCCGCCAGATGTTTGATAAAGCGGGAAAAGAATTTGATGCCGTTGCAATTGCTACACCAGATCACTCTCATTTTCCGATTAGCATGCTAGCTTTGGCATCTGGCAAACACGTATATGTAGAAAAGCCGTTAGCACGTACTTTCTATGAAGCGGAACTTTTGATGCAAGCAGCGCTCAAACGTCCTAATCTGGCTACACAAGTAGGAAACCAAGGACATTCTGAAGCAAACTACTTCCAGTTCAAAGCTTGGATGGATGCCGGAATTATTAAAGACGTGACCGCCGTCACTGCACACATGAATAACGTACGGCGTTGGCATAAATGGGATACAAACATTTATAAACTCCCCTCAGGACAGCAACTTCCGAAAGACATGGATTGGGATACATGGCTCGGCGCTGTTCCATATCATGAATACAATGAAAAATATCATCAGGGAGAATGGCGCTGTTGGTATGACTTCGGAATGGGAGCTTTAGGAGACTGGGGAGCACATATTCTGGATACCGTTCATGAGTTTTTGGAATTAGGATTGCCCTATGAAGTAACTTTATTGCATGAAAAAGGGCATAATGATTATTTCTTTCCTTATTCTTCCACTATTCTTTTCCGCTTCCCACAACGCAAAGGGATGCCACCCGTAGATATCACCTGGTATGACGGACTAGACAACCTCCCTCCTATTCCTGCCGGTTACGGAGTATCAGGATTAGACCCTAATATCCCCACGACTAACCAAGGAGATGTTCCGGCCGCCAAATTGAATCCTGGAAAGATCATTTATACAAAAGACCTGACATTTAAAGGAGGAAGTCATGGAAGTACCTTATCCATCATTCCCGAAGAAAAAGCCAAAGAGATGGCAGACAAGCTACCCCAAATACCAAAGAGCCCGTCCAATCATTTCGAGAATTTTTTATTGGCATGTAACGGTATAGAAAAAACACGTTCTCCATTCGAAATCAATGGAGTGCTAAGTCAGGTATTCTCACTTGGTGTAATGGCTCAACGCCTCAACACTCAGCTGTTCTTCGACAGCCGTATCAAACAAATTACAAATAACGAGTTTGCCAATGCAATGCTGACAGGGATACCTCCACGCAAAGGTTGGGACGAATTTTATAAATTATAAATGAACATAACCACCCATTAAACCAGCTATAAACAATTTACTAAGAATAACATTAAAAATGAAAAAGAACTTCTTATTTACTTTACTTTTATTCTGTGCGGCTTCATTATCTGCGCAGACCTGGGAACCTCTTTTCAACGGCAAAAACCTGAAAGGATGGAAAAAACTAAATGGCAAAGCCGAGTATAAAATCGTAGATGGTGCCATTGTGGGTATTTCTAAAATGGGAACTCCAAATACTTTTCTGGCAACAACCAAGAACTATGGAGACTTCATACTTGAATTTGATTTCAAAATTGATGACGGATTAAATTCAGGAGTACAACTTCGTAGTGAAAGCAAGAAAGATTATCAGAATGGTCGTGTGCACGGTTATCAGTTTGAAATTGACCCGTCTAAGCGAGCTTGGTCAGGAGGTATCTATGATGAAGCACGCAGAAACTGGTTGTATCCACTGACTTTGAATCCGGCTGCAAAAACCGCTTTTAAAAACAATGCATGGAATAAAGCCAGGATTGAAGCTATCGGAAATTCTATCCGTACCTGGATTAATGGAGTACCTTGTGCCAATATCTGGGATGATATGACACCTAGCGGATTTATTGCATTGCAAGTACACGCAATAGGTAATGCTTCCGAAGAAGGTAAAACTGTCAGCTGGAAAGACATCCGTATTTGTACAACGGATGTAGAACGTTACCAGACACCTGAAACGGAAGAAGCGCCCGAACGAAATATGATTGCCAACACCATATCTCCACGTGAAGCCAAAGAGGGTTGGGCCCTACTTTGGGATGGTAAAACCAACAATGGTTGGAGAGGAGCAAAATTGAATGCTTTTCCGGAAAAAGGATGGAAGATGGAAGATGGAATTCTGAAAGTGATGAAGAGCGGAGGAGCAGAATCAGCTAATGGTGGAGATATCGTAACTACCCGCAAATATAAAAACTTCATTCTCACGGTAGATTTCAAGATTACCGAAGGCGCAAATAGCGGGGTTAAATACTTTGTCAACCCAGATTTGAACAAAGGAGAAGGCTCTGCTATTGGCTGTGAGTTTCAAATTCTTGATGATGACAAACATCCAGATGCTAAACTTGGAGTAAAAGGCAACAGAAAGTTGGGTTCATTATATGATCTTATTCCGGCTCCAGAGAAGAAGCCTTTCAACAAAAAAGATTTTAATACCGCCACCATTATTGTGCAAGATAACCACGTAGAACACTGGCTGAATGGGGTAAAACTGATCGAATATACTCGCAATACTGACATGTGGAATGCTTTGGTTGCCTACAGTAAATATAAAAACTGGCCTAATTTTGGTAATTCCGCAGAAGGCAATATTCTTCTTCAAGATCATGGAGACGAAGTCTGGTTTAAAAATGTAAAAATCAAAGAGCTGAAATAACTTGCACTGAAAAGCCGATTTCTAACATAAAATCAAGAGTAGAAGGGCATGCACAAAGTGGCATGCCCTCTTAATATTTCAATAAAACAAAATGCAGCATACAATTCAACACTTATACAAGACACATGGTGATGACGGTTTGCTTTATGCTTGGTTTTTATCCATGCATACACGCGTAGAT
Source organism: Bacteroides sp. MSK.20.82 (assembly GCF_019052485.1). Classification (NCBI taxonomy): domain Bacteria; kingdom Pseudomonadati; phylum Bacteroidota; class Bacteroidia; order Bacteroidales; family Bacteroidaceae; genus Bacteroides; species Bacteroides sp. MSK.20.82. Next base: position 12,598 of record NZ_JAHQUN010000041.1, read on the forward strand.
ATAATACTCTGCTGCCAGAAATCAGAAAATGAATTAATGCTTGTAGTTAATAGTATATATGACACTCTCCGACAACTGGAAAGAATTGCAAATTATTATGACCCTTCCAGTGAATTATCGCAAGTCAATCAAAGAGCTTCCACAGCTCCTGTTATGATCAGTCAGTCTCTTTACAGGATGATTTCATTGTGCACAGAATATCATAAAAAAACCTTAGGATGTTTCGATGTTACTATCCACTCAGATAATTATAATCAAGATACCATACACTCCATTCATTTATACCCCGAAGCACAGAGTGTCTTCTTTCAACAAGCAGGTACTACAATAAACCTTTCCGGATTTCTTAAAGGTTATGCTCTCGACAAAATAAGAGAAATATTAAAGGTTCACATCATAGCAAATGCCTTAATAAATATGGGAAACAGTTCTGTACTCGCTCTAGGCAATCATCCGGTTGGCACAGGATGGAAAGTCAGCTTTGACGATCAGGCAAGTACTACAAAAAACCATAAAACTCAATCCATACTCCTTAATAACGAATGTTTAACCACCTCCGGAAACAACTCGGATGATCGCAAACACATTATCTCTCCTTCAAGTGGCAAACCACTGGAAGGAGTAAGACAAGTGACAGTAGTAACGGATGATGGAACCACCGGTGAGATTCTCTCAACCAGCCTGTTCGTAGCAAATCAAAAACAGCGCGAGTTAATAATGAGCGAGTTTCTCCCCAAAAGAGTTATTGATTTGGAACTGTGCCAGATGGTTTAGGTAACGGAGTATTCACCGGTAAAGGGACTCCCAAATCCGGCATTCCATCAGCATCCCATCCTATCTTCTGCAATCGTGGATTGCGACTTTCCGACTCTCCCGTATTACCGCTAGGAACACTTCTTGCCTGATACAATATATACCATTCCGTTCCATCAGGCGAAGGAAGAAAGGAAAGGTTAGCCGGGCCATACACTCCATCTTCCGGTCTCTGTTGAAATACAGGAACGGGGCTCTTCTTCCAGGAAGCCGGATTCAGCAAGTCACTATCCGCGTCAGCAGTCAACATTCCGGTACAATAATAAGGAGACCAGCAACCGCTTGCCGCATAATAGACAATGACAGTCCGGTTATCTTTGGAATGAAAATACTGAGGGCTTTCATTTACATAAATCGGATAAGCAGTCCGCCCGCCATCCGGATTTACCCACTGCCGTTCCCATTCATACTCCGGCTTCGAAATCAGAACCCTTTCCGTAGCCAATGTCCAGGGGTTTTCCATGCGGGCAATATAGATGCATTGTGTTTCACTGCCTATCCTCCGATTAGGCCACCCGGACCATAGAAGATAAAGCTCCCCTTTATGTTCAAAAGTTGAGGGATGTATTCCCCAGTTCCAATCGGGATTGGTCATGATCGCTCCTTTCATGCGAAACTCTCCCTGCATAGGGTCAGGAGAATCATTCTCAATCACATAAATCTGATGATTATCTGTATTTCCATCATCGGCAGCAAAATAGATATACCATTTACCATTGATATTCCGTATTTCCGGATTCCAGAGGTTATGGCTATTCGAAGGATCTTTAGGCACCCAGACCTCTTTACAAGTGGAATGAGCCATATCGGTAATATCGGTGGTTACCCACAGATATATTTGCTCATTAGTTTCATGGGTATAATAATATTTACCATTATGGTAAATCGCGCTTGAATTAGCCCCTTCCATAAATAATGGATTGGCATAAGTATCTTTTTCAACATCTTCTTTTTTTCCCGCCCGTTTGGAATTACAAGAGATGTTCAGCAAAACAAGGAATAATAACAAACATAAATTGATTCTCATAGTTTCATTTTTAAGATGATACAAAGAAAAGACTTTTTTTTCATTAATAGTTAATAAAGCGAAAATAAAAATTAAGTTTGGAATATCATTCTCGTCATTACATCGTGACACATCCTGCTGATGACAGGAAAACAGAAAAAAGAGAATGTAAAGACAAACTACCCATTAATAATAAAAACAGAAAGTTTCTTGGTATCATTACACACTTTCACACGAAATATATTAACCCTTTATATACTTCCTCCGAATCATTTATTAATAAATTCGTTCATCGTTTATTATAAACGTCCCCCAAGTTTATTATAAACCCGAGCATCGTTATTTCAGCAACAAATATCAATTTTAAGCAACAAAAAGGGCTGCAATTCCCATAAAGAATCGCAGCCTTTAGCTTGTATCAGACTATCCGGCAAGCACTATCCGAAGTGGAAACGCTTGCAATCTGTTATTATATTGTACTTATTATTACTCATTTTTCGTCTATATTATCAATGTTATCGAATTTACTTCCGGTTCTCACTTACAAATATACAACATAAAAAACGGTTTGTCAAGCCCTGCATGCTTCTTTCATACATCTGATGATAAATCAAATGGTAGAATCGGCATCCGGAGTGCTTTCTACCGCTGTATCGGAAACAGACAACTGATTGACATATTCCTTCGGGAGAACTCCATATTGTGCCTTGAAACACTTGGCAAAATAAGAGGAGGAAGTGAATCCAACCTGTGCCGCAACCTCGGAAATACGTGTACCGCCCTGAATTAACTCAGCTGCCTTATTCATACGGAGGGCCTTCAGATAATCATTGGGCGACATTCCCGACAATGCTTTTATCTTCCGATAGAAGTTGGAACGGCTCATGTTCATCTGCTCTGCAAGAGTATCGATGGAGAAATTCTCGTCTGCCAACTGGTCGGCAATCACTTCCTGTATCTTGGCAACAAACTCACAATCTCTCTGAGTCATCGCAAGTTCTGCCGAGGCCTGATTGGCATTCCCGGACAAACTAACCATCAGCTTATGGAAAGACTGCCTCAACCGGAGCAGGTTCTCGATCTGCTTATGCAGTTGTTTGATAGAGAATGGCTTCTCAATATACACATCGGCTCCGCATTCCAGTCCTTCCACCTTAGATTCCAGCGTCGTTTTTGCCGTCAGTAAGATGACCGGAATATGTGAATAGTCGATTTCCGATTTCACTTTGCTACAGAGTTCCAGCCCGTTCATTTCCGGCATCATCACATCACTGACGATGACGTCTACACTCTCCTGTTCGAGTATCTCAAGTGCCGCACGACCATTCGGAGCTTTCAGCACACGGAACCAGGCAACCAACGAGTCACGCGTCAGATTCAACAGTTCGACATTATCTTCTACCAGCAATACGGTGAATTTCTTTCCGGAGAACTCTGAAGGAATATTCTCTGCCGAACCTTCGTTTTCGGAATGAACCTCAACGATATCAGCAGCTTCTTCTGCCTTCTTTTCGCTTAAAGGAAGAGATAATATAAACGAGGAGCCTTGCGGTTCGTTATCTTCAAGGCGCAGGCTGCCTTGATGGGCTTCTGCCAGAGATTTCGCAAAAGCCAGTCCGATACCGGTACCTGTGGCGGTAGCGACTTTATCATCCGGCATTTGGTAGAAGGCTTCAAATATCTTTCCCTTTTGGGCATCCGGTACTCCACGACCGTCATCACTCACATATATCTCATATCCCGCATCAGTTGTCACGAGTTTCAAATCGATACGCGTACGGGCATATTTTATCGCATTGCCCATCAGATTCACCAGTATCTTACTCAACTTTTCCCGATCGACCATTGATACCAGTTCCTGCTCGGGCAGAGTCAATACCAGTTCAATTCCCTTTAACTCGGCAGGACTGGTGAACTGACTATATACATCATTCACTATTTCCTTAATATCGCAACTTACCAGATTCAGTTGCAAAGCTCCGTTTTCCATCTTCTGGAAGTCGAGCAGCTGATTGGTAATCCCTAAAAGATAGTTTACATTCTTATCTATTACAGACAGATACTTAGCTTCTTTTCCTTCATGTTCTATCTCTTGCAACTTTTCAAGAGGCAATCGGATCAGACTGAGAGGGGTACGTATCTCATGTACCAGATTAATGAAGAAGCCGATCTTTGATTTATAAACTTCCTGTTCTTTAGCAATCTGATATTTCTCCATCCGGTGTTTGTACTTATGCTTCACGCGAAGATTCCAGCGCCATGCAATCCAGACAATCCAGCCCATCAACAGGAGAATATAAATAAAATAGGCGAAAGAACTACGCCACCAAGGGGGAGTAATCACTACCCGCAGAGTAGTCGTCTTCTCGTTCCACTGATGGTCATTATTGGAGCCACGCACTTCGAACTCGTATTCTCCGGGAGGCAGATTGGTATAAGAAGCAGAGTTGTTCTCGGAGTTGGTAATCCACTCTTTATCTACTCCTTTTAACATATAGGAATATCTGTTTCGTGCCGGGTCTTCATAGCTTAACGCCACAAAACGAATCGTGAAACTATTATTTTCATAAGACAAGGTTATCTTGTCAGCCATATAAATCGGTTTCCCCAGTTGAAGCAGCTTCTTCACTTCCTGTTCGTCATTCAGATAGGATAAACGGATATCAGTCACATATACCGGAGGAATGTAGGAATTATCCACAAAACGTTCCGGCTGGAAAACATTAAAGCCGTTGATTCCGCCAAAATATAGTTTACCTTCAGAAGACTTTAAAGAAGAACGTGCCATAAACTGATTTCCCTGCAGACCATCATTAATCGTAAACTGTCGGAAATGAGCTTTAGAAATCGGATTAATCTTAAATATCCCTGCATTGCTGGATATCCAGAAATCTCCTGTCTGATCTTGTTCAATAGAATAGATCACCTTATTGGGAAGCGCAGAATCAAACTCAATAAATGCTTCTGTTTTGGGGTCGAAGGAGCATAATCCTCCCCCATTCGTGCCAAACCACATCACGCCTTTGTTATCTTCAAATACCGTGATCACCGAATTACTGGTAATGGTGGTCGAATCTTCCCGTTCGTGCTGGAAATGTTTCCAGTGTCCGCTCAGGGTATTGTAGGAGAACACGCCGCTGTTGGTCGTTGCAATCCACAGGTTGTTATACATATCCTCATATATATCGCCCACGGAAATCATGGAACCGATACTGGTGATCGTCATGAAATTATCGGCATCAGGATTATACCGGCATAAGCCCCAGCTTGTTCCAACGAAGATTTCCCCTTTCCGGTCTTTATATATGCACAGTACGTCATTGCTGCAAATGGTATTGGGGATTCCGCGCGAGTGGGTATATTCCTTTATCGAACCGGTACGCAGATTAAGCACACGTATTCCTTCCGCATAAGTACCGATCCAAAGACAATCGCCGTCTAACATCAAAGAGCGAATATCATATTTCTGACTCTTTACACCACCGATATGATATTCCGAAAGCTCCCGTGTAACGGCATTGAAGAAATATAAGCCACTCTGAGTACCAATCCAGATATTTCCGTCTTTATTTTCACAGAATGGGCCTACCACCTCTCCTGCTCCCGCTATCCCCGACAGATAGGCGGGTGAATAGTAATCGAAACGCTTGGTCTGCTTGGACATATAGTTGATACCTCCCAAGTTCGTCAATACCCACAGAGCACCTTCCGCATCCCACATCATGCCGTTTATGGTCTGATCACTCAGACTTCGCGGATCAGCCGGATTATCTGCACGGAGGAAGGTTTTCGACTCGCGGTTGAATAGATAGAGTCCATTATCGGTTCCTACCAGCAGTTCATTCTCCGTATATTTCAGCAGGCTGCGAACTGCCCCGAAGTTCAATGAAGGAGCCATGTAATTCTCAACCGTTCCGGTTTGCCGGTTCAATCTCCCCAACAAATTGTTGCCTGCTCCCAGCCATACTTCTCCCTCTACATCGAGTACACAGTTTATTTTGTAACTATCGGAAGAGTTCACGTCCGATGAGACTCGGTATGATTGCAGAAATTTGCCGTTTTCATCGAAACAAAGCAGTCCTTCCTGTAGCGAAGAAACATACACCTTCTTCTTATCGTAACTCTGACAGACATCCCAGACAAAAGAGGTCTGAATACTATTCTGAGTCAACACTTCGGTCTTGGGATCATAAATAAAAAGTCCCTGCCCCAAGGTGGCAATCCAGAGAAGTCCGTTCTCCGTCTTTACAATCTTCTTGATTTCACTGCTGACGTATACGCCATACTGAGTAGTCTTGTCAAAATAGGAGAAACGGTCCGTTGCCCGGTCATAGATATACAGTCCGGAGTTCGTTCCAACCCATATATTCTGATCTTCTTCAATCAGTGCCTCAACGAAGTTGTTCTCCAATGAGAATTTATCGTTCAATACATTCCGATAAACTTTATTGCCCCGACCGTCGTAACGGTTCAGTCCGTCACTGGTGCCCAGCCAGATAAATCCATAGCTATCCTGTATAGCACACCATACCGTATTATGTGACAAGCCATCTTCCACCTGATATTTCTTGAAGGAGAAATAGGGAGATGCAGACAATGGTTCGAGCCAGAAGGCCAGTAAAAGTATCAGTATCTTTGTTAACTTCATACCAAGTGTGTCTTATATTTAGATTAACGATTCAACCAGGGTTCCGGATTCAACTTTTCTTTCTCTCTGCGTAACTGGAAATGCAGTACCGTTCGTCCGTTATCCGCGCCATCAGAGAATATCTGTCCGATAGACTGCTTTGTGCTCACCGTATCGCCGGATTTCACCGAAGCGGAAGACAGATTACAGTAAACGGAAATATAATTACCATGCCGGATGAGGACGTTAAATAGTCCGTTCAACTGGAACACGGCTGCTACCTTACCATCAAAGATGGCACGGGCTTGTGCTCCCGGCTTTCCTTGTATATCAATTCCTTTATTGTCCAGCTTCACATTACGGAGTCCTTCAACGGAATACTGTCCATAGCGGCTGGTTATGATATAAGGTCCGGATATAGGCATCGGAAGTTTTCCACGATTGGCAACAAAGCTACCGGACAGTTCGCGATCTGCCTTGCTCATCGTAAAAGCGTCCAATGGCTCCGACTTCGGTTTGGCAGCCGTTCCGGTTTTGGAGGCACCTTTGCCATTTGTATCCGCCTTCTTGCGGGCTGCCGCTTCGCGGCGGGCTTCTTCCGCAGCACGTTTGCGGGCGCGTTCTATTTCTTCTGCGATCAACCGGTCGATACGGGCATTCAGTTGATTGGCCTCCCGTCTCTTCTTGTTCACTTCGCTTTGCAGACCTTTCTGTTTCTTTTGCAGATTAGCCACCAGTGTACGCTTCTCTTTCTCCTGAGCTTCCAGTTTCGCCTTTTCGTTCTCACGTTCTTTCAGCAGTCCCTCTTTGGCGGCTTTCACTTGCTGACGTTCTGCTTTTTTCTTCCGTATCTGCTCCTGCTTCTTTAATATTTCCTCTCCCTGCAGACGCTGGTAGGTGGCATATTCACGCACATAACGCATACGACGATAAGTTTGTCCCAGGTTCTTGGCGGAGAAGATAAACATCAGTTTCTCTTCAATCGATTTATTCTTATAGAGGTACTGGACAGATGCTTCGTACTTCTTCTTTTTCTCTTTCAGGTCTTTTTCAAGACTATTCAGCTGGCGGTTCAATGACACTAATTCGCGTTCGATAGTCTCCACATCGTTATTGATCGCAAGGATATACCGTTTTCGTTCTTCAATCTGTCCCGTCAGTGCCGCCAGTCCGTTCAACTGACTGCCTACGTCCTTCTTTGTATTCTGTAAAATCGACTCCGTCTCGGCGATCTGCTTCTGCAGAGCACCGCGCTTACCTTCCAGCTCACGAATCAGCTTGTTCGATTGAGCAGAAAGCGGAATTGCCAGCCAAAGGCTGCTTACCAGAATTACAAAGAGACGTTTTATCATAATAAAGCTACCAGCATTTTCATTAATTCTTCCAAAGAGACCTGACGGTATCTGGAAGTAACTTCTGTCGGAGTGATTGAAAGTTCTTTGGTCGAAAAATCATAAAGTTGTACTTTCGCTTTCTCCAGTTTGGGGATTCCCAGGTCTTTCCCGGATAGTTCAGTCTTTCCTCCGGGTTTAGAAGCGTCAGTCAGCAATTTCTCCAATTGGGAGAACTCTACATTCTTCGATAATATTTCTTTCAATTCATTTTTGGTTGCGCGTACAAACCGCTTGTTCATCCGGTCGACGAATAATACTTCAGTAGGAGTCACCTCGATGCGTGCCAATTCCGTACGGAGAATAGGCATCAGCAAGGAAATCTGTACCCGTTCACGGCTCTTCATCTTCATGGTACCGCCCACTGACATACTTCCGCCTTTACCCGGAATCGTCAGCTGAAGTCTGGAAGCCAGATAGCTGGGAATAGCTGCTTCGGAAGCAGTAACTTCCGGCACCTTTGTCGCCGTCAGACGCTTTGAACTCTTACAACCTACCAATACGACTGCAATCAACAAAAAATAAGCGATTCTTTTCATTCTGCAATGTATTTTTTCTTTTCTATTTTCTGTTTCAATGTTTTCGACTCACTGCCCATTTCCAGTGCTTTCTTCCAGTAGGTAAGCGCGCCGTCCACATCTCCGGTCATATAATAGATATCTCCGCAATGTTCTACAATCACATCACTCTTATCGCCGCCCTCACTTTTCATGGCGTTATCGATGTAAATACGAGCTTCCGCATAGTTCCCCTTTTCAAAGAGAATCCAGGCATACGTATCCAGATAAGTGGCATTATTGGGCTCAGCCTTTACGGTCTTATAGCTCATTTCTTCCGCTTTATCCAGATCACGACGCTCTACTGACAGATAATAGGCATAGTTGTTCAGTGCGCCAATATTGGAAGGGTTGTACACCAACGCCGAGTCATAGGCGGCATAAGCCTCCTTCATCTGCTTCTGCGTATGATACATATCCCCCAGAATAGAGTAGAACTCCGAAACGATTTCTTTTTTACCGTCAGCCGTCTTATGTTCCAGCGCTCTCTTGCAGATGCTTATCACACTATCCGGTTTCTCCGCCTGATTATAGGCAACAGCCAGATAATAATAAAATTCCAGCGCATCCGGAGTCGCTTCAATACCCGGCTCGCAGACTTTGATAATCTGCTTATAATCTTCTTTTTTTACCGCAGCACCGATCAGCATCATACGGGCAGCATTATTGGTAGGGTCCAGGTCAACCACCTGTTCCAAGACGGGGACTGACTCCGCCTCCATATTCTTGGACAACAGATATTGCGCATAAAGCATCGGAATCTGAGGATCATCCTGCTCCTGCTTCATGATCCGGTCAAACAAAGCGATGATCTGCGTACTGTCCTTATCGGCCTGTTCATTTTCCACAATCATCTGACGCATGACGCCCACTTTGGTATCAGGAGTCACCTTCTTATTCAGCAACAGTGTATCCAACTGCTGTTGGTAGAGTTCTTCCTGCCCTGTCTGTTTATAGTAAGAAGCCATCGAGAAGATAGCCATCGGATTATCGGGTTCCGCAGCCAGCACCTTCTGATAAACGTCATAAGCCTCCTGCTTCTTGCCATTCTGAAGATATACGTCCCCCAAAATGACCTGATAACGCATATCCATCGGATATTCCTGTACCAGACTTTCTATTTCCTGAAAAGCTTTCTTGTCATCCTTCATCTGAAGATAGATACGAAACTTCTCCATGGATAACTGTTCATTCTTGCCCATGTGCTTTTCAAGACGGTTTAAAGTAGAGATGACTTTATCATACTTTTCCTGTCGGCCATACAGGTCCAAAAGGTTGAAAAGCGGGTCCTGCTTGGCAGGGAAACGTACCACCATCTGTTCCAACAGGGTGATAGCCTTATCCAGTTCGTTCTGCTGCTGATACAAAGATGCCAGCCCCTGACTATACCAGTAGTTATCCGGCGCATTCGCCACAGCCTTTTCCAGCGCCTCTTGCCCTTGCGGCACCTGACGGAGAAACATATAATACTGCGAAACCTCATAAAGCGCAGAAGCCGCATTCGGATGAATATCCAGACAATGCTGCAATAATCCGAAAGCAGACGCATAATCCTTCTTTTCTTTCAGGCGCATAGCTTCCAGAAAGAAATAATCATATTTCCGCTGCTGTTCGGACGTTAGCGAAGACTGCGCCAAAGCGACAGCTGGCTTTTCCCTTGTACTTTTCACCGTTCCGCACGAAACCAATGTCCATACAGCAACCAAAAGCCATATACTATTTTTCTTGTTCATTTTCTCTTTTTATGGTACTTATCCTCGTCCTGTATGTCCGAAGCCCCCTGCTCCGCGTTCTGTTTCATCCAGCACTTCCACTTCCTGCCATACTGCCTGCTCATGTCTTGCGATCACCATCTGGGCAATACGTTCCCCGTCCTCGATCACAAAAGGTTCGGAAGAAAGGTTGACCAGAATAATGCAGACTTCTCCACGATAGTCCGCATCAATCGTTCCCGGAGAGTTGAGCACGGTAATACCCTTTTTGATGGCCAATCCGCTACGGGGACGAACCTGAGCTTCAAATCCTTGTGGAAGAGCAATATAGATTCCTGTCGGCACCAGGCAACGCTGCAATGGCGCCAATGTGATAGGTTCAGAAAGATTAGCACGGATATCCATTCCTGCAGATAACTCAGTGGCGTAAGCCGGAAGCGGATGCTTCGATTTATTGATAACTTGAACGTTCATAAATGCACATTTACTATTTAACGGGCGAAAATACACATTTTGAACTGAAAATTAGTTAAGTTTGCAGTTAAATAATGTGGTAACAACCAATTTGCAAATTGTAATCAGCCAAATAGTAAATAAAATGATGAATTGGAAACAACTAATATCAGCCAAACGCTTCGGAATGGAAGAGTTTCACGAAGAACGGCAAGAGAACCGTTCCGAGTTCCAACGGGACTATGACCGCCTCATATTTTCCGCACCGTTCCGCCGCCTGCAGAACAAAACACAGGTATTCCCGCTGCCCGGTAGTATCTTCGTACACAACCGACTGACGCACAGCCTTGAAGTATCTTGCGTAGGACGGTCTTTGGGCAACGATGTAGCCAAAGCAATCCTGGAACGCCAACCGGAACTGGAAAGTTCCTTCCTGCCGGAAATCGGCTCAATCGTATCGGCCGCCTGCCTGGCACATGACTTAGGCAATCCGCCTTTCGGGCATTCCGGCGAACGGGCTATCTCTACGTTCTTTTCAGAAGGAAAAGGACAAAGGCTACAGGAAAAGCAGCCGGACGGAGAGCAACTTTCTCCGATGGAATGGGAAGATTTGACACATTTCGAAGGAAATGCGAACGCTTTCCGCATCCTCACTCACCAGTTCGAAGGACGCCGCAGAGGAGGATTCGTCTTAACATATTCAACGCTTGCCTCCATCGTAAAATACCCCTTTTCATCGAGCCTTGCAGGCAAAAAATCCAAGTTCGGCTTCTTTGTCAGTGAGGAAGAAAGCTACCGCAAAATCGCAACCGAGCTGGGACTCATCCAGCTTAGCGAACAACCGTTAAAGTATGCGCGACACCCGCTAGTGTATCTGGTAGAAGCAGCAGATGACATCTGTTATCAGATGATGGATATCGAAGACGCCCATAAACTAAAGATTATCACTACAGACGAGACCAAGGAACTGTTGATGGCGTTTTTCTCCGAAGACCGGCAATCCCGTCTCCGAAGTACTTTCCAAATAGTCAATGATATCAATGAACAGATAGCCTATCTGCGTTCTTCTGTTATCGGTCTGTTAGTCCGCGAGTGCACCCGTGTCTTTCTGGAACACGAGCAGGAAATACTGGCAGGAACTTTCGAAGGAGCGCTCATCAAGCACATCGCCGAAGGTCCGGCAGCCGCTTACAATCATTGTGCGGAAATATCACTGAAAAGAATTTATCGTTCGCAAGATGTACTGGACATCGAGCTGGCAGGCTTCCGTATCATCAGCACTTTGCTGGAATTGATGGTAGATGCCGTCACCTTACCGGGAAAAGAAAAAGCTTACTCCGAACTTTTAACCAACCGCGTTTCCGACCAATACAATATAAAATCGCCCGTACTCTACGAAAGAATACAGGCGGTACTTGATTATATATCTGGAATGACCGATGTCTTCGCACTCGATCTTTACCGGAAAATTAATGGCAACAGCCTTCCTGCGGTGTAACCACCTTAGGAGTAAACACCCCTTCGCTCTCACAAGGCATTTTCAGCGCATCCGGATGACTTTCTATAAACGTCTGGATGTGCCGGATTCGCTTGTCTTCAAGGATTTCATCTACAGCAATCAGGATACCGGTCTCTTCCACGTCACCAAACTCATAGTTGATAGCCGTCCCGAACATACGCATGGTAGGGCTTAAACTCATATAGGCATTGACCAGCGGCGGGATATTATAACCCAGCTTGCGAATCTCCGTATTCAATATCTTATAATCCTCTTTAAAGGTATCCTTGCAGAACAACGTTCTCAGTTCCTCGTCGGAAGTTTCCAGAATCAGCGGTTCCATCGGTGTAACCAACTCTTCCCGATCATTAAAATGCTTCTTAAGGAAGTACAGAATCATGTCGCGTCCACGACGATGATAGCTGGGATACATAGTCACCTTGCCAAAGAAGTACTTCACATTCGGCATCACCACTGTCAGCGCTCCCAATCCGTCCCACAGATTATCCAACGCAAACAGACCTTTACTGCCGGCACGTGTAGACTGATATTCCAGCGTCACAAAAGAGCGTCCCAACTCAATGGTCTGAGGCAGATATTCCTTTATAAACGCATCCGAGAAATGAAACATGTGAGAAGTAGCCAGAATCGGAGCCCCAGCTTCGTCAAAGCGCACATCCGTTCCAAGCAAATACCGGTAACCACCTAATATTTCTTCCGCCTCCGGATTCCATACGATCAACTGCTTATATGGGTGTTCCATCGTGTCGTATTCGTCGATATCCATCGACAGGCCCGTTCCTCCACCCGCAGCACGAAAGGCAATTTCTCTTAAACGACCAATTTCACGCATCACATTAGGTGCATTCTGATGGGTAATAATATAAATCTGATTATTACTTTTATTGGTCATTCGCAAGCGTCTATCTTCCGTCAACTCTGCTTTCAGCAGTTCTTTGCTCACCGGTTTAATAATCTCTTCCATATTCTTGTTATAGTGTTCTATCAGTTACAGTTTATATACAATGTCCTTCACATACTCCGCCCACTGCGCAGGAGTCTTCGATTTATCGAAAGTCTGCCAGGGAATCGGTTTTCCAAAAGTGACAGTAAAGGTTTTGTGGCGGTTCTTAAACATCTCGTCCGCCAGATACAGCATAGCAATATTGAATTTAATACCCAGTGCCTTACAAACATTCGCCAGATTGTAGAAGAAATCAGAGTTTCTGCCACCAAAATGAACGGGAACTACGTCCCGCTTCGCCTGTATGCTTTTTATAATGAATGTCTTCTTCCATTCCAGATCACGGATCACTCCGTTCTGACGCCGCGAGCAAAGTCCCGCAGGAAACATGATCATCTGGTCGTCGGACTGGAACCCGGCTTCCACCATCTTGGGAAAGTCCTTTGCCTGCTTTCCTGTCTTATTGATAGGAACACAAAGTGGGGCCAAACCGCGAAGGTTCATCAGCAGGTCATTCACCAGATACTTTACTTTCCCGTCATAATGGCGCCCCAGCACATAGCCTAGAGCCACTCCATCCTGTCCTCCCAGCGGGTGATTGGACACAAAGGTATACAATCCTTCTTTCGGCAGGTTCTCTATACCTTTCACCTCCACTTTCGCATCAAGGAACTCCATGCATGCTTCAAGGAAATCCACTCCCAGTTTATCTTTCGATTCATTCAGGAACACATTAATCTCGTCCTGATGAACTATTTTCTTCAGATAAGAAACCACAAACTTAGGGATGTACTTATATTGCTTCGGAGCTTTCGTCCGAAGTATCTTATCGACATCGATTAAAAATAAAGAGTCATCAGTCATTCTTTTCAAATAAAAATGATGCCACAAAATTAACGGTTCTTTTTTATTAATCGCAATAATTTGCCAGAAAATGCAGGATTTAAGTTTGCAACTTGAAAAAAGAACACCCAAAAACTATCCGCGGATAGTTTTTCCCCTAAATTTTGTCGGTTCATACCCTATCTCATTATCAGAAATGCCGTAAACTTGCACCATCGAAAAATACAAACGAATATTCACTTTTTAAAAGCAACGTATATGAAAAGTTTAAGCTTCAGAAAAGATTTAGTAGGAGTACAGGATGAGTTACTCCGCTTCGCATACAAACTGACAACTGACCGCGAAGAAGCAAACGATTTGTTGCAGGAGACATCACTCAAAGCATTAGACAATGAGGATAAATATATGCCCGACACAAATTTCAAAGGATGGATGTATACCATCATGCGCAATATCTTTATCAACAACTACCGTAAAGTAGTTCGCGACCAGACATTCATCGATCAGACCGATAATCTTTATCATCTGAACCTGCCGCAAGACACCGGCTTTGAAAGTACGGAAAGAACGTACGACCTGAAAGAAATGCATCGGGTAGTCAACGCGCTCCCGAAAGAATATAGAGTTCCGTTCGCTATGCACGTTTCCGGCTTCAAGTACCGCGAAATCGCTGAAAAGCTGAACCTCCCGCTGGGCACCGTGAAGAGCCGTATCTTCTTCACCCGCCAGAAATTGCAGGAAGAACTGAAAGACTTTCGCTAAACCTTTAACTATATTATTTATCAATTCCAAGTTAGATATTTTTAGTGCAGATTTTTAATTGTGTTAGTTTAAGGCAGAAGAGTTACCATACCTTCTGCCTTTTTTACTAATCCCTCCTATATGACACCCGGATGTCGAGCATACTGACACCCGGGTGTTGTACGTCCTGACACCCGGGTGTCATACATACCGAGACCCGGGTGTCGTGCAAACCTCCCTCGCAAAGAAAGAAAGCCTCTCTTTCGATAAAAAAGATTCTTCCTCAATACAAACAAAAAAGCGCCGCATCTTTCCGTTTTCGCCCACTAATAAAGCATTTCCCAAACCGCATCTTTTTCAAGTAAATAAGCATTTAACAATCGGTTGAAAACTTATCTAAAAGATTTTTATGGAAAATTGTGGGGAATTGTGGGGAATTTCCTACTTTTACGCTCTCTTATTATAATAAGGTAAATGATACGTTTTTTAGGCAATATTGAAGTCAGGGCGGACGCCAAAGGAAGAGTGTTCATCCCCGCTACTTTCAGGAAGCAACTGCAAGCTGCTTCCGAAGAGAGACTTATTATGCGTAAAGACGTATTTCAGGACTGCCTGACACTGTACCCCGAGAGCGTGTGGAACGAGGAGCTGAATGAGCTCCGAAGCAGGCTGAACAAATGGAATAGCAAACACCAGCTCATTTTCAGACAGTTTGTGAGTGACGTCGAAGTAGTTACGCCCGACAGCAACGGACGCATACTGATCCCGAAGCGTTACTTACAGATTTGTAATATCCGTGGAGATATACGCTTTATCGGTATCGACAACAAGATAGAGATTTGGGCCAAAGAACGGGCAGAACAACCGTTCATGTCCCCCGAAGAGTTCGGTGCAGCATTAGAAGAGATTATGAACGATGAAAATAGACAAGATGGAGAAAGATGAGTTGACATACCACGTACCCGTACTGCTAAAGGAAAGCGTTGACGGAATGAATATTCATCCGGACGGAACGTATGTAGACGTTACCTTCGGAGGAGCAGGGCATTCGCGCGAGATTCTTTCACGCCTTGGAGAAGGCGGGCGCCTGCTGGGATTCGATCAGGACGAGGATGCCGAACGGAATATCGTCAATGATCCCCACTTCACCTTTGTACGCAGCAACTTCCGCTATTTGCAGAATTTCCTGCGGTATCATGACATCGAACAGGTGGACGCAATCCTCGCCGACCTCGGCGTGTCCTCCCACCATTTCGACGACAGCGAGCGTGGCTTCTCATTCCGTTTTGACGGAGCGCTGGATATGCGCATGAACAAACGTGCAGGACTAACTGCCGCCGACATCGTCAACACATACGAAGAAGAACGGCTCGCAAACATCTTCTATCTGTACGGTGAACTGAAGAACAGCCGCAAACTGGCATCCGCCATCGTAAAAGCCAGAAACGGACAGTCTATCCGGACTATCGGCGAGTTTCTGGAAATCATCAAGCCGCTTTTCGGACGCGAACGGGAGAAGAAAGAACTGGCGAAAGTATTTCAGGCACTCCGCATTGAAGTGAATCAGGAAATGGAAGCACTGAAAGAAATGCTGGCAGCAGCCACCGAAGCGCTCAAACCGGGGGGGCGCCTTGTAGTGATCACGTATCACTCACTGGAAGACCGCATGGTGAAGAATATAATGAAAACAGGAAACGTAGAAGGGAAAGCGGAAACCGACTTCTTTGGAAACCTGCAAACTCCGTTCCGGTTGGTCAACAATAAAGTGATTGTCCCCGATGAAGCGGAGATAGAAAGAAATCCACGGTCGAGAAGTGCCAAATTACGAATCGCAGAGAAGAAATAATCTCAGATATGGAAGAAGAAGCAGTAAACAAAAAAGCAGAAGAGGGCAAAAAGAAAAAACGCACCTCATTGAAAAGTATTCTGGGAGGAGATATCCTCGCCACAGACTTTTTCCGCCGGCAGACGAAGCTGTTGGTGCTGATTATGGTATTCATCATCTTCTACATCCATAACCGCTATGCGAGCCAGCAACAACAGATCGAGATCGACCGGTTGAAAAAAGAATTAATCGACATTAAATACGATGCGTTGACCCGTAGTTCGGAGCTGATGGAGAAAAGCCGTCAGTCACGCATCGAAGAGTATATATCAAACAAGGAAAGTGATTTGCAGACCTCTACCAACCCGCCTTACCTTATTAAATAAGGTGTAAGTGGAGAGTCTTAAAAGAGAATAAGCACTGTGGCAGTAAATAAGAAAAATATAATGACCCGTTACTTCTTTGTCATTCTGATCATGGCACTGATAGGAGTAGCAATTGTCGTCAAGGCAGGCGTGACCATGTTTGCCGAACGACAGTACTGGCAGGATGTAGCCGATCGTTTCGTAAAAGAAAACGTGACGGTGAAACCTAACCGCGGAAACATTATTTCTTCTGACGGTAAACTGATGGCAAGTTCACTGCCTGAATACAGAATCTACATGGACTTTATGTCCGGTGAAAAGGACGAAAAAAGAAGAAAGAAGGATCAGGCACGTCGGGATTCCATCCTCAAAGCCAATATGGATTCGATTTGCATCGGACTGCATAAGATATTCCCCGACAAAAGTGCGGCACAATTCAAGGCACACCTTCAAAAAGGACGTCAGGCCAAAAGCCGTAACTACCTGATCTACCCGAAGCGTATCTCTTATATACAATATAAAGAGGTGAAACGTCTGCCTGTCTTCTGCCTGAACCGCTATAAGGGAGGATTCAAGGAGTTGGCATATAATCAGCGTAAGAAACCTTTCGGCTCATTGGCAGCCCGTACCCTGGGAGATGTATATGCCGATACAGCCCAAGGAGCAAAGAATGGTATAGAACTCGCGTTCGATACGATTCTGAAAGGACGTGACGGGCTAACTCACCGCCAAAAGGTGATGAACAAATACCTGAACATTGTCGATGTCGCCCCGATCGACGGTTGCGACCTGATCACTACCATCGATGTAGGTATGCAGGATATTTGCGAAAAAGCATTGGTAGACAAGCTGAAAGAGCTGAACGCCACCGTGGGTGTAGTCGTATTGATGGAAGTTGCAACCGGAGAAGTAAAAGCCATCGTCAATATGACGCAAGGCAGAGACGGTGAATATTATGAAGTACGCAACAATGCAATCAGCGATATGCTCGAACCGGGTTCTACCTTCAAGACAGCCTCTATCATGGTAGCTCTGGAAGACGGAAAAATCACTCCGGACTATATCGTAGACACCGGCAACGGACAAAAGCCGATGCATGGCCGTGTCATGAAAGACCACAACTGGCATCGAGGCGGATACGGCAAACTGACTGTTACCGAGATTTTGGGAGTATCGTCCAATGTCGGAACTTCCAGCATCATCGAGAACTTTTACGGAAGCAACCCGCAGAAGTTTGTGGACGGACTGAAACGGATGAGCATCGACCAGCCACTCCACCTGCAAATATCCGGAGAAGGAAAGCCGAATATTCGTGGTCCGAAAGAACGCTATTTTTCAAAAACGACTTTGCCATGGATGAGCATCGGCTATGAAACGCAGGTTCCACCGATCAATATTCTGACATTCTATAATGCAATAGCCAATAACGGAGTATCCATACGTCCGAAGTTTGTAAAAGCCGCCGTCAGAGACGGAGAAGTGATAAAGGAATATCCGACGGAAATCATCAATCCCAAGATCTGTTCGGACAAGACGCTGGCACAAATACGGGAAATCCTGCGGAAAGTGGTAGGTGAAGGACTTGCCAAACCGGCAGGAAGCAAGCAGTTCCATGTGTCCGGTAAGACCGGAACAGCACAGGTTTCGCAGGGAGCAGCCGGCTACAAGACAGGAAGAACCAATTATCTCGTCAGCTTCTGCGGATACTTCCCATCGGAAGAGCCGAAGTACAGTATGATTGTTTCGATCCAGAAACCCGGTTTGCCCGCTTCGGGAGGTTTGATGGCAGGTAGCGTATTCAGCAAGATCGCAGAAAGAGTGTATGCCAAAGACCTGCGCTTGCCACTCACAAGTGCCATTGATACGAATACGGTAGTCATCCCGAACGTTAAGGCAGGAGAAATGAGGGAAACGCAACGGGTACTGGAAGAACTGAATATAAAGATACAGGGAAAAATCACCGATTCGGGAAAAGAAGTATGGGGAAGCACCCATCCCGCCCCTCAGGCGGTAGTTCTTGAAAGCCGGGGTATCATGCAGAACTTCGTGCCAAGCGTCGTAGGCATGGGAGCGAAAGATGCTGTTTATCTATTGGAAAGCAAAGGATTGAAAGTCAATCTGGTGGGAGTCGGGAAAGTAAAAAGCCAGTCGATAGCCAACGGCAGTGTTGCAAGAAAAGGGCAGACGATTACGCTTACGTTGCATTAAGAATTAAATTAAGTAGGACAGATATGTTATTAAACGAGTTACTGAAAGCAATCCAGCCGGTGCAAGTGACCGGAGATTCAAGGATAGAGATCACCGGAGTCAACATTGACTCCCGTCTGGTAGAAGCCGGACAGCTGTTTATGGCGATGCGCGGCACGCAGACCGATGGTCACGCCTATATCCCCGCTGCCATTCAGAAGGGAGCGACTGCCATCCTCTGCGAAGATATACCGGAGGAACCCGTAGCAGGAATCACTTATATCCAAGTGAAAGACAGCGAAGATGCAGTAGGAAAGATTGCAACGACATTCTACGGTAATCCGACTTCACAATTCGAACTGGTCGGTGTGACGGGAACAAATGGCAAGACAACCATCGCCACCTTATTATATAATACATTCCGCTACTTCGGATATAAAGTGGGATTAATCTCTACTGTCTGCAACTATATCGACGATCAGCCGATTCCGACAGAACATACCACCCCCGACCCTATCACGCTCAACCGCTTGTTGGGGCAAATGGCGGACGAAGGATGCAAGTACGTCTTTATGGAAGTCAGTTCACATTCCATCGCTCAAAAACGTATCAGCGGATTAAAGTTTGCGGGAGGTATCTTCACGAATCTGACGCGCGATCATCTGGATTATCACAAAACGGTAGAGAACTATCTGAAGGCAAAGAAAAAGTTCTTTGACGATATGCCTAAAAACGCTTTCAGCCTCACCAACCTTGACGATAAGAACGGGCTGGTGATGACACAAAATACACGTTCCAAGGTCTACACCTATTCATTAAGAAGCCTCAGCGACTTCAAAGGCCGGGTCATAGAATCCCATTTTGAAGGAATGCTGCTCGATTTCAATAATCATGAGCTGGCCGTTCAGTTTATCGGCAAGTTCAATGCATCCAATCTGTTGGCGGTATTTGGAGCAGCCGTATTATTGGGCAAAAAAGAGGAAGATGTACTTCTTGCGCTCAGTACGCTCCATCCGGTAGCCGGACGTTTCGATGCCATCCGTTCTCCGAAAGGGGTAACGGCCATCGTTGACTATGCACATACTCCGGACGCGTTGGTGAATGTATTGAACGCCATTCATGGAGTACTCGAAGGCAAAGGAAAAGTGATCACCGTAGTAGGTGCCGGCGGCAACCGCGATAAGGGGAAACGCCCCATCATGGCAAAGGAAGCAGCGAAAGCCAGTGACCGGGTGATTATCACATCGGACAATCCGCGTTTTGAAGAGCCACAGGAGATTATCAACGATATGCTTGCCGGACTGGATGCGGAAGATATGAAAAAAACGCTCAGCATCGCCGACCGGAAAGAAGCGATCCGCACGGCTTGCATGCTTGCAGAAAAAGGAGACGTGATACTCGTTGCCGGAAAAGGGCACGAAAACTATCAGGAAATCAAAGGAGTGAAACACCACTTTGACGACAAGGAAGTTTTGAAGGAAATATTTAATTGACAACATATTATTATTTGCAATAGACAGCATCTTATCAAGCGTGGGGCAACAATGAGAAACTGTAAATTGCAGGCTATAAATTGTAAATAGAAAAGAGATGTTATACTATCTGTTTGAATGGCTGCACAAGCTTAATTTTCCCGGAGCGGGAATGTTCGGTTACACCTCATTCCGTGCTTTGATGGCTGTTATCCTCGCATTGCTTATATCGAGTATATGGGGAGACAAATTCATCAATCTGCTTAAAAAGAAGCAAATCACGGAAACACAGCGTGACGCCAAGACCGACCCGTTCGGTGTCAACAAAGTAGGCGTACCAAGCATGGGAGGTGTCATCATCATTGTAGCCATCCTTATACCTTGCCTGCTATTGGGTAAGCTGGATAATATATACATGATATTGATGCTGATCACCACTGTATGGCTGGGATCACTCGGTTTTGCCGACGACTATATCAAAATATTCAAGAAAGACAAGGAAGGCTTGCACGGTAAGTTCAAAATCATCGGTCAGGTGGGTCTGGGGCTGATTGTAGGCTTAACCCTGTATCTGAGTCCGGATGTAGTTATCCGCGAGAACATCGAGGTTCATACACCGGGACAGGAAATGGAAGTGATTCACGGAACCAATGATTTAAAATCTACCCAAACCACTATTCCTTTCTTTAAAAGTAACAACTTAGATTATGCCGACCTGGTGGGCTTTATGGGCGAACATGCACAGACAGCCGGATGGTTCCTGTTCGTGATCATTACGATCTTCGTTGTAACCGCCGTTTCGAACGGGGCTAACCTGAATGACGGCATGGACGGTATGGCAGCCGGAAACTCCGCCATTATCGGTGCCACGCTGGGAATACTGGCGTACGTATCGTCACACATCGAATTTGCCAGCTATCTGAATATCATGTACATTCCGGGATCGGAAGAACTGGTAATCTACATTTGTGCCTTTATCGGTGCATTGATCGGTTTCTTATGGTACAACGCCTATCCGGCACAAGTATTCATGGGAGACACAGGCAGCCTGACTATCGGTGGTATCATTGCCGTATTTGCCATTATCATCCACAAAGAATTGCTGATACCGATTCTCTGCGGTGTATTTCTGGTAGAGAATCTGTCAGTCATACTGCAACGCTTCTACTATAAGATAGGTAAGCGGAAGGGAGTAAAACAGCGGTTGTTCAAACGAACTCCGATACACGATCATTTCCGTACTTCGATGAGTCTGGTAGAACCGGGATGTACGGTGAAGTTCACGAAGCCCGACCAGCTATTTCACGAATCAAAGATTACCGTCCGTTTCTGGATTGTAACGATTGTACTGGCAGCGATAACGATTATTACATTAAAAATACGATGAGAACAAACAGACTGCCCAATGCAGGATATTTGTAACATTAATATAGTTGAGAGTATTAACCCGATTATTAACTTTAAAAAGATGTGCGCAGCCGACGAGCGAAAAAGAAAAGATGAAAAGGAAGAGAGAAGAGTCTGCCTGTCGGACAGCAAAAGCACATTATTGTAAATGAAAAGAATTGTAATTTTAGGAGCCGGTGAAAGCGGCGCTGGTGCAGCCGTACTCGCCAAAGTAAAAGGATTTGAAACATTTGTTTCGGATATGTCCGCTATCAAGGATAAGTATAAGGAACTTCTGGACAGCCACCATATTGCCTGGGAGGAAGGACATCATACCGAAGAACTCATTCTGAATGCCGATGAAGTGATTAAAAGCCCCGGTATCCCGAATGACGCCCCGCTGATCCTGAAACTGAAAGCCCAAGGCACACCGGTTATCTCCGAAATCGAGTTTGCCGGACGCTATACCGATGCAAAAATGATCTGCATCACCGGTTCTAACGGAAAGACAACGACTACTTCCCTGATCTACCACATCTTTAAGAGTGCAGATCTGAATGTAGGACTGGCCGGAAATATCGGCAAGAGTCTGGCTTTGCAAGTAGCCGAAGAGCATCATGACTATTATATCATCGAACTCAGCTCTTTCCAACTGGACAATATGTATAACTTCCGTGCCAATATCGCCGTACTGATGAATATCACTCCGGACCATTTGGACCGATACGACCATTGTATGCAGAACTACATCGATGCCAAATTCCGTATTACGCAGAACCAGACAACGGACGACGCTTTCATCTTCTGGAACGATGACCCGATCATCAAACAGGAACTGGCAAAGCACGGTCTGAAAGCTCATCTGTATCCTTTCGCAGCCGTGAAGGAAGACGGAGCCATCGCATACGTAGAAGACCACGAAGTGAAGATAACCGAGCCCATCGCCTTCAACATGGAACAGGAGGAACTGGCACTGACCGGACAGCACAATCTTTACAACTCGCTGGCTGCCGGTATCTCGGCAAACCTGGCAGGTATCACTAAAGAAAATATCCGCAAGGCGCTCTCCGACTTCAAGGGAGTGGAACATCGCCTGGAGAAAGTGGCGCGCGTACGTGGTATCGACTTCATCAATGACTCAAAAGCGACCAATGTCAACTCTTGCTGGTATGCCCTGCAAAGCATGACCACCAAGACAGTACTGATACTGGGCGGCAAAGACAAAGGCAACGACTATACGGAAATAGAAGACCTGGTACGTGAAAAGTGCTCGGCACTGGTTTATCTGGGACTGCACAACGAAAAGTTGCACGACTTTTTCGACCGTTTCGGACTGCCCGTAGCCGATGTGCAGACCGGAATGAAGGATGCAGTAGAAGCAGCCTACAAACTGGCAAAGAAAGGAGAAACCGTATTGTTAAGCCCCTGCTGCGCCTCATTCGACCTCTTCAAGAGTTACGAAGACCGCGGCGATCAGTTTAAGAAATATGTAAGAGAATTATAAAATGGATTTATTAAAGAGCATATTTAAAGGCGACAAGGTAATCTGGATTATCTTCCTCTGTCTCTGCCTCATCTCGATTATCGAGGTGTTTTCGGCAGCATCGACGCTGACGTACAAAAGCGGCGACCACTGGGGACCGATAACACAGCATTCTATCATCCTGATGGTAGGTGCCGTAGTAGTGGTATTTCTGCATAACGTCCCCTACAAATGGTTCCAGGTATTCCCCGTCTTCCTGTATCCGATTTCCCTCGTTCTACTGGCATTCGTCACGCTGATGGGTATCATTACAGGCGACCGTGTCAATGGGGCAGCCCGCTGGATGACCTTTATGGGACTGCAATTCCAGCCTTCGGAACTGGCAAAGATGGCTGTCATCATTGCCGTTTCGTTCATCCTGTCCAAGAGACAGGATGAAGAAGGAGCCAACCCCAATGCCTTTAAATACATCATGATCCTTACCGGACTGGTTCTCGTACTGATTGCTCCGGAAAACCTGTCGACAGCCATGTTGCTGTTCGGCGTCGTATTCATGATGATGTTCATCGGACGGGTAGCGGCAAAGAAACTCCTTCTGTTGGCAGGAGGACTTGTGCTGATTGTCGCACTCGGCGTAGGTACGGTAGTTGCCATCCCTGCCAAAACGCTACACAATACCCCCGGACTTCATCGTCTGGAGACTTGGCAGAACCGTATCAAAGGCTTTTTTGATAAAGACGAAGTGCCCGCAGCCAAATTCGATATAGACAAAGACGCACAGATCGCCCATGCCCGTATTGCCATCGCTACCAGTCACGTAGTGGGCAAAGGACCGGGAAACTCCATCCAGCGTGATTTCCTCAGTCAGGCATTCTCCGACTTTATCTTTGCGATTGTCATTGAAGAAATGGGATTGATAGGAGGTATATTTGTCGTATTCCTCTACCTCTGTCTGCTGATGCGGGCGGGACGCATCGCGCAAAAGTGCGAACGGACCTTTCCCGCCTTCCTTGTCATGGGTATCGCTTTGCTGCTGGTATCGCAGGCGATACTGAATATGATGGTTGCCGTGGGACTGTTCCCCGTAACAGGCCAGCCCCTGCCTTTGGTCAGCAAGGGAGGTACAAGTACACTGATCAACTGTGCTTATATCGGAATGATATTAAGCGTGAGCCGATATACCGCTCATTTGGAAGAACAGAAAGCGCATGATGCACAGATTCAGATGCAGATAGAAGCCGAAACAGCTACTTCGGAAGCACAAGCCGCCGCCGAACCCACTGCACAGATTCTGAATAGCGATGCCAAGTTTGAGGATGAACATGATAGCAGTAAATGAAGATGAACGGATAGAAAAAAGGATTATTATGGAGAAAGAACTTAGAATTATCATCAGCGGTGGAGGCACAGGAGGACATATCTTCCCTGCCGTATCTATCGCCAACGCTATAATAGAGCTGCGACCGGACGCGAAAATCTTATTTGTGGGAGCCGAGGGCCGTATGGAGATGCAGCGGGTTCCCGATGCAGGCTATAAGATTATCGGGTTACCGATAGCCGGTTTTGACCGCAAACATTTATGGAAAAACGTATCCGTACTGATCAAACTGGCACGAAGCCAGTGGAAAGCGCGCAGCATCATCAAAAACTTCCGCCCGCAAGTAGCGGTAGGCGTAGGAGGATACGCCAGCGGACCGACACTCAAAACTGCCGGAATGATGGGAGTGCCGACTCTGATTCAGGAACAGAACTCGTATGCCGGAGTCACCAACAAGTTGCTGGCACAAAAAGCAAAGGCTATTTGTGTTGCTTATGATGGAATGGAAAAGTTCTTTCCTGCCGATAAGATTATAATGACCGGAAATCCCGTTCGCCAGAATCTGACGAAGGATATGCCGGAAAAAGGCGCGGCACTACGTTCCTTTAATCTGCAGCCGGATAAGAAGACAATTCTGATTGTAGGCGGTAGCCTTGGCGCACGTACCATTAACAATACGCTGACTGCAGCCTTAGCTACAATAAAAGAAAACAACGATATACAGTTCATCTGGCAGACCGGAAAATATTACTATCCGCAGGTGACAGAAGCCTTACGGGCAGCAGGAGAACTTCCAAATCTGTACGTGACGGACTTCATCAAGGATATGGCAGCCGCTTACGCGGCTTCCGACCTAGTGATTTCACGTGCGGGAGCCGGTTCTATTTCAGAGTTTTGTCTGTTGCACAAGCCTGTGGTTCTGGTTCCTTCGCCCAATGTGGCAGAAGATCATCAGACCAAGAATGCACTGGCATTGGTAGACAAACAAGCCGCCATCTATGTAAAAGACAGCGAAGCGGAAGCAAAGTTGATGGATGTAGCCCTGAGCACAGTAGCTGACGACCGGAAACTGAAAGAACTAAGTGAGAATATAGCCAAGTTGGCTTTGCCCGACTCTGCACGAATCATCGCGCAGGAAGTAATCAAGCTGGCAGAAGCAGAAAACTAGTTGAGGTAATGCAAAAATCGCAACTATCCCAATTAGGATTGACTAAAAAGTCAGTAGAATCTCCAATCTCC
The DNA here is from genome assembly GCF_019052485.1 of Bacteroides sp. MSK.20.82. NCBI lineage: Bacteria > Pseudomonadati > Bacteroidota > Bacteroidia > Bacteroidales > Bacteroidaceae > Bacteroides > Bacteroides sp. MSK.20.82. Next base: position 38,478 of record NZ_JAHQUN010000041.1, read on the forward strand.
TCCTTCCAGAAGGAGGAGAATGAAAATACTACCGACTTTGGGGGTCATCCCCAATTAAAGGTAGTACCGACTCTGATTAAAACTTGAAATGTTACTTGGAACAAGAATTATAAAAAGAAACAGTATAAAGAAATGAATATTGAAACGATCAAATCAGTCTACTTTGTCGGTGCCGGAGGCATCGGTATGAGTGCGCTTGTCCGCTATTTCCTTTCCAAAGGAAAAGTGGTAGCCGGATACGACCGCACCCCGACTCCATTGACTGAAAACCTCATCGCCGAAGGCGCACAAATACATTACGAAGAAAACGTACGACTGATTCCGGAAGCCTGCAAAGACAAAGAAAGCACTTTAGTCGTATTGACCCCCGCCGTTCCGCAGGAACACGAAGAATTGGTTTATTTCCGCAACAACGGATTCGAAATACAAAAACGCGCGCAAGTACTGGGAACGATCACTCATTCCAGCAAAGGTCTGTGTGTAGCCGGCACTCATGGCAAAACGACCACTTCTACCATGACCGCCCACCTATTCCACCAATCGCACATAGAATGTACCGCTTTCCTTGGAGGCATCTCCAAGAATTACGGCACCAATCTGCTGCTCTCTCAGAAAAGCCCTTATACCGTCATCGAAGCAGACGAGTTCGACCGCTCTTTCCATTGGCTGTCCCCTTATATGTCTGTCATCACTGCCACAGACCCCGATCATTTGGACATCTACGGAACAGAAAAGGCATACCTCGAAAGCTTCGAACATTATACAACACTGATCCAGCCGGGCGGTGCACTGATTATCCGCAAAGGTATCTCACTGCAACCGAAAGTACAAGCCGGAGTCCGTGTCTATACCTATTCGCGTGACGAAGGAGACTTCCACGCCGAGAATATCCGCATCGGAAACGGCGAAATCTTCATCGACTTCGTTGCCCCCGACACACGTATCAACAATATCCAACTGGGAGTTCCGGTAAGCATCAACATCGAGAATGGTGTAGCCGCCATGGCACTCGCCCACCTCAACGGAGTGACCGACGAAGAGATCAGACAAGGAATGAACAGCTTCCGCGGTGTAGACCGCCGGTTCGATTTCAAGATCAAGAATGACCAGGTAGTCTTTCTGAGCGACTACGCCCATCATCCCTCTGAAATCAAACAGAGCGTGCTGTCTATCCGCGAACTCTATAAAGACAAGAAGATCACAGCCATCTTCCAGCCGCACCTGTACACCCGTACCCGCGACTTCTATCAGGACTTTGCCGATAGCCTGTCGCTACTGGACGAAGTCATTCTGGTAGACATCTATCCGGCCCGCGAGACACCGATCCCCGGTGTCACCAGCAAGCTGATATACGACAACCTCCGTCCGGGCATCGAAAAAAGTATGTGCAAAAAGGAAGAAATACTGAACATTCTGAAAGATAAAAACATTGAAGTATTAATAACTCTGGGAGCCGGAGACATAGACAATTATGTCCCCGAAATAAAGAAAGAACTGGAAAAAATGAAGAACGAAGAGCGAAGAACGAAGAACTAAGAATTTCTACGCTACATCATACAGTCGCGCAGCCAATTCTCAATTCTTCATTTTCAATTTTCAATTCTCAATTAAATAAAAACTATGGTAAAGAGAATCCTTCTATCTATCGTCATGTTGATGCTTATCGCCTACCTCGGCATAGCCATCACCGCTTTCAACCGCAAGCCTGCCGACCAGACCTGCCGTGACGTAGAACTGGTCATCAAGGATACCACTTATGCCGGCTTCATCACCAAAGAAGAAGTGAAAGGCATCCTCCAGCATAAAGGTATCTACCCTATCGGGAAAAAGATGGAGCGCATCTCTACCAAGTCGCTGGAACGGGAACTGAGCAAGCATCCGCTGATCGACGAAGCGGAATGCTACAAAACACCCAGCGGCAAAGTCTGCGTAGAAGTGACACAACGTATACCGATATTACGCATCATGAGTGCCAACGGAGAGAATTATTACCTTGATAATAAAGGAACCGTCATGCCGCCGGAAGCAAAATGCGTCGCACATCGGGCAATTGTCACCGGAAACGTAGAAAAGTCGTTTGCAATGAAGGATTTATATAAGTTTGGTGTATTTTTGCAAAACAATAAGTTCTGGGACGCTCAGATAGAACAAATCCATGTGTTGCCCGACCGCAACATCGAACTGGTACCTCGTGTAGGCGACCACCTCGTCTATCTCGGCAAACTTGAAAACTTTGAAAACAAACTGGCACGCCTGAAAGAATTCTACCAAAAAGGACTCAATCAGGTAGGCTGGAACAAATATTCACGCATCAGTCTTGAATTCAGCAACCAGATTATCTGTACGAAGAGAGAGAGTAATAAGTAACAGGTAATAGGTGATGGGATGAAGCTCTCAAAATAGAAAGTTGAAAATAATTAAATTGTAAATAAAGAGATGGCAACAACAGAATTTATCGCCGCTATTGAACTTGGTTCATCGAAGATAACCGGTGTGGCCGGAAGAAAGAACAGTGACGGAAGCATGCAGATACTGGCATACGCCCAGGAAGACTCTTCAACGTTTATCCGCAAAGGAGTGATCTTCAATCTGGACAAGACAGCACAAAGCCTGACTTCTATCATCAACAGACTGGAAGGTGAGTTGAAAAACTCAATCGCCAAGGTATACGTAGGCATTGGCGGACAATCCCTCCGCACAGTCCGCAACGTAGTAAGTCGCGACCTCGAAGAAGAAGCGATTATCTCGGAAGAGCTGGTAAACGCTATCGGCGATGAGAACGTAGCGATTCCGGTAGTCGATATGGATATACTGGACGTAGCGCCGCAAGAATACAAAGTCGGCAATAATCTGCAAGCCAACCCGGTGGGACTGGTAGGAAGCCACATCGAAGGACGTTTCCTCAATATCGTCGCCCGCTCTTCCGTACGGAAGAATCTGGAACACTGCTTCCAGCAGGCAAAGATCGATATTGCCGACCAACTGATCGCACCACTGGTAACAGCCAATGCCGTGCTGACCGAGAGCGAACGCCGTTCGGGCTGCGCACTCATCGACTTCGGAGCTGATACCACCACTATTTCGGTTTATAAAAACAACATTCTCCGCTTCCTGACAGTGCTGCCGCTGGGAGGAAACAGCATCACCCGCGACATCACCACCCTGCAAATGGAGGAAGAAGAAGCGGAACGTCTGAAGAAAACTTACGGAGACGCCCTATACGAAGAAGACGAAAGCGAAGAGCCCGCCACCTGCAAGCTCGAAGATGAAAGCCGCACAGTCGAACTGGGCAAGCTCAACAACATCATCGAGGCACGTGCCGAGGAAATCATCGCCAACGTATGGAACCAGATTCAAATCTCCGGCTACGAAGACAAACTGCTGGCCGGCATCATCCTCACAGGTGGAGCCGCCAACCTAAAGAATCTGGAAGAAATGCTTCGCAGACGCTCGAAGATAGAAAAGATGAGAATGGCGAAACTGCCTCGCAACACCGTTCACGCTCCCAGCAATATACTGAAGAAGGACGGTTCGCAGAACACCCTGTTCGGACTTCTGTTCGAAGGCAACCAGAACTGCTGCCTGATAGAAACCGCTCCCCAGATACCGGTCACTCCCGCCACTCCCCGACCGGAGCCAGAAATTCACAAGACCGTAGATATGTTTGAGGACGATCAGGAACTGAAAGAGCAAGCCCGACTGGCACGCCTCAAGAAAGAAGAGGAAGAGAAAGAAGCACGGGCAGCCGCCAAGGAAGCTGAAAGACTCCGCAAGCAGAAGGAGAAAGAAGAGAAAGAAAGACGCAAGAGAGAAGCCGGTCCCAGTTGGATTCAACGCAAGATCGACTCCCTGACCAAGGAAATCTTCTCTGACGACGATATGAAATAAATTCAAAATTCAATAATATGGACGAGATAGTACAATTCGATTTCCCGACCGACTCACCGAAAATCATCAAAGTGATTGGTGTAGGTGGCGGTGGCGGTAACGCTGTGAACCACATGTACCGGGAAGGCATACATGACGTAACGTTCGTTCTCTGCAACACGGACAACCAGGCATTGGCCGAGTCACCCGTTCCGGTGAAACTGCAACTGGGCCGTAGCATCACACAAGGACTTGGAGCCGGCAACCGTCCCGAACGGGCACGCGACGCCGCCGAAGAAAGTATTGACGATATCAAAGAACAGCTGAACGACGGCACCAAGATGGTATTCATCACTGCCGGAATGGGAGGAGGAACCGGAACCGGAGCCGCCCCTGTCATCGCCCGCATTGCGAAGGAGATGGATATTCTGACAGTAGGTATTGTCACCATTCCATTTATTTTCGAAGGAGAAAAGAAAATCATTCAGGCACTGGACGGCGTCGAACGTATCGCCCAGCACGTAGATGCCCTGCTGGTCATCAACAACGAGCGCCTGCGCGAAATATATGCCGACCTTACCTTCATGAATGCTTTCGGCAAGGCCGATGATACGCTTTCCATCGCTGCAAAGAGTATCGCCGAGATTATCACCATGCGTGGTACGGTGAATCTGGACTTTGCCGATGTGAAGACCATCCTGAAAGACGGTGGTGTAGCCATCATGAGTACCGGATTCGGAGAAGGCGAGAACCGTGTCACCAAAGCTATCGATGATGCCCTCCACTCTCCGTTGCTGAACAACAACGACATCTTCAACGCTAAAAAGGTGATGTTGAACGTATCCTTCTGTCCCACGTCCGAACTGATGATGGAAGAAATGAACGAGATACACGAGTTCATGAGCAAGTTCCGCGAAGGTGTGGAAGTAATCTGGGGTGTCGCCGTAGACAACTCTCTGGACACCAAAGTAAAGATCACCGTACTCGCCACCGGATTTGGTGTAGAAGACGTGCCCGGTATGGACACACTGCACGAAGCCCGCAGCCAGGAGGAAGAAGAACGCCAGTTGCAGCTTGAAGAAGAGAAGGAGAAGAATAAAGAGCGTATCCGCAAGGCATACGGTGAAAGTGCCGGCATCGGAAAGAAAAGCCTGCGCAGCCGTCGCCATATCTATATCTTCAATACCGAAGATTTGGACAACGACGACATCATCGCCATGATAGAGGAATCTCCTACTTACACGCGCGATAAAACGAAGCTGTTGAAGATCAAGACGAAAGCGGCTCTTGAAGAGGAAGTTGCCATGGAAGAGGCTACGGACAATGACGGAGTAATCACTTTCTAGATGGTTCTTCCCCTTGCTATTACAAATTGTAAATAATTAAAATATAAATATCATCATGGATTTATTTGACAAAGTCAGCGAAGACATTAAAAACGCAATGAAGGCAAAAGATAAAGTTGCCTTGGAGACTTTAAGAAACATAAAGAAATTCTTCATCGAAGCTAAAACAGCTCCGGGAGCCAACGATACACTGACAGACGAAGCTGCCTTGAAAATCATTCAGAAACTGGTGAAACAAGGTAAGGACTCTGCCGAAATCTATATCGGACAGGGACGCCAGGATCTGGCTGACGGAGAACTGGCACAGGTTGCCGTAATGGAAGCTTATTTGCCCAAACAAATGACTGCTGAAGAACTGGAAGCTGCATTGAAGGAAATCATTGCCGAAACAGGTGCTACCAGCGGAAAAGATATGGGTAAGGTGATGGGAGTTGCCTCCAAGAAGTTGGCAGGACTGGCAGAAGGCCGTGCTATTTCTGCAAAAGTAAAAGAGTTGTTGGGATAAGCCCCCACACCTCCTCCCCAGAAATAAAAAAAACTTTTTGGTCTCACGGTCTCATTCCATTAAGATAAGCCGTAGATAATCAGCAATATAAAGAGTGAGAGATCCTTTTCAAACAGGTGTCTCTCACTCTTTTCTTCATTCAAACAGCTATTTTTCACGTATCTCTCATCCACTTCAAGGGTATCTCTCATTGTTTTTAAGGCTTCATATGTTATGCTGCTACCTATATCCTTCTCTTTTGATACCTACATCTGCATGTTTTCTTACCGATATCTTCATCGTTCCACCCGGGTAGGACGAACTGTCTACTACTGTGACACGATCAGTTCACCTAAGTGCGATAATCATATCACCCGGGTAGAACGATGAAGATATCGGTGAGATAATATGATAATACCAATTGAAAGACTGGAGAATATAGGATCATTTGCATCTAAAAGAGCGGTAAACAATAACTTCTTGATTTATGAAATTACCTATTTGACATCAAGTTACAAGAATAAAAACATAATAAATGGCATTATATAAATTAAATTCTTACTTTTGTAACAATAGGAAGATAACATTCCTGCTTTGACGACAAGCAAAACATTCTTTTTGGATAGTTTCTACAACGAACTAAATTACGACAAACAGATGAAAAGCAGTACATTGATAACTATTCTAGCTACATTCTTATTAGTAGGGTGCAGCAAACAACAATCCACTTTGGACAAACAACTGGATGAGGTTGAAAAAATCATAGAAGTAAATCCTGATAGCGCATCAAGCATACTGGAAAACATAGCATCTCCGGAGCAGCTGGATGATAAAACCTTTGCACGTTGGTGTATGTTATCGGGCAAAGTCACTGACGAAATCTTTAATATCCTATTGCCATCTTATCAATTCGAGCGAGCTAACGCTTGGTATTCATCCTACGGTAAACCCAATGAACAAGTACAAATCTTAATTTATTTAGGACGTTCCTATGCAAATGACGGGGATTATGACAAAGCAATGTCTATATATACTAATGCGTTAGAGATTGGCGAAAAGAATAAACTCTATAATTTAGTTGGGTATACATATAGCTATATAGGCGACTTATATAGAGAGAAAGCCATGCGAACAGAAGCTATCAAAAAATACGAAATGGCTGCCGACAATTTCAAAAAAGAAAATAACACTGATAGCTACGCTTGTGCTCTAAGAGATATGGGGCGTGAATACGCATGCACTGATTCAATATCCCGTGCCCTTGAAATTCTGCTTATGGCAGATTCTATAACCGAAACTTCAGAGGATAAAGATGTAAAAGCTTCAATCGAAAACACTCTGGGCAACATATATGTAATGCATAACAAATACGATAAAGCTAAAAAGTTCTTCTACAAAGCGTTGGAAGGAAGAGAAAAAATGCCTAATTACATGGCATTAATTAGCTTATACATAGCATCTGACTCTTTAAATCAAGCAAAAGAACTCCTGCAAAAGATTCCACAAGATGATCCTACTTATACTTATAGTATTAAATATCTATATTACCAGATATACAAGTCAGAAAAAAAATATGAGCAAGCACTCACTTATCTGGAAGACTATACTAATATATTAGATTCCACGGTATATAGCAACATCCAGTCTAAGATACTGAACATAGAACATAAATATAATCACCTGAAAATCAGCAAAGAAATAGATAATCTAAAAATGAAGCAACAGAACTACATCATAGTTTCTGTTATCTGTATTGCAGCTCTGCTGTTAATAGTTATAGGATATTTATTATACAGAAAACAAGCAAAAGAGAAAATCTTAAAACAGCAAAAAGAATTAGATAAGATGAAGTTAAACCTATACACACTTTCTCTTGAGCTTGAAAAGAAACGAAGTTTATTAAATACATTCAAAGAAAAAGACGAAAATTATGATCAGCTGCAAGAAGACATCGTTCGTTTATCTGCCAATTATAGAAAACTACAAAATAAATTACTTATAGATTCACCTCTATACAAAGAACTAACAAAATTGGGGAATCAAAACATACCGGGAAATAATAAATCGCTCATAACGGAAAAACGATGGAAAGCCATTACAAATGAAATAACAACCATATATCCTGAACTTTATAATTATATATATAGCTTAGGTCCGAACTTACCGGAAGAAGATTTTCAATATTGCTGTTTGTACCTTTTTGGATTCGATACCAATACAGAAGCAAAACTATTAAATATTGCCCCCAATTCCGTAAGTAAAAAGCGTTCCAGACTTAAACTGAAACTCAATATCACATTCCCGACTAATTCTTCATTATATGAATATTTGATTAAGAATATGCATTAATATCCATATTTTATAGAGATATTACCGATGTCATGTTCACAGTACATATCTAAATCGTAAGTGACTGATTATCAGCCACCGCCTGTCCATATCAAAACTAGTAGTTCTCATACTTAGTCCCTCATATTTTAATAACTTTGCAGAAAACATTTAAAGATATGAGAAAGCTAAGTATTACATTATTATTAATTGCCCTTTCATTCATAACGATGGAAGCCAATATTTTATCAACACACAAAAGCAAAATTTTAGTTTTTAAAGGATGGAGTGAACGCCAGAAGTCAGTTGTTTTTATACCCATAGAAGCAGTTCTCGAAGGTCATAACATCGAAGTGCAGTTTTTTGAAAAACCGAACGAGCCAGTCACGTTTCAGGTTAAAGACAAGAATGGAAACATTGTGTTTCAAGATATGACAACTCCTGATAACCTGGAAATCTATCAAATAGATGTGAGTGGCTTCAAGACGGGGCAATATGAACTTCTCTATATAGAAAAAGATGTGACTCTCATTGGAGAGTTTGAAATCGAGTAGACATCAACACATATAAAGACGATTCATTTGTCCTGTCATAACGCCAATATTAATCCTATAAAAATAATATTTATGAAAAACATTTCTAGATTTTTAGTAGCATTGTGTTGCAGCGCACTATTTTTATTCTCATGTGAGAATGAAATTGAAAGTGAGATTCAATCCTCGTCAGAAGAATTAGTTACATCCGCAGAGACAAAGGCACTGTCAGTTGATAGTCTTGAACCACTTAAAATGACAGACGAGTTAAAAGCATTAAAAGAAAGAATGGATGAACTAAAGAAAACAAAGACTAGAGCGGCTTCCAGTAATTACGGCCAATATTTTTCTGAGAACATGTGGGCTATTCGGGAAATGCCTTTTACATTGAGAGCAACAAGCGGAGGTTATCTTACAGCTAGTGGCAGAGGAGGGAAAGTAGATGTAGATGGCCGTAGAGCAGATATTTACAAACAATTTTATGTTACAATCCCCCCGTCAATTGTAGGAGTTCCCTATTTAATTTATTCATGCCAATCTGAAACACCTCTGGCTGTAGGTCACTATACAAGTAATCCAAACCAGAAAGTCGTATTAGCCATGACTACTAACTCCCCGAATGAGTTTTCTGCTTCTTGGGATATTATACCCGCAAGCAATAATCCGGGAGGGTACGTTATTCAAAGTGAATCGTATATCGGACAAGGAAGTGGCGGTTGGTGGGATGTTTTTAACTATGTGGTTGAAGTACAAGGAAGCAATCTGGGTTATAGTCAATACTCACAAAAGGCAGAACAAGAGTTCACCATCACTCCCAATGCTCCATTCACTCTAAAGAAACTCGAATTTATTAATCCATATTCTGCTACCGTAATTCAAAGAGAAAATATTTCTATCCAACAAGCAACCACAAATGTTTCATTTCAAGAAAAGCGGGATAATCTGAAGTTCATTAAAGAAATGAAAGACAATTCTTATTTTGAAGAAGAGAAAGGTATTGCATTTCAAGTCCCGGCATCGGACCTAGAATTTGCACTCCCCACCGTAACATTAGGAGAAATAGACCTTGTACCTAATAATAAAGTTCCCGTTGATACGAAATATGAGCCCGGCATCCGCAGAACAGTACTGAGAACACTATATAAGGAAATTCCTGTAGCAGTCAAACCGCGTACAAAGCTCACACTGACATATTATTTTAAAGCTTATGATGTATCAGTAGATTATGTCGCTACTATCGAATATTTTAATGAAAAAGATAAAGAGATTAGAGAAGCTAAACTACCCGGACGTTGGAGCGGAAGAATATATGTTGATGAAATAGCCGAACCGGATTATGAAGAAGTAAACTTAGATACTCAACGAAGTGCAAAAGGAAAAGCTAACATCAAAAACGTTACTCAATCATCACCACTCACTTTTTAAATTATACGCAAAATGAAGAAGTTATTTATATCCCTATGTATAATATTGTTCACAATATCATGCACTAATGAGGAGGAAACTAATAATTATACTCCGGTAGATAATCAAAGCAATTCCACATCAGAAATCATCTTGCAAGAACGTAACTCTAGTTTACCTAGAGTGTGGTCGAAAAAAACAGCCCAAAGAGTCACGACAAGAGCATCCTTCACCGATGCTACAGACTTCCTTGGATGCTCTTATGCAGTAGAAAATGGAACTTCTATTATCGGTGATTTCGCTAACGCCAAATACCCGGTTGTCAACATGAAGAAGTTACTCGAAAGGTACCCTTCATACATCAATCCCAAAGAACTAAGAACAACAGAGACAAAGGCTTTATCTTATTCTGATTTCGATCGTTTAGAGAAGAATAAAACTTTCACTAAAACAGTAAAGTCCGGTTTTTCTCTAAATCTTGGACCATTCAAATTTGGAAGACAAAAAACTATCAAAGAGACCTTTGTCCATAATACAGATGATAGTGAGAAGGTAGTCCATGGAGAACTCAGTATAGAGGTAGTCAATGGAATGTTAAACTTGCAAACAGCACCTAGTGCATTGAGAAAAATTGCAGCTGATTATTTAGATGAATTATTCGTAGATGCATTATATAATTCATCTATGGTGGAATTAATGCAAAGTTATGGAGAATTTGTCCTAACTGGCTACTATACAGGAGGACGGGCTTCAGCACTTTTTTACGGAGTTGACACAAATAGTATACAATTCGACAGCAAAGAGAAAGATATGGATGTAGCGATAAATGCATCCTATGAATGGAAAAATAAAAAGCCAACAGCTCCAAGCGACACAATTCATTCTGCTTCAGGAAACTTATCCATTGGAACAAAGAGAGAAAACTCAGAAACAATAACCAACAAATTCTCCGCATTATCATATTCCATCAAAACTCTTGGTGGAGCGTATGGTTACAGCATTTCAACTCCCCCCTATGATATTACGAACTATTCTATTGATTTAACCCCTTGGCTGCAATCGTTAAACGATCCCAAAACACATACTATGATTGATCTGCAAGATGGTGGACTATATCCCATATCCGATTTTATTTTGGAAGAGAATTTTAAACAAAGATATAATGATACTCACATGGACTTTCAATATCAAGAGAGTCTTGAAGAACCATATATAGAGATTATAAAGATGTATATTCGCAAAAGCAATTCGGGAGAAAAATTATATGATATTGTTCCTGTGCTCAATACAAGACAAGGAGATAAGCTTATATTCTCGAACCCAGATGCTGCTAGTCAATCCGATGAAGAATTAAAAGCTAACAGCATTCCCGCAACATTTCTTACCAAAAGTAATGCAATAAAAGATGAGAAAAGTAAATACTACCAATTAAAAATTAAAGCAGATCCCAATAAGACTATAAATCCAATTATACAGACTACTCTTTCATTCCAGATAAACAATGTGGATGAGAAAGGTATGTACAAGTTCAAAAATGCCAACACTAATATTTGGTACATATATAATCCAACATCTATGTATTGCTTTGCATACTATGATGATGACTATATTCCTGATGCATATGGAATATTAGATTGGGTAAACGGCATCCCCATTAAGGCAGTTACTATGACAACTCTGTATCAGAGATACAAAATATATGGTTTGTAGTAACAATAAACAGAATTAATGTTCCTAATAAACATAGATTTATTAGGAACATTAATAATAAAACATTATCTTTATTCAGACTTAACAAATAACTATTATGAATACAATCAAAACGCTTCTATTATTATCATTTAGCATCCTATTATTTAACTGTAGTGATGAAGAAGATAAGAAAACTGAAAAAGAGTTTATCTTTAGCGCAAGTGAATTAAAACAAACTGAATGGGAAGGAGAATTCCTTTACCTAACAAATGGAGAAATTGACTCAAAAGGATCGATAAAAATCGTTTTTTATACAGAAAAAAAAGGTGTTTGTGAGTATAAATTTGATTATCATATTGATCCTGAGACAATAAGTTTTGAATATGAAATCAGTGACAAATTTATGTACATTGATGGTCCTCTTCCTATTCATGGAAATTGGATACAACAAAAATACAACGGAAATTCTCTAGAAATTGCTGATAGCAAAGCGGCTTTTACCAATTCTCGCATGATAAAATTAACGAGAGTCAACTAGTAAAACCTTTTTCTACTAACAATTACCATTCCAAGGAAATAGCCTGAAAATAGGAGTCTTACATCTGTCTAATAGCAGATGCATTATTCCTTTTTATTACTATCAAAATCTTCTTATTAATAAAATTCACCAAAGTATCAACCATAAGAAACATGAAACAATCTAATATCTCCGCAACAATAATAATGTCAATAATATCATTTGCATCGTAAGCCCCCGATAAAGTACCCGTTGTCTTTGTATCTTTAAGTCTCGATCTTTGC
>NZ_JAHQUN010000042.1:0-47132 GCF_019052485.1 Bacteroides sp. MSK.20.82
TGAATGGTCAGGTGACTAAGGTTAAGGGTAGTGGTAAGAAACAGATTGAGCCGGGATGTGAGATTATTGTGCCTAGTAAGGCTAAGAAGAAAGGAAACATAGCTAATATTTTAGGTTATGCTACTTCCTTCAGTTCTTTGGGTATGATGATTGCTTCTATTGCTAATCTTATAAAGAAATAATATTATGTCAGAAGGTCGGTCAGTAGATCATAAAATCGAGGGAATAGAAGTTGATTTAGTATATATTCTTCGTAAAATAGTGGCTATTCGTAAGCAACTTTATAAAGCTACTGCTGTTGGCTTAGTGTTTGGTATTATTGTAGGTTTGAGTATCCCTAAGCAGTATACAGTTGCTGTAACTCTTTCACCAGAGATGGGGAGCGATAAAGGAAGTAGTGGAATAACAAGTTTGGCAGCCTCATTTCTAGGTGGAGGTGCTGGTATGGGGAATAGTACTGATGCATTAAATGCTTCTTTATCATCAGATATTGTATCATCTACTCCCTTTTTATTGGAATTATTAAAAATGAGAATAATAGATAGCGGAGAAACACAAACATTATCTAATTATTTAATGACAGAATCTTCGCCTTGGTGGAGTTATATTGCAGGTCTACCGAGTCTAGCTGTAAGTGGAGTAAAATCATTGTTTATAGATAAAAAGGAATACTCTAACGAGAAATTGCAGAATGGAGTAATTAGACTAACAAAGAAAGAAAAAGCCCAAATTGATATTTTGAAGAAGAGTATTAGAGCTACTATTGATAAAAAGACTGCGATCACAAATGTTAGTGTTACGCTACAGAATCCTAGGGTAGCTGCTGTTGTTGCAGATTCTGTCGTTCGCAGTTTACAAGAATATATTATTGGTTATCGGACTTCAAAGGCCAAAGAGGATTGTGCTTATTTAGAAAAGTTGTTTGAAGAAAGAAAGCAGGAATATTATACGGCTCAAAAAGAATATGCGGAATACGTTGATTCACATGATAATCTTATTCTCCAGAGTGTACGTGCTGAGCAAGAACGTTTACAGAATGAAATGAGTTTGACATATCAAGTTTATAGTCAAGTTGCTAATCAATTGCAAGTTGCTAGAGCTAAAGTTCAAGAAGAAAAACCTGTGTTTGCTGTGGTCGAACCAGCTGTAATTCCTTTAAAAACTTCAGGATTGGGAATGAAAGTGTATGTCTTGTTATTTATTTTTTTATCAATCTTTGTTATGCTAGGATGGGGATTATTTGGAAAAAAGATATTTGATAGTTTAAAAAGATAATGTGTGTGAAAACAAAGATGTCTGTGTCTTCTCAAAATACGCATAAAATAGCTAAAAATACCTTTATGTTGTATATAAGAATGTTGCTTACAATGTTAGTAGCATTATATACTTCACGAGTTGTATTAGAAGTACTTGGAGTAGAGGATTTTGGTATATATAATGTAGTGGGGGGGATTGTGACAATGTTTTCTTTTTTGAATGGAACTATGGCTGCTTCCACACAGCGCTTTTTATCTTATGCTATTGGAAAAAAAGATCTGCAGCTATTAAAGAATACATTTAGTTTAACGGTGTCTATCCATTGTGGAGTGGCTATACTTGTGCTATTATTGGCAGAGACAATAGGCATATGGTTTCTCAATACGTATATGAATATTCCACAAGAACGAATGGATGCAGCTAGATGGGTTTATCAATTTTCTATTTTTTCTTTTGTTGTTTCTGTTATCCAGGTTCCATATAATGCAATAATTATAGCTAGAGAGCAAATGAATATCTATGCATATATGAGTATTATAGAAGTTTGCTTGAAGTTATTGGTTGTGTTTATGTTGATGTGGATAGGATATGATAAATTGAAATTATATGCGATTTTCATATTCTCTGTAACTGTTGTAATAGCTTTATTTTACAGGATATATTGTAAATGCAAATTTAGTGAATGTAAATATCATTTTGTGTTTGATAAAAACACGTTTTATTCACTAACAAGTTACGCAGGTTGGAATTTATCTGCAAATATTGCTTTGATAGCTCGTACGCAAGGAGTTAATATATTATTGAATATATTTTATGGACCAACCTTGAATGCTGCACGAGGAATTGCAGTTCAGGTGAATACGGCAATAATATCTTTCGTTACCAATTTTCAGATGGCTGTTAATCCGCAAATTGTAAAGTCATATGCTCAAGAATATTTGGATGAAATGAGAAAGATCATTATAAAAAGTTCAAAATTCTCTTTCCTGTTATTATTTTTTTTGGCTCTTCCATTTATATTTGAGACAGAATTTATTTTAAATATATGGTTGAAGAATATTCCTACATATGGTATAGTGTTTTGTCGCTTGATTTTGATTTGTACACTTTGTGATATTCTGTCTGGAACTCTTGTATATGGTGCCTTAGCTACTGGTAAAATTAGAAACTATCAGATGGTTATGAGTCTCTTATTTTTGATGAATCTTCCTGTTGTTTTTTTGTTTTTTAAATTAGGAAGTGCTCCTCAAGTTATATTTTATATAGAGTTTTTTATTTATATAATAGCCTTGTTTACTCGATTAATATTACTAAAAAGAATGATTGATTTTCCGGTATTTAAATATTTGACAGAGGTAGTAGGGCGTTCTTTACTTGTTGCTGCTCTTTCAAGTATTATACCTCTTGTAATTTTTGTGATACTAAATGCAGGATTCATTCGTTTTATTCTTGTAACTATTTTATCATTAGGTGGAACCGTAATAATAAGTTACTGGATAGGACTGAACGGAGATGAAAGAATATGGATTAAAAAACAAATGATTAACCATATATGTAAATTAGGTATTAAAAATAAAAGAAATGAAAAATAGAATCTCTATTAATTCTGTCATTATAAATCAATATAGCATTGAAATTTGTTATTTGATAGAAGGTAATTGCTGTAAGTATTTTAATATTGAAAAAGGGAACACTTTTCGAATAGAATATAATGAGAATATAGAAAGAGTTCCTAAGAATATTGCTGTAATTCCTTTCATTGTTAATGTATTACCAATTGTATGGTTAACTGATGCTATATTAGAAGTAGAAGAGTTAGATAGGACATTTTATAATAGTATAAATAGATTTAAACAAGGATACATAGATATGTATCCAATGATGAATTTTAAAGGTAGTATTGAGGTAAAATGTCTTATTGAAAATAACGAAGAACCCACAGGAAAAGTTGCTGTTTTTTTCAGTGGAGGAGTAGATGCTTTTGCTTCTTTAATTGCCCATGTTGATGAGAGTCCTATTTTGTTAACATTATGGGGATCTGATATAAAAATAGATGATCAATTGGGGTGGAATAATGTGCGGAAACACGTTGATGAAACAGCGATGATGTTTGGTTTAGAAAAAATATATATAAAGACTAATTTTAGAACTTTCATAAATGAAGGAATGCTAAACTTATTGGTTGTGCAGTCTGGTGATTCTTGGTGGCATGGTTTTCAACATGGTATAGGGTTGATAGGACATGCTGCTCCATTAGCTTTTAATTTAAAGCTAAAAACTGTTTATATAGCTTCTTCTTATACCAAAGATGATGATGTAACGTGTGCTAGCTCTCCAACAATTGATAATAATGTTGAGTATGCCTGTTGTAAGGTAGTGCATGATCAATATGAATTTCATCGTCAAGAAAAAATTACTCATATTTGTAATTATATAAAAAAAAGTCACAAGAAAATTGTTTTAAGAGTCTGTTGGCAAAGCTCAGGAGGAGAGAATTGTTGTAACTGTGAAAAATGCTATAGAACAATTTTTGGAATAATTGCAGAGGGAGAATCTCCTTCTCAATATGGATTTAAAAATGTCGAAAATAAAATAGGAACAATAGGTTCTCGTATTCAAAAAAGATTAATAATGAATCCAATGATTTGTATACCTTATTGGCAAGATATTCAAGATAGATTTATTGAAAATAAGGATAATATACCTCAAAGAAGTGATTTGGAATGGATTTATGGTTTTGATTTTAATAAAATTAATAATACCATTCCAAAGAAGATTTTATTACTGGCTGCTAAATGTAGAAAAATAGCTTCTAAAATAAAACTGTATATATTGAGATGATACGTTTGACATTTACAGGAGATATTTTAATAGAGCCTGAGCAAAAGGAGGCTATCTGTTCACATTCGGATGGATTTGATACAATTTTTAGAAATATATTATCAAGTTTCTCTTTGTCAAATTATATAATAGGTAATTTGGAGACACCTTTAGCTGGTGAAGAATTAGTATATTCTAGTCATAAATGGAGTTTTAACACTCCTGACTGTCTTGCTGAAAGTCTGAAAAAAGCAGGATTCAATCTATTAACAACAGCTAATAATCATTGTTTGGATAGAGGAAAAATAGGGCTATTGAATACCTTAAAAACATTAGATCGGTATGGGCTGGAGCACATTGGAACTTATGCACAGAAATCTGATAAGGAAAAGATATTTATAAAAGATATTGGCGGACTTCGATTTGCTTTTTTATCATATACTTATGGCACCAATGCATCATTAAATGGTGAGTATTTAGGTGAAGATCGTTATATGGTAAACTTGTTTCAAGATCAAGAAAGGGAGATTCCTCGGAAAAAACAATACTTAACCAGAATCATGAATAAACTTCATGATATATTTAAAGAAAAAAGTAGTTATTCTTTTCATGCATTATCATATAAAAAACAGGTACGTAAGGATATTCAGAAGTGTAGGCAGAAAAATGCTGATTATATAATAATGTGCATGCATTCTGGAGGACAATATAATAATACTCCTGATCCATATACATTATCTTTGGTTAAATGGTTATCAAAACAAGATATAGATTTTATTATTGGTAATCATCCTCATGTGGTTCATTTAGGGAAGAAAACAGGAAAGAAACGTTTCGTTGCTTATTCGTTAGGAAATCTTTGCTCATATCCAGGGTCAGAAACAGCTCATCATGAGAATGACTCTGAGGTCTTAGCTGATTATTCCATAATTTTACATCTGAATTTCTATGAAAAGTCAGATACAGTTGAGGTCAGTTTCGAAATTTGTAAATCAATAGTTGAGGAAGATCGAATAGCTCGGATTTATTCTCTTTATGACTTAATCTGCAAAGAAGAAGATTTGATCTTGAGAGGAAAACTATTGAATGATAATGAACGTATTGTTAGAAAATTTATAGACAATCAAGAGGATACCATTACATTACAAAAAGAATACAATTTTAATTGATGATGAGAGCGAAAGAAAAAATTGAAAGATTACGTGCTGAAATAGAAAAACAATTAATCCCATTGATAGATAGTGATTATGTGTTATGGGATTTACCTTATCATACTAATATAGGAGATACTTTAATATGGCAGGGAGAATGGAATTTCTTAAGAAAGCTGCCTTATAAATGTCTCGGATATTCGTCATGTAATACATGTACTTTTCCAAAACTATCTTTAGATACTATTATTTTGTTACATGGTGGAGGTAATTTTGGAGACTTATGGCGTGATATGCAGGAGTTTCGATTGAAAGTGATAGAAAGATATCCCGAAAATCGAATAATAATCTTTCCGCAATCTGTTCATTATGAGAATATATTTTTGATTAAAGAGGATGCTCGTAAGATGGCTATGCATGAGAAAATGGTTATTTGTGCAAGAGATTTATCTTCCTACAATATACTAAGGGAAAATTTTCTGAATAAGATATTGTTATTACCAGATATGGCCTTTTGTATTGATTTGGATTACTTGCAAAAATGGTCAGTTGATGAGAAAATTAAAACTTTATATGTTAGACGATTAGATAAAGAAATGGGATGCGAATTAGATAAAGAGAACTTTATCTCCAATGAGATTGATATTAGAGATTGGCCTTCTTTAGAATCTCCTTCATTAAGAATAAATATGTACACTAGACTTATATCTCTACAGCAGAAAATGAGAGAATATAAAATGTCAAACCGCTTAATAATTTCTTTAGTTGATATAATGGCTTTTAAAAAATTTCGTCCTTTAATGATAGAACTTGGGGTACGTTTTATTAGTTGCTACCACTTAATATATACAACGCGTCTTCATGTTATGATATTATCTGTGCTATTATATAAGAGAGTCTATTTTCTAGATAATTCATATGGAAAAAATTCTTCTTTTTATGATACATGGTTAAAGGATTTGGATAGTGTAAACCCTTGTAAATAATTTTATTTCATGAAAGCTTATATTATAAACCTTAAAGAAGCTATAGAACGTAGAAACTATATGCAGAAGCAGTTAGCTTTGCTACCTCCTTCGTTATCAAGTGAATTTATAGAAGCTGTAAATGGGAAGGGGATGAATAGAGAACAACTAGAAGAGAATTTTGATTATGAAAAGTTCCGCTTGCGATATGCTAAGGAGGTTCGCCCTGGAGAAATTGGTTGTACTCTAAGTCATCAAAAGTGTTATAGGCGATTACTAGAATCAAAGGAAAAATATGTACTGATATTGGAAGACGATATTATAGTTCGTCAGAATATTGATTTTCTTCTCCCAGAGTTAGAAAAACTGTTAATCACTAATGAACCTCGTATTGTTCTTTTGTCTGGATGGTATTGGTATTTAAGTACAAAGGCGATTAAAGGGCATTACCGTGTAGCTAATGTATATGATGCTTTTCTTACTCATGCTTATGCTATAAATAGAGCGGCTGCCTCTTTGATTATAGAGTCTCGTCCTTTTATAACAGCCGATGATTGGTTTTATATTCGGAAAAAAGGTGTAAAAATATATGCTTTTTTACCACATTTATTGGATCAAGATTGGAGTGGAGAGCATCCGACATCTATTAATCAAGAGGAGAAAAAACAATGTCGAGGGATGTGGATAAGAAAACTGAGAATATATATACATTCTTTTTTCTTAAAAGTTTTATATTTTATGAAACGATATGAAAAACCATAAGATACAATGTCAGAGATAAATGCTATAGGGATAAGTGTAATTATTCCTATTTATAATGTTGAGTTGTATATTGAACGTTGTGTACGTTCTTTGATGGAGCAAACGCTTGAGAATATAGAGTTTATTTTTGTAAATGATTGTACTCCAGATAAAAGCATGATTATTTTGCAACGTGTATTAGAAGAATATCCTGTTCGTAAAGAAAAAGTGAAGATAATAGAGCATAAACAAAATAAGGGTATTGCAGCAACGAGAAATACAGGACTAAAGTATGTGTCTGGACAATATATTATATATTGTGATAGTGATGATTGGATAGAAAGAGACATGTATGAAAAGTTATTGAAAAAAGCTCTTGTAACATGTGCAGATATTGTAGCTTGTGATTATTACGATGATTATATCAATTATTCTATAATACGAAAACAGCTATTCTCACAAAAACCTCAAGAATGTGTATTAGAAATGATGAGAGGTAATTTGCATTGTAGTACTTGGAATAAGTTGATTGTTAGGACTCTCTATGAACGTACTAAGATCATTTTTCCAGAAGGAGTTAATATGTGGGAAGATGTGTGTACAATTATTCCTTTATGTTTCCATGCTAATAAGATAGCTTATGTTTCAGAACCGTTGTATCATTATATTCATTATAATACAGGCTCTTATATAACTTGTATGAGTCAATTTTCATTGAATAATTTGATAGAAGCATTAGCTTCTGTTGAAATGTTTCTTGAAAAGCAACAAGTGTATTATTACTATGCTGACAGTTTATGTTTTATGAAACTTACTGTTAAACTTAATTTACTTCTAGGGAGCAAGGGTGAACAACAAAAAAAATGGAATAAACTTTATTCGGAAGCAAATATTCATATTTGGCAATCTACTCATATATCTGTTTATTGGAAACTGGGTTTACAATTTGCTGCATTGAATATGTTGTTTCTTTTTAATATTATGGCACAATTAGGCAAAGTTTTACGATCAATAAAAAGATGATCTTGTGAAGTATATACTTTTGTTTATTTTGTTATTCTGCTATGTTTTTGCTTTTTACATTGCTGGAATTTCAGTTTCTTTATTAATAGCTTTCCCGTTATATGGCTATGCTATAATTAATAAGGTTTATTATCATAATGTGAGTGCGGTTTTTAAAGACTGCTATATAAAAAATATATTTTTGGGGTGGTGGGGTATAACATTATTAAGTATTGTCTATCCATTATTCTTCTTGACTTTTGATTTTTCTTTTTTTCGTGTAGTAGGAATACAGGTTGTTCATTTATTGGCAGCAATTCCGGTGTTTGCATATTTAAAATATAAAGAGTATACAGATAGGCAGGTGCTTTCTGTATTTACTTGGATTTTTGTAGTTCAAACCTTTATTCAATGTATTGTAGTTTCAAACCCCACCTTAAGCGAGCTAATTCTATATTTTAATAAATTTCAACCAGATGATGTGGTAGGGGCTGGTAGTATGATTCGTGGAAAAGCACTATCGGCAGCTACGACATATCATTTATCTCTTGTATATGGGATTGGATTTATTATTTATGTAAAAGAGTTTTTGAGTCAAAAAATATCATTAACAAATGTATTTATAGGATTGTTAATATTTGTGGGTATTTTTTTTGCGGGAAGAACAGGCTTTGTTGGAGTAGCAATCGGGTTATTTGCTTTTATAGTTTCTAAAAAAGTGAAAACTTCTCGGAAAATCAAATTTGCTTTTCAGTTACTTATTATATTGTTTGCTACAATATTTATGCTGAGTTTTATATTGCCAGACTTTTATGCTTTTCTAGAAGAACAAGTATTTCCTTATGCTTTTGAATTTCTTTATTCTAAAAGTAAATCAGGACAAATAGAAACTGCGTCAACTAATCATCTAATGGAAATGTGGAATCGTGATTTTAATTATGTAGAGTTTCTAATTGGTTCTGGCAGATATTCTTATGAAAATGGAGCATACTATATGCATGTTGATCCAGGAATTCTACGACATACACTTTTTATGGGTATTGGAGGATATTTGTGTCTATTGTTCTATCAATTGATTTTATTACCCTTTTGGAAGATGGATAAGGATACTCGTTTTTATTATGTTTTGATATTTGTCTATTTACTTGTTATGGATTTTAAAGGTTGTACAATTGGCACAAATAAATTTGCTTTTGCTACTTCTTTGCTTTTATCTTTTAGTTATTTTAATTTATCCTCATCATTAGATAGAAAATAAATATATGAAATCTCCTATTTTTTCGATTGTTATCCCTTGTTATAATTCGTGGCGATATATGGAGCGTGGACTTCATTTTTTAGAAAAACAGACGTTTATAGATTTTGAGGTAATTTTTGTTGATGATTGCTCGACTGATGATACGTATTGTCAGTTAGAAAAATATCAGCAACAAAGTATACTTAGTATAAGGATTATTCGAAATATAAAGAATAGCGGTCCTGGGGAGTCACGTAATTATGGCATTAAAATGGCTAAAGGGGACTACATAGCCTTTTTGGATAGTGACGATTGGTATGAAGTTGATTTTTTAGAGAAAATGTATGGACAACTTCAAAAAACAGGTGCTGATATTGTATTTTGTGATTTCTACCGTGATTTTGGAAATGGCAATAAAAAATGCATAAAGAGTACAGCGGTATATCATAAGTTAGAAGAGAAAAAAGCATTTATAGCATTATGTTTTGATAGTTTGTGTACCTCAGTTGTAAAACGTACATTATTTGATAGAGTTTCAATTCCTGCTATATATAATGCAGAGGATACAGCAATGATGCCAATTTTGGTTTATAAATCTTCTAAAGTATCATATATTTCTCAACCATTATATCATTATTTATATCGTCCAGGATCTTTATCTACGGCTAAAAGTGATCAGATTGCAAACTCTTTTTATCAGGCTTTTAGTTTTCTTGCTAATAGTATACCTAATGAGTATAAAGATGAAATTTGCTTTCGTGGCATAAAAATGTTACTATATGGTGTATTTTATCATATCATTAGATTAGGAGGAGATCCAAAAGAAGCAGAAAAAATGATAGCTGAATTTTTTAAATCTTACCCAAAATGGAGATATAATCAATACTTTCACACTTTGCCTTTTCGCAAAAAGTTTTTTGTATATATGGTTGATTGGCATGCCTATAGTATACTGCGGCTTTATTGTAGAGTTCAAGAATTTCTTTTTAATAAAAAATTTAATATATAATATGCTTACAGCTTCAATTGTATCTTACCATCATCGTATAAGTGAGATAAAACAAGTTATGGATTGTGTCTTGGCTGGACCAGTAGAAAAACTATATGTGATAGACAATTCATTAGATGATCGTTTACGGGAGTTGGAATGTGTCTCGGATCGGGTTCATTATATACATAGTGTGAATCGTGGGTATGGTGCAGGACATAATATTGCCATTCAGGAAGCAATGGATCTGGGAGCAACTTATCATGTGGTTGTAAATCCTGATATTTACTTTGAAACAGGAGTGTTGGAAAAGTTAGTGTCATTTATGAATTTGCATAAAAATGTGGGACAAATTATGCCCAAAGTCTATTATCCGAATGGTGAATTGCAATATCTGTGTAAGCTAATACCTACTCCCTTTGATTTGATGTTTAAACGTTTCTTACCTTCTTCAATTGTGGAAAGACGTATGATTAAATTTCAGTTACGCTTTACAAAATACAATAAAATAATGAATGTGCCTTATTTGTCTGGGTGTTTTATGTTTTTTCGCATATCTGCTTTACAGGATATTGGGTTATTTGATGAACGTTTTTTTATGTATCCAGAAGATATAGATATTACTCGCCGTATGCATGAAAAGTATATGACTATTTTTTTTCCTGAAGTATCTATTGTCCATGCACATGCTGCTGCCTCAAAAACAAACAAAAGAATGTTGAAAATACATATTTTAAATATGATTAAATACTTTAATAAATGGGGATGGCTATTCGACTTAAAACGAAGAAACATCAATAAGCGTGTACTTGGTGAATTACAAAAAATGAGTGTTGATCTATAAAACGACTTTGTATTTTGTCTGATGTATTTATTTTATTACTATAATGATTATGGGGTATAATGAAGGTTTCATTCCTGATGGGATGAATGCTTTTGAACGCAATGTTAAGCGGATTGGGGATTGTGTAATTGCAGTAGTATTAATGATTATTTTTTCTCCATTATTTTTGATATGTTATATAGCTGTAAAGCGTGAGGATGGCGGACCAGCAATATTTAAGCAGGAGCGTATCGGAAGATTTGGACGTCCATTTTATATCTATAAGTTTCGCAGTATGCGATTAGATGCAGAATCTGCTGGACCACGTCTTTATATTGGAGGGAAGGATAGCCGATTAACTAAAATTGGTAAATTCCTTCGTGAACATCATTTGGATGAGTTGCCTCAACTTTGGAATGTATTTTGTGGTGATATGGCTTTTATTGGACCACGACCTGAACGAAAATTTTATATTGATCAAATAATGGAACATGATTCGCGTTATTGTTTTTTATATCAGATTCGTCCTGGGGTAACTTCTTATGCTACATTGTATAATGGTTATACAGATACTATGGAGAAAATGTTGCGCCGTTTACGGTACGATTTATTCTATTTGCAACATCGATCGTGGTGGTTTGATTTTAAAATATTAGTAAAAACATTTTTGAGTATTTGTTTTGGAAAGAAATTCTGAGTTGTATCAATGAATGAAGGAGTTTATGTAGAGAAATAAAGTAATGGAAATTATAAAGACTAATATAGAGGGAGTCGTTATTATTGAACCTCGTATTTTTAAAGACGATCGTGGTTATTTCTTTGAATCTTTTTCTCAAAGAGAATTTGAGGAAAAGGTTTGTAAAACGACTTTTGTTCAAGATAATGAAAGTAAGTCTAGCTATGGAGTATTGAGAGGCCTACATTTCCAGAAACCTCCTTTTGCTCAAAGTAAATTAGTGCGAGTTATAAAAGGAGCTGTGTTAGATGTTGCTGTTGATATAAGAAAAGGCTCTCTTACATTTGGGCAATATGTATCTGTAGAATTAACAGGTGAAAATCATCGTCAGTTTTTTATACCTCGTGGATTTGCTCATGGATTTAGTGTTTTAAGTGAAGAAGTGATTTTCCAATATAAATGTGATAACTTCTATTCTCCTCAAAGTGAAGGAGCAATAGCATGGAATGATCCGGATTTGAATATTGATTGGCGTATTCCTGCTGAAAAAGTGGTTCTCTCAGAGAAAGACAGTAAGCATCCAAGGTTAAAAGATTGGCAGAATGTGTTTTAGGATATTACTCCAATTACCTGCAATTCAGTTCTTAGAATTGAAATAAACGACGATTGGGAGCGTATTCTTGAACGAACGCACCGATAAAAAGAAAAAACATTGAGAAGATTGTATTGAATCTTCTCAATGTTTGAATCCAATCATTAAGAAGATTTCTTCAAACTTCCCAATGATTTTTGTAAGCTTTCAAAGTGACATAATGACAAAAAGGACATATGGCCTCTTTTATAAATTCTTATGATGCGTTCTTTAAACTACTTTGCTGATTTTTAATTTATTGACTGCTTTTTATTGACTGTTTTTATGTGATTGCCGAAATTGTATTTTACGCGAGCTAGATTGTTGCTTTGTTGATGAACACTTCCGGTAGTTTACCAATAAAGTGTTGGATATTATACGGATTATTTAAAGGATAAAGTGTGGGAGATAGCATTAAGGACAATAATAACTGGTTATGCTCATAACAACAGGAAATCAGGCAGATATTTGTACATGATTTTAGGAAAACATGGCCTTTGCTTTCTGTTTTTTACCTTGCTGATCCGCTTCTTTTTCCTCATTGCCATCTTCAAAACTATCATGTGCCTTTTTGTCCTTTTGTCTTTTTGAGAGAGAAGGATAAAGCGAAGTGTCGAATGCGGATGAGTGCATGCAACTTTTTGTAAACCAGATTATAACATGCTATTTATTTCTCGGATAGGGAAAACGGAATCCTCAAAATAGGTTGTAATATCGCGTAATATGCTTTTGGGGGAATATTTTTGTGGCAGGCTTCGCAAGCGAGGAGATTTCATTGATCAACAGTTAATAGGTTTAAGAAAATGTGCTACAAAAAAACTAGCTGGTTTCTTTTTTGCTTTCTATTCTTGATAGAAGAGGTGATTTTTTGACATAAAAGCTTTCTTTATTTAATTTATTTTATATCTTTGCTAGCATATCAAGATTACAATCAACTATTTATTCACATAAACTTAATAAAATTATGTTCAAAGCTCCTTTTTCTTTTGACGGTCGTATTCGTAGAATCGAATATTTCCTGTCTGGTATTATCGGTGGTATCGTTTTTGGTGTTGCCTATTCTCTCGGTTTAGCTACTTTGTTTCTTGGTGCGGCTGCCGGTTCCGCAGGTGGTTCCTTGTTTGGTATCTTGATTGGTATCGTAGCGGGAATAGCTTCTATATGGTTCTCTTTGGCGCAGGGCGTGAAGCGGTTGCATGACTTGAACAAGTCCGGTTGGTTGATACTCATTTGTTGTGTTCCTATCATCGGGTGGGTATTCAGTCTCTACATGTTGTTTGCCGATGGTACGGTAGGTCCTAATCAGTATGGTGAAGATCCGAAGAACCGTATGCCATATCAGCCGCAGCCAACTTCTGTAAATGTAACAGTGAATGTGTCGAGAGAAACTCCTGCTGAAGCATCTGCCGAAGAAGAAAAAACAGAAAAAGCCGAATAGTCTTTAATAAGCAGAAATATGGTTGCCTCTTGCAAAATTCGTTTTGCGAGAGGCATTTTTTTACTACCTTTGAGGATTGGTAAACAGAAAAAAGAAGATAAATATGAAAAAAGTAATTTGCAGTGAAAAAGCACCGGGAGCTATCGGTCCTTATAGTCAGGCGATAGAAGCCAATGGAATGGTATTCGTATCGGGTCAGTTGCCTATCGATGCGGCTACCGGAAAGATGGCGGAAGGAATTGAAGAACAGGCACGCCAGTCGTTGGAGAATATAAAACACATCCTGGAAGAAACAGGGTTGACAATGGGAAACATTGTAAAAACGACTGTATTCCTCCAGGATATGTCTTTCTTTGCCGGAATGAACGGTGTATATGCTACGTATTTTGACGGAGCTTTTCCGGCACGTTCGGCTGTGGCCGTAAAGGCTTTGCCGAAGGATGCGTTAGTGGAGATTGAGTGTATCGCGGTTCGCTAACAAATCGGCGACAATAAAACTGCTGCCTCCCACGAAGATGAAGTCTTTAGGGGGGCAGTTTTCTTTTGCTGCCCGCACGGCATCCACTACGGTAGGGTAGGAGGTGCCTTTCAGTCCCGCTTCCAAAGCCATTTTCATCAGCTCATCTTCCGGCATTGCACGTTTCACGCTCGCTTTGGTGAAATAGTAGGTGGCGTCTTTCGGCAACAGTTCCAGAACACTGCTGATATCCTTGTCGCTGACCATGCCGAATACAATATGCAATTCCTGATGCAACTTTTCGTGTATATACTTCAATTGCTTGCGAATACTTTTAAAGCCATCAGCGTTGTGACCTGTGTCGCAGATGAGGTCAGGATAGCTTTGGAGTTTCTGCCAGCGTCCCATCAGACCGGTCATCTCGCATACATTAGAGAATCCGGTATGGTAATCTTTATTACAGATTTCATATCCCAGGTTCTTTAAAATATCCAGGGCTGCCAGGATTGTGAGACAATTTTCTGTTTGATAGAGACCGCTCAGTTCGTAGTATAATCCCGTCATAAAACTGGAATTATGAATGGATATTGCGTCTTTTCTTTTATCCATGATTCTGTCTATCGCACGTATGGCGTCAGCCGGGTTGATAAGAGAGACAAATTGCATCATTTTCATTGGAAGCGTCTGTATCTGCTGAAGTTTTATTTCCTCCTCCAATAATTCCTGCAAATCGGCTCTGGACTCCTTCAGGTTATCATATGACAAATATTGCACATGGGTGAAACTCTTTAATTCTTCCGAGAAGGTGATGAAGGTATTCATTGCCTTGGCTTTCATCGTAAATACTCTTTTCACCGCTCCGGATACTTTTCCCACTACTACCGGAACATCTTCTTTGATAATTCCTGCCTTTTCTTTGGCTATTTTAGTCAGTGTGTGGCCCAGATATTGCATATGGTCGAAACCGATATTGGTAATAACACACAGATCGGGGGTGATGATATTGGTACAGTCCAGACGTCCGCCCATGCCTACCTCGATCACTGCCACATCTACCTTCTGATCGGCAAAATAGCGGAATGCCATTGCCGTGGTAAGTTCGAAGAAAGAAGGGTGCAGAGGTTCGAAGAAGGAACGGTGGTCTTCTACAAAGTTGACCACATACTCTTCGGGAATCATTTCACCGTTGATACGGATACGCTCGCGGAAATCGATCAGATGCGGGGAAGTGAATAACCCGACTTTATAGCCCGCGGCTTGTAGCACGGCAGCGATCGTATGCGAACAGGAACCTTTTCCATTTGTCCCGGCGATATGTATCGTTCTGAATTCTTGATGCGGATGACCTAAATGTTCGTCCAATTTGTGTGTTGTCTCTAAACCTGGCTTATATGCTTTACCACCTATTTGCTGAAACATCGGTGCACTTTCATATAAGTACTTTAAAGTGTTCTGATAATCCATGTTTTATAATATTTAACTCCGGGCAATCTTTATTGCTCGCAAAATTGTTTATCTTTAGAACCATCATTCCAACTGTAAACGGAGGATTGATGAATGAGACTGCAAATATCAACATTAAAATCTAAGAAATCATGGGAACTAAGAAAAATTTTGTAATTGACACAAATGTTATTCTTCACGACTATAATTGTTTGAAGAATTTTCAGGAAAATGATATTTATCTCCCCCTTGTCGTACTGGAAGAACTGGACAAGTTCAAGAAAGGAAACGAGCAGATTAATTTCAATGCCCGTGAGTTTGTCCGGGAACTGGATTTGCTGACAAGTGACGAACTTTTCTCTAAAGGAGTGAGTCTGGGAGAAGGATTGGGACGCCTGTTCATTGTCCCCGGCAATGTGGATGCTCCCAAAGTTCATGAATCTTTTCCGGTGAAGAAACCTGATCATCTGATATTGGCAGCCGTTGAATATCTGGCGGGTAAATATCCGAAGACTCCGGCTATCTTAGTGACCAAGGATGTGAACCTGCGTATGAAGGCACGTTCCATCGGCATTACCAGCGAAGACTATATCACAGATAAAGTATCCAATGTCGATATATTCGAGAAATCCAATGAGATCTTTGAAAACGTGGATCCGGCATTAATCGACCGTATCTATTCCTCCAAAGAAGGCATCGATCTGAGTGAATTTGACTTTAAAGACGTCATTCATCCTAACGAATGCTTCGTTCTGAAAAGTGACCGGAACAGTGTACTGGCACGATACAATCCTTTTACCCATTCCATTTGCCGCGTCACGAAGGGACGCAACTATGGTATTGAACCTCGTAATGCCGAACAGAGTTTTGCTTTCGAGATACTGAACGATCCGAACGTCAAACTGGTGGCATTGACAGGAAAGGCAGGAACGGGTAAGACATTGCTGGCTTTAGCGGCTGCTTTAGGTAAGTTGACTGATTATAAGCAAGTATTGCTGGCACGTCCGGTGGTGGCGTTGTCCAACAAAGATATCGGTTTCCTTCCGGGAGACGCACAGGAAAAAGTTGCTCCATATATGCAACCGCTGTTTGACAACCTGAATGTGATCAAACGTCAGTTTGCCGCTAACTCGACCGAAGTGAAACGTATCGAAGATATGCAGAAGAGCGAGCAACTGGTGATTGAAGCGCTGGCATTTATCCGCGGACGTAGTTTGAGTGAAATGTACTGTATCATTGACGAAGCGCAGAACCTGACCCCGAATGAAATAAAAACGATCATTACCCGTGCAGGCGAAGGTACGAAGATGGTGTTTACGGGAGATATCCAGCAGATTGACCAGCCGTATCTGGATAGTCAGTCTAATGGTCTTGTATATATGATCGACCGTATGAAAGACCAGAATATCTTTGCACATGTCAATCTGGTGAAAGGCGAACGCAGTCAGTTGAGTGAGTTGGCCAGTAATCTGTTATAAATAATAAAGAACTAAAAAAAAGAAGAATGAAGAATTACCGGTAGTATAAATGCGCCGGCGGATTCTTCATTCTTCTTTTTTATTCTTTGTTTCTAGTCCTTCATTCTTAATTTTCTTTCTTACCGAAATATTTTAGGAATTGCGTACGTTCGAACGTATTGATGCCTTGAACGTCTTTAATATTCAGTTTTCCTTTGAACTGAGCAATACTTTCGAAACCTTTCCGTTCCATCCATGCAGATAAGAAGCGGGTGGATTCTCCGATGAATGCGTTCGTGTTCTGATAGACAGCGCTGCAAACTTCTACGGCAGTAGCTCCGGCAAGGATTGCTTTTACTACTGCTTCCGGACTGGAAACACCACCGGAGGCTGCATAATCGATTTTGTCTACCACTGAGGATGCGATTCCAATCCAACGGAGAGGAGTGGCAAGATCGGCGGAAGTGCTGAATACTGCACCGGATATTTGTTCCATATTCTCGATATTGATATCCGGCTGGTAGAAACGGTTGAAGAGAACCACTGCAGCTGCTCCGTTAGCGTACAGCTGATCGATCAGAGCGACAGGATTTGTCAGGTTGTCCCCCAGTTTCATAATCACCGGAATGCTTACTGTCCGTTTGATATGACGCAGGATGTCGATATGACGCTGCTCAAATGAACCGTACGTATATTGTACATCCGATTGCAATGCCAGAATATTGATTTCCAGTGCATCGGCACCGGCTTCCTGTATCTGTTTGGCAAAGTCTATCCATTCCGCATCCGAATAGCAGTTGATGCTGGCTATGATGGGGATGTTACACTCTTTTTTGCTTTCCTTGATTAAGGTGAGATATTCAGCTAATTTATGTTCACGGATATATTCTTCCAGATAATCGCTTGCTTCCGGATAAAAAGCGGGATCTTTCAGTTGATCCGCTTCCAGCATGATTTGCTCCTCAAACAGAGATTTCAGTACGATGGCACCTGCACCTGCTTCTGCCAGTCTCTTATTTTTGCCGGCACTGTTGGTCAGTCCCGAACTACTGATAATGATTGGGTTTCTGAGAGAAAGCCCTGCGAAAGTAGTTTTTAAATCGGTCATAATTATATCTTTTTAAAGTAGTTGGCTACTGATTAATAGTTTCTTTCTCCGAATATCTTGCTTCCTACCCGTACCAGAGTGCTTCCTGCGGCGATTGCTTCGTGATAGTCATGTGACATACCCATCGACAATTCACGGAAAGTAAAGGTTTCGGCAAACCAGTTTGCTTTTATTTCCTGAAAGAGCCTATTCAGTAAACAAAATTCCCGGTTAATTTGTTCAACATCATCGGTGTTGCTTGCCATTCCCATCAATCCGCAGATGCGTACGTGAGACAGTTCTTTCCATTCGCCGGCATGCAGCATATCCTTGCATTTTTCGGGGCTGAAACCGAATTTGGTCTCTTCCTGTGCAACGTGAATCTGTAACAGACAGTTCACGATACGTCCCGCTTTGACAGCTTGCTTGTTGACTTCCGTCAGCAGTTTGTACGTATCGATTCCATGTATCATCGCTACGTAGGGGATCATGTATTTGATCTTGTTTGTCTGCAAGTGCCCGATAAAATGCCATTCGATGTCTTTCGGCAACGTTTCGTATTTAGCTGTCATTTCCTGCACTTTGCTTTCTCCGAAAATACGCTGTCCCGCCTGATAAGCCTCTTCTATCGCTTCATTGGGATGGAATTTTGAGACAGCAACCAGCCGGACTCCTTGTGGGAGTTCGGCCAGCACTTGCTTAAGATTGTCAGCAATACTCATGGTTACTTATGCTTTTGACGGATCAAACTCCGGTTTGTCATTCGGTCCGGCACTGTAAGGATATACATCCATCAACGGGGTCTCGGATACCATACCGATCTGGTAGTCGGCCATCGTTCCTTTCATGCCTTCATCCAGCTTCTTCACTGCGTCGCGCAAGTCGGCAGCCTGAACCAGCACTTGGGTAGAAGTCTTTTTCTCCGCACCGCTTTTTTCGTCAAGGGTGATAAAGATCAGTTTGCACTTAAACCAGCGGTCGGCACTTTCCTCGTCGCTGGGGAAAAGTTCGCTATAGTTGGCACGTTTAATGTCCGATACTGTAAATTCTCCTGTTATAAATGGAGTCATCTCCTCAATAATACGTGCTTCTGCTTCTGTAAAGCTGAGTGCATCTACCAGATAAGGTTCAGTCACTTTTTTCTGCATTCCGTTTTCCATTGTTTTCTCGTAACGGATTTTGCACTCAAACCAAGTATGCATTGCCATAATTTTTCTTCTTTTTTAGTTTATTGATTCGTGTAAATTGCCTACAAAGATAAACAAAATACGAAGTAACTGCCGAAAGATTTTTATTTTCTTTTATGCAGATTCCTCAATTCGAACGAAAGCATGACGCGGAAAAGTCCGATGATGAAGAAAGTAAAGGAAATCATGTAGACCACGTACAATGCACCTACTGCCGGTTGCCACAATATGATGAGAGCACAGATGATGGCGAGGATACCGAAGGCCATATACCAGCCCCAGTCACGGGTGCCGTAACGTTTGAGGTCGATGGAATAGCCGGTAGAGGAAAAGCCCCGAAACATAAGCCAGAAGGCGATGATAAACGGAATCACTTCCATGCTGACCATCGGATAGGCAATCAGATAAATACCTAAGATAAGGTCGATAATTCCTCCTACCAGATACCAGCCCCAACTCGGTACACCCTTGCGGTTGCTGAGGGAGAATATAATTTCGAGAATACCGCTTATCAGCATCGATATGCTGAAAACGATGCTAAGTGCCACATAGCTGCTGAGAGGTGAGAACATAAGCCAAAGGGCGACAATAATATACACGATTCCTAACAGGAGAGAGGTCCACCAGTTTTTTACTGAATGTTTGATCTCATTGAAAACAGTTTCCATACGTTCTTTAATTTTAAATGAATACTCTGTGAATTTGTGGAGGAATAACAAATTGATTTTAGAAAAGGTTTTCGTGTGAACATATTCCGGGGATAAGTTGTTTTTATTATAAAGTAATTTTAAAATGTAAATGCAATATGGCAACAACAAATTTCAAAGGACAACCGGTGAAACTGATCGGTGAATTTATACAAGTAGGTAAAGTCGCTCCTGACTTTGAGTTAGTAAAAACAGATTTGTCTTCTTTCTCCCTGAAAGACCTGAACGGCAAAAATGTGATTCTAAATATTTTTCCAAGTCTGGATACCAGTGTCTGTGCAACATCGGTACGCAAATTTAATAAAATGGGAGCAGGTCTCAAAGATACGGTAGTATTAGCTATCTCCAAAGACCTTCCTTTTGCCCACGCACGTTTCTGTACGACGGAAGGCATCGAAAACGTAATCCCATTGTCAGATTTCCGTTTCTCTGATTTTGACGAGAGCTACGGACTGCGTATGGCAGACGGACCGTTGGCAGGCTTACTGGCACGTGCAGTAGTCGTAATCGGCAAAGACGGCAAAGTAGCATATACGGAACTTGTTCCGGAGATTACTCAGGAACCTGACTATGAGAAGGCATTGGCGGCAGTTAAAGAATAGGTAATAAGTATTAGGTATTAAGTAATAAGTATTAGCCGAAGTCGCTTATTTCATTATTGGCATTAATTATGCGGAGTATTACTTAATACCTATTACCTATTACTTTACATTAAACCTTAACCACATGGACAAAATTCGATTTTTCTTCATCGCCCTGTTAGGTATGGGCGCTGCACACTTGTCGGCTCAAACGGCCGATAGTACACAAACTTCTCCCTGGACAACGGAAGGTTTTGCCGGACTCAAGCTGACGCAGGTTAGTTTGACCAACTGGTCTGCCGGAGGTGACAATTCTGTCGCTTTTGACTTGCAAGGTACTTATCAGGCTAACTATAAAAAGGGAAAGCATATATGGAACAACCGTCTTGAACTGGCTTATGGCTTGAATAAGACAGGGGAGGATGGCATGAGAAAGGCCAATGATAAAATATATATGAATACCAACTATGGGTATTCTATCGCCAAAAACTGGTATGCAAGTGCATTTACCACTTTCCAGACACAATTCTCGCCAGGATACGACTATTCAGTCAATAAGGATGTCGCTATCTCCGAATTTATGTCTCCGGCATATCTGACTACCGGTTTGGGATTCACATATGATCCGGGAAAGATTTTCACGGTTGTATTGTCTCCTGCCTCTTGGCGCGGCACCTTTGTTCTAAATGACCGTTTGTCTGATGAAGGCGCTTTTGGTGTCGATCCCGGCAAACATCTTTTGTCGAGCTTCGGTGCTAATCTGAAAGGAGAGGTGAAATATGAATTCTTAAAGAACATGACTGTATATTCCCGTCTGGACTTGTATTCTGACTACTTGCATAAACCTCAGAATATTGATGTGAACTGGGAAGTGCAGATTAATATGGCAATCAACAAATGGTTCTCCACTACGCTGACTACCAATATGGTCTATGACGATGATATCAAAATAGTTCAGAAAGACGGCAGCAAAGGATCACGCCTGCAATTCAAAGAAGTGCTGGGCGTAGGAGTGCAGTTTAATTTTTAAGTAATAAGTAATAAGTAATAGGTAATAAGTATTAAGTATTAAACCGTGCGGATAAGCTAATAACACAGCAGCTTCGGTTAATACCTAATACTTATTACCTATTACTTATTATTTATTTCTCTTCATTCCTTTATGAACCAGGAAGCCCACGATGAATATTCCGATTGCGATGAAGCAATAGCCGATTTCGTGGCTGTATTCTGTTACTTTGGCAATCAGTTGTTCTTCGCTTTCGATGCCGGGCACTGTCGAGAGGTAATACCCGATTATGGCGAGGATTGTATTCCATAATCCGGCTCCGATAGTGGTATACAACAGGAAGGTGTGCATTTTCATGCGGGCAAGTCCTGCCGGTATGGAAATCAGTTGGCGAACTGCCGGAATCAATCGGCCGATGAAGGTGGAAAGTGCGCCATGCTTGTCGAAATAAGATTCGGCATGTTGTACTTTGGCTTCGTCGATCAGACACATGTGCCCGATGCGGCTGTTGGCAAATTTATAAATAATGGGACGTCCCAGCCATTTGGCCAGATAATAGTTGATTAATGCGCCGATATCTGCACCGATGGTGGCAAATAAGACTACCAAGTAAATATTAAGCTCGTCATTGACAGCTGCTTTGTATGCTGCCGGCGGGATGATCACTTCCGATGGGAAAGGGATGAAGGAGCTTTCTATAGTCATTAATAAAGTGATTGTCCAATAATTCAGATGTTCGAGACACCACTGGATAAAAGCTACTGATTCCATGTGTTTTTGGGCTAAAGTTTATTAATATGATTATTTATTTCCTTTCTCTTTCTTCATGCGCTTCCAGACTTCTTTGAGCATTTGTTCGCCTTCCTCCGTTTGGTTAGGTCTGGAC
Source organism: Bacteroides sp. MSK.20.82 (assembly GCF_019052485.1). Classification (NCBI taxonomy): domain Bacteria; kingdom Pseudomonadati; phylum Bacteroidota; class Bacteroidia; order Bacteroidales; family Bacteroidaceae; genus Bacteroides; species Bacteroides sp. MSK.20.82. Next base: position 22,544 of record NZ_JAHQUN010000042.1, read on the forward strand.
AGCAGATCCAGAATGATGTCCTCGCTGATCGGATGGGCACTTTCACTGTTGTACTTGAAGAAGTCGTCTATCTCGTTATGCATCAGACTGAGAATACTCAGTTTCTCTGTGACGTCTGCATAGTTGGGATCAATCCGGTATGACTCTTCAAAACAGAGTTTGGCTTGATATAAGTACTCTGCGTCCGAATAGGCCGAAGCTACCAAATACCACATTTCTGCACTCGGTTCCATCACCAGTGCTTTGTCAAAAGCCTTGACTGCCTTTTTTTTCTGACCTTCCTTCATGTAGAGTTTACCTTCTGTCAGATGGATACCGGGATCATCCGGCTGGATCTTTTTGGCTTTTTTACATAACAGATGCGCTTCCTCATGCTTGCCTAGTTGGGAGGCGGCTACAGCTTTGTTGGTATAAGTATCTATCAATAGAGGAGAGTTGCCGGCTCCGTCTGCTACAAAACGGTCGATGACACGTTGGTAGCAATCGTCTGCTTCTTGCCATGCTCCTTTGTTGGAATATGCCATCCCCAAAAACATGTAACCCATTTCGGGAGGAAAGGCTTTGTATTCTATCGCCTTTGTATAATTCTCAATGGCGGCATCCGAATTGTTCAGATAGAAATAGCAATGTCCGCGGTAAGCGTAGGCTTCTCCAAACGTCTCGTCGGCAGCCAGTGCAAAGTCACAGGCTTCGATTGCTTTTTCGCTGTCTTCAGCTGCAAAGCGGCATTTGGCAAGTCCCACCCAGTAACTGGCATTGTAAGGGTCCATATCAATCAGTTGATTGTAATAGGTCGATGCGGCTTCGAGTTCATTGGTGCCTGCGAGATAGTCTGCCATGACAGCTATGAAATCTTCTTTTTTACCGAATCGGGGGGTACCTTTATCCAACCATTCCTTGGCGGCTTCGGGGTATCCCATATCCATATAGAGATAGATGATGTTAATAATTGTTTCCAGTTCATCCGTATCTTCTATGGTATCTAATGTGCTTCGGGCTGCTTCCAGTTGTCCTTCGTTCAGCAGAAGTTCCGCTTTCAGCATTTTTACATCAGTAATATAATCATCTGTGATGCTTTCTGCTACTTTTTTCGCCAGAGGTATTTTACCGGTATCAAGATAAAGATAGGCCTGCTCTACCAGTAGATCTGTGCTGTCGGGATGCAGGTGGAGGCCGTAAGTTATGACCTCTTGCGCTTCGTCGAATTTCCGTTCGGCAGCGTATCGGTCAGCAATGTCGGCTAGTTGGTCTCCGTCCAGATAGAGTTGTCGGTTTTCTGCTTTTGCCGTTTCATATTGAGCGATTAACTCGTTTAGTTCTTTATTTGCGGACGGTGAATTTTTTCTCCCCATTCTGATTTATTTTGATTTGAATAAAGCAGCGCTAAAAAGATGTTTAGGCACGGATTACACAGATTGAAGCGGCTTGTAAGTTACGTGAACTCTTTAAATCCGTGCAATCCGTGTAATTCGTGCCTGAATAATATCATAGATTTATTCTTTATTCGGCTTTTGGCACTGCCTTTTTATGTTTAAGTAGCCTGTGAGGGCTGAATTTTATTTATTGATTTTGCCCCAGGTATCCTTTAATCCTACCGTGCGGTTGAATACAAGTTTCTCCGGAGTCGAGTCTTTGTCGATATTGAAATAACCGATGCGTTGGAATTGCAGGTATGAGAGCACAGGCAAGGTTGCCGCAAACTTCTCGATATAGCAATTCGGCAGAACTTTCAAAGAATCCGGATTGATGATTTCCTTCATTGCTTCCAGAGCTTCGCAGTTCTTTGCTTCACGGATGGCAGCCAGTTCGTCGCGTGGGTTTTCTACTTTCCACAGACGGTCGTAGAGGCGTACTTCTGCTTGCAGGCAGTGGTTGCAGCTTACCCAGTGGAGCGTACCTTTCACTTTGCGGTTGGCATCCGGCATACCGCTGCGGGTGTTCGCGTCATATTCACAATATACTTCTGTGATTACGCCGTTCTCATCCTTCTTGCATCCGGTACATTTTACGATGTAAGCGTTTTTGAGGCGTACTTCCTGTCCCGGAGTCATGCGGAAATATTTCTTGGGCGCGTCTTCCATAAAGTCTTCGCGTTCCATCCATAATTCACGGCTGAACTCGATCATGTGGCTTCCTGCTTCCGGATCTTCCGGATTGTTGATAGCTTCCAGTTCCTCCACTTGTCCTTCCGGATAGTTGGTGATGATGAGTTTCACCGGGTTGATGACAGCAGATACGCGGGTAGCACGGCTGTTCAGATCGTCACGTACGGAGCTTTCCAGCAATGCGATATCGTTCAGGGCATCGTAAGTCGTATAACCGATTTTATCGATAAATTTATGAATAGATTCCGGAGAATAACCACGACGGCGGAAGCCGCAGATAGTCGGCATACGGGGATCGTCCCATCCGTTCACCAATCCTTCTTTTACCAGCGTCAGCAGGTTGCGTTTGCTCATCAGCGTGTAGCTCAGGTTCAGCTTGTTGAACTCAGTCTGACGGGGACGGTTGTCGTTCAGATCCTTACCTTCTTTCAGCCAGTCGATGAAGAGATCATAGAGCGGACGGTGTACCACAAATTCGAGCGTACACAGAGAGTGGGTTACTCCTTCGAAGAAGTCACTCTGTCCGTGGGCGAAGTCGTACATCGGATAAGCCTTCCAGGTAGTACCTGTGCGGTGGTGCGGATGCTTCACGACACGATAGATGATCGGGTCGCGGAAGTGCATATTAGGATTGGCCATGTCGATTTTGGCACGGAGTACCATAGCGCCTTCTTCTATCTCACCGCTGTTCATCTTCTTGAAGAGTTCCAGGCTTTCTTCGATTGGGCGGTCACGGTACGGGCTGTTCACACCTGCTTGCGTGGGAGTACCTTTTTGCTGGGCAATCTGTTCAGCTGTTTGCTCGTCGATATATGCTTTTCCTTCCTCGATGAGGCGGATGGCGAAGTCCCATAATTGCTGGAAATAGTCGGAAGCGTAGTATTCGTTTCCCCATTGGTAGCCAAGCCATTGAATATCTTCTTTGATGGCTTCTACGTATTCCACGTCCTCTTTGGTCGGGTTTGTGTCGTCGAAACGAAGGTTACATACACCGCCATGTCTGGCAGCGATGCCGAAATCAAGGCAAATAGCTTTGGCATGACCGATGTGAAGGTATCCGTTCGGCTCGGGCGGGAAGCGGGTCTGCACTTTTCCACCATTTTTACCTTCCTTCAAATCCTTCTCTACTGCCTGTTCAATAAAGTTCAGGCTTTTCTTATCGCCTGTGTCTTCGTTTTTAATATCTGTCATAACGTTAAAATGTTAACTCTATTTATAGGCTACAAAAGTAGGACATTTTTTTTATTTTACTGGAATATAACCGCTCTTTTTTATAATCTCCTGTCCTTCGGGCGAAAGAATGAAGTTGATCAGAGGAGCTACCTGCTCTTTGTTCTTCACATTATAATAGTAATAAAGGGGGCGGACAATGGGATAAGTCTTGTTCGTTGCGTTCTCCACTGTCGGGGCGGCGTAGTGGCTTCCGTCATACGAAACGGAAAGCGTTTTGGTGCGGGGAGATACGTATGCCAGCCCGACGTACCCGATGGCTCCCTTCGTCTGGCTGACGGACTGGATGATAGCACCTGTGGCGGGCATGGAAAGGCTGCCTGCCATATAGTTCTTGTTTTTCAGCACGTTTTCCTTGAAGAATTCGTAAGTTCCCGAAGAGGTTTCGCGGGAATAGACAACTATTTTGCGGTCGTCTCCGCCCACTTGCTTCCAGTTGGTGATTTTTCCACGGAAGATATCTTCCAGCTGCTGGCGGGTGAGCTGTTTCACCGGATTGGAAGGGTGCACCACTACGGCAAGGGCGTCGTAGGCTACGATCACCTCGTCCACCTCTTGTCCGGCTTCTTTGGTTTTCATCTTTTCGCTGAATTTGATCGGACGGGAAGCCATGGCAATATCCGTCGTATTATCCATCAGTGCGGAGATGCCGACCCCGGTGCCTCCTCCGGTGACAGTGACCCGCGCATCCGGATGCTGATTCATAAATCGCTCTGCTGTTTGTTGGGCAACAGGCAATACGGTGTCGCTGCCTTTGATACGCTGTGCGTTGGCGCTGAGAGACAGAAGGGAAAGGGCGATTAATAAATTTCTTCTCACTTTCATAATTATTCTTTTTATTGTTGGTGCAAATAAAACAATCACATATTACATTTTTGTTTCAGATAAGGGAGAAATAATGTTTGTAACACAAATGTAACAGCATTGAAATACTTCCTTCAAACGTTAGTCACACCTCCTTAATAAGGAGTTGCTTTCTTTGCATCAGAAAACCAATAGGTATGAAGAAGATTTTTGAGAAAATAATAGAAGGAATTCTGACTTGTAGCGGTTTCGTAACAAGTATTACAATCCTGCTGATTGTGCTTTTCCTGTTTACGGAGGCTTTCGGGCTGTTCAATAGCAAGGTGATTGAAGAAGGGTACGTGTTGGCTTTGAACAAAGGCAATAAGGTAAATACGCTGAGCCCTGCTCAGATAAAGGACGTTTTCGACGAGGAGATAACGAACTGGAAAGAACTCGGTGGGGAGGATCTCCCTATCCGGGTTTTTCGTTTGGAAGACATCACGGAGTATTATACGGAGGAAGAACTGGGTCCGGCTTACGAGTATGCCGGTGAAAGAATCACGCAGTTGGTGGAAAAAACGCCCGGTATCGTGGCTTTTGTTCCGCAGAAATTTATAGTACAGCCCGATGCGGTGCATTTTATCAAGGATAATACCATTTCGGTAAAAGATGTCTTTGCGGGTGCCGAATGGTTCCCTACAGCTACTCCTGCCGCCTTATTCGGATTTCTGCCGTTGATAGCGGGTACTTTGTGGGTGAGTCTGTTCGCTATACTTTTTGCGCTTCCGTTCGGGCTTTCGGTATCTATCTATATGTCTGAGGTCGCCAATCCGAAGGTGCGTAACTGGCTGAAACCGATTATTGAGCTGCTGAGTGGTATTCCTTCGGTGGTTTATGGCTTTTTCGGCCTGATCGTTGTTGTTCCGCTGATTCAGAAATTCTTTGATCTGCCGGTAGGGGAGAGCGGTTTGGCAGGAAGTATCATCCTGGCTATCATGGCGCTGCCTACTATCATAACGGTTACCGAAGATGCCATGCGCAATTGCCCGCGTTCGATGCGGGAAGCAAGTCTGGCGCTGGGAGCTTCGCAGTGGCAGACTATATATAAGGTCGTGATTCCCTATTCGATCTCCGGAATCACTTCCGGCGTGGTGCTGGGCATCGGACGCGCTATCGGAGAGACGATGGCAGTATTGATGGTAACGGGTAATGCCGCAGTGATACCGACAACAATTCTCGAACCGCTCCGTACGATTCCGGCAACGATTGCGGCGGAACTGGGAGAAGCTCCGGCAGGCGGACCGCACTACGAAGCATTGTTCCTGTTGGGTGTCGTACTGTTCTTTATAACATTAATCATCAACTTTAGCGTGGAGTATATCTCTTCTAAAGGAATAAAACGTAGCAAGTGATATGGAAATACGAAGTAATAATAAAGCGAAACACCGTTCTCAGAGGCTGGCTTTCGGAATTTTCCGGTTGTTGAGTCTCTGCATAGTGTTGATTTTGTTTGCGATTCTCGGTTTCATTATATATAAGGGAGCGGGCGCTATCAGTTGGGACTTCATCACTTCGGCACCTACGGACGGGATGACCGGCGGAGGTATCTGGCCGGCTATTGTCGGTACTTTCTATCTGATGGTTGGCAGTGCGCTTTTCGCTTTTCCGGTGGGAGTGATGAGTGGAATCTATATGAATGAATATGCTCCGAAAGGGAAGCTGGTACGTTTTATACGAGTGATGACGAATAATCTGAGCGGTATTCCTTCTATCGTTTTCGGTCTGTTCGGTATGGCGCTGTTTGTCAATTATATGGGCTTCGGTGACAGTATTCTGGCGGGTTCTTTGACGTTAGGTTTACTTTGCGTACCTTTGGTTATTCGTACTACAGAGGAGGCGTTGAAAGCGATTCCCGACAGTATGCGTGAAGGAAGCAGGGCATTGGGGGCTACCAGATTGCAGACGATCTGGCATGTGATTCTTCCGATGGGGATGCCGAACATCATTACAGGATTAATCCTTGCTTTGGGACGTGTTTCAGGCGAGACGGCACCGATTCTGTTTACCTGTGCCGCTTACTTCCTGCCGCAGTTGCCGACGAGCATTCTGGACCAGTGTATGGCGCTGCCGTATCACCTGTATGTGATTTCGACCAGCGGAACGGATATGGAAGCGCAGTTGCCGTTGGCTTATGGTACGGCTTTGGTACTGATTGTGATTATCCTTTTGGTTAATCTGCTGGCAAATGCATTGAGAAAATATTTCGAGAAAAGAGTAAAAACGAATTGATAAGTATATGGATACAATAAAAATAGATGCGCGTGATGTAAACTTCTGGTATGGTGATTTTCACGCTTTGAAGGGGATTAGCATGGAGATTGAAGAAAAGTCTGTAGTTGCCTTTATAGGACCGTCAGGATGTGGCAAATCGACTTTCCTTCGTCTTTTCAACCGGATGAACGACTTGATTCCCGCTACCCGTCTGGAAGGTGAAATCCGGATTGACGGGCATAATATTTATGCCAAAGGGATGGAAGTGGACGAGCTTCGCAAGAATGTGGGCATGGTTTTCCAGCGCCCTAACCCTTTCCCGAAAAGCATATTCGAGAATGTCGCTTACGGGCTTCGCGTCAATGGAGTGAAAGATAACGCTTTCATCCGCCAGCGGGTAGAAGAGACGCTGAAAGGGGCTGCGCTTTGGGATGAGGTGAAAGATAAACTGAAAGAGTCTGCCTATGCTTTATCCGGTGGACAGCAGCAGCGTCTTTGCATTGCCCGTGCCATGGCGGTATCTCCTTCGGTACTGTTGATGGATGAACCGGCTTCCGCGCTCGATCCTATTTCTACGGCCAAAGTAGAGGAACTGATTCATGAACTGAAGAAGGACTATACAATCGTGATCGTAACTCACAATATGCAGCAGGCGGCACGTGTCAGTGACAAGACGGCTTTCTTCTACTTGGGAGAGATGGTAGAGTATGGTGATACGAAAAGGATATTCACCAACCCTGAGAAAGAGGCTACCCAGAATTATATCACAGGACGTTTCGGCTAAGCGCCACCGGAGTGTTTGTGAAAAACGAGAATATTAATCATTTATATATATATAGACTATGGTAAAGTTTATAGAATCGGAACTCATTCTATTGAAGAAAGAAGTGGATGAAATGTGGACACTGGTGTACAATCAGCTTGACCGTGCAGGGGAAGCAGTCATGACACTTGACAAGGAACTGGCACAACAGGTAATGGTTCGCGAACGTCGGGTGAATGCCTTTGAACTGAAGATCGACAGTGATATAGAGGATATCATTGCATTGTATAATCCGGTGGCGATTGATCTCCGATTTGTGCTGGCAATGCTGAAAATCAATACGAATCTGGAACGTCTGGGGGACTTTGCAGAAGGGATAGCCCGTTTCGTTATTCGCTGTAAAGAACCGGTGCTGGACGCCGATCTGCTGACTCGTCTGCGTTTGGGAGAGATGCAGGCAGAGGTATTATCCATGCTGGAACTGGCAAAACGTGCCTTGAACGAAGAGAACATTGAAATGGCAACGGTGGTATTCGGCAAAGATAATCTGCTGGATGATATCAATGCGGAAGCCACAGGCATCCTGGCAGATTACATCCGCGAACATCCGGAGACGGCGCATACATGTGTTGACTTGGTTGGTGTGTTCCGCAAACTGGAGCGTTCGGGCGACCATATTACTAATATAGCCGAAGAAATAGTCTTCTTTATTGATGCGAAAGTCTTAAAACATAGCGGAAAAGTGGACGAAAACTACCCGAAATCGTAATTTTTTGCATGTTTTTAAACAAAAATTAGGGCTACTTAGAAAATAATCCTATATTTGTCCCTTGTAACGGACAAGTTATGGGCGGTTTTGCGTCAAATGATAATAAATCCAAAGAAATTTCAAAAAGATGTTATATGACATGTTTTATAATTTGGAGAGTATCAGTAAAAGCGACTATATTTGCACCGTTATCCTGAAAACAATCTTTTTACCTTAAAAAAAAACTAATACCTATTGAAAACTGAAAAATGGAGCTTTGTGAAAAGCCCCATTTTTTTTTGCTCTTATTTTTTAAGCTCCTTCCTTATTTGTATCTTTGAGCCGTACTAAAATAAATAACATTATGTTTTCTGGAATCGTAGAAGAGTACGCTACTTTGGTAGCACTGGTGAAAGACCAGGAGAATATACACTTTACATTTAAGTGTTCGTTTGTAAATGAGCTGAAGATTGATCAGAGTATTTCTCACAACGGAGTATGCCTGACGGTAGTGAGTCTGACCGATGATACGTATACGGTAACTGCCATGAAAGAAACGCTGGACCGTTCGAATCTTGGTTTGCTGAAAGTGGGCGATAAGGTGAATGTAGAGCGCAGCATGATGATGAATGGCCGACTGGACGGACATATCGTGCAGGGACACGTAGACCAGACTGCTACTTGTGTGGAAATCAAGGATGCGGAAGGAAGCTGGTATTTTACATTTAAATATGCATTTGATAAGGAAATGGCGAAACGTGGTTATATCACGGTAGACAAGGGTTCGGTGACTGTTAATGGTGTCAGTCTGACGGTATGCAATCCGACGGATGATACTTTCCAGGTAGCTATCATACCTTATACTTACGAATATACCAACTTTCATACATTTGAAATCGGTAGCGTAGTGAATATCGAATTTGATATCATCGGTAAATATATCAGCCGGATGATTCAGTATAGATAATTAAAAAATAGATGTCTGATGGATTTTCTGCAATTGGTACTGTCTCGTCAGAGTGACCGGGCGTATGATAAAGAGCGCCCGGTAGAAGCAGAGAAGCTGGAGCGCATTCTGGAAGCTGCTCGTCTGGCTCCTTCTGCCTGCAATGCGCAGCCATGGAAGTTTGTGGTCGTGACGGACCATGAGCTGGCTTCAAAAGTGGGGAAGGCGGCAGCCGGACTTGGCATGAATAAGTTCGCCAAAGATGCCCCTGTACATATTCTGGTTGTAGAAGAGTCTGCTAATATTACATCCTTGCTTGGAGGAAAAGTAAAAGGCAAGCATTTCCCGCTGATTGATATTGGAATCGCTGCTGCTCATATCACATTGGCTGCAGAGAATGAAGGACTGGGTTCCTGCATCTTGGGCTGGTTTGATGAAAAAGAGATCAAGGAATTGACAGGTATTCCTGCTTCTAAACGTTTATTGCTGGATATTGCAATCGGGTATCCGGTGAAAGAGAAACGAAAGAAGATGAGGAAGCCGAAAGAAAAGGTCATTTCTTATAATCAATACTAATTGAAAAAAGATTACTCCTTGGACTTGCCGGAGTAGATATACAGTAAAAAGCCTCGTTGGTTTAAAAGGAAGAGGTCGTTCCTTTAAAACCAACGAGGCTTTCCTTTAAAACCAACGGCCTGTTTCTTTTAAAGGAAAAATCAAGAGTCTTTAATTTCTTGATTATGAGGTATTTGCCTAAATATGGTTCTCAAAATTGAGAATTGGTAAAAAACAAAGACGTTTATGGGAATTTCTATAGGTCTTTCAGTAGCACTTTACTTGCCTTCTTATAGTATTCTTCTCTGGATTCAGTCAGTACTTTCCATTCGTCATTAAACTCCTCATCCTTGTCGATCTTGAAGTTTTCGGACCCATAAGTATCCAGTCGGTCGAGCAAGATGGCTACATTCAGCTGGTTAATATCCATAGAGGGTTGGTAACCAATATCTTCACTCTTTTGGTCGGACACTACTTCATGGATCAGGTCTATTTCTTGTAATTGATAGAGTACCTGATTAGTCAGCCGGATAGGGATTTGATGCTCTTCCGATATCTCTGCTGCTGTATAAGGCGGTTCATTCTTTTCGAAACGTTTGGCGATAAGCGACATGATCAGGATAGAGATAAAGTCCCGGTAACGTCTGCTGATGTTGCGGGTATCCTGATCGAAGCTAAAGCTGCGGATATTTTGTCCGGCATACGTCAATTCAGCTCCGAACAGACAGATGGTCCATGAGATTTGCAGCCAGAGCAGAAACAAGGGGAGAGCGGCGAAGCTACCGTAGATAGCATTGTATTTCGATACCCATAACTGGCTGTTGATATACAGGAACTGGAAAGCCTGATAAGCGGAACCTGCGAGGATACCTGCAATCAGAGCGTGCTTGAATTTTACTTTCGTGTTGGGCATGAAGATATACAGCCCTGTAAACATCAGCCAAGTCAAAACAAATGGGATAAGGCGGATCATGAACTTCATGACGGGAGCCAGTAAAACGAAATCGTCCATCTGCTTCAGAACGGTACTCACAAACAGAGAAAGACCGCCCGATACCACAATCAGAATCGGCATGAGCAGGAACATGGAGAAATAGTCCGTAATCTTCCGGTACATGGAACGCGCTTTCTTTACTTCCCAAATACGGTTGAAAGTGATTTCGATATTGCTCACCAGATTGATCACGGTCCATAGTAACATCACCAGACCTACCCCAATGAAAATACCGCCTTTGGTTTGCGAGAGGTAGGAGTTGACGAAAGAAAGAATAGCTTCCGTCGTTTCTATATTTCCCCCGAAGCCGCTCCGAAACTGGTGCTCCATCAAATTATCAAATCCGAATCCGCGGGCCACGGCGAATAGGATGGCGAGTATAGGCACAATAGCAAGCAGTGTGCTGTATGTCAGTGCTGAGGCCTTGTTTGCCATCCGGTCTTTAGTAAATCGGTTGATGCAGAGATAGATGGTTTTGATAATATTGTAGAGCGAGAATTTCGTTCTAGTCACTTCATCTTCCGTGATGCGCCAGATGTCATACGTGATGAATTTCCATATATCGGTGATTTTCTTCTTCATGGCTCAGAATTTTAAAAAAGCAGTTTAAAAAAGAAAAAAAGCAGTCAGCCTGTAAGCCGAGTTCTGTACCTTATAGATATAAGGTGCCTGTCATTTATCTGAGTGGCGTGTCACCACGACACTTTAGCGGTCTACCCTCCGACATGGAGCGAGCAGCTCTCATAACGCCGGTTTACATGACCTTACAACTCCTAAGACGTACAGCCCGTATGTCGCCATACGACTGGTAGGCTCTTACCCTACCTTCTCACCCTTACCTCTCCCCGAAAGGAGCGGCGGTTATTTTCTTCTACGTTACTCTACCCTTGCGGACAGCTTTCTGTTAGGAAGTAGGATGCTCTGTGTTGCCCGGACTTTCCTCCTGCGCGAAACGCGCACGCGACAGACCGGCCAACTGCTTTAGACTGCAAAAATACGTCATTTATTTTGTTTTAGCCAAAGAAAGTGTCACAAATAGAAATAATTTCTACCTTTGCTATCATTAAATCATGATTCAATGAAGAAAAATATCCTTTTTTTCTATTGCTTGCTGGTAGTAGCGGTAGTTAGTCTGAAAGCTCAGGAAATACGCCCCATGCCTGCTGATTCGGCTTATGGGGTAGTACATATTTCTGTTTGTAATATGCGCGATGAAGGTAAGTTTACGTCCGGGATGAGTACGCAGGCGCTGCTTGGAATGCCGGTCAAGGTATTGCAATATACCGGCTGGTATGAGATTCAGACTCCGGATGACTATACGGGATGGGTACACCGGATGGTGGTTACTCCGATGTCGAAAGAGCAATACGATGAATGGAACCGTGCTGAGAAGATCGTAGTGACTTCCCACTACGGATTTACGTACGAAAAACCGAATGATGACTCTCAGACCGTATCGGATGTCGTTGCCGGCAACCGTCTGAAGTGGGAGGGGAGCAAAGGGCGCTTTTACAAAGTGTCTTATCCCGACGGTCGCCAGGCATATATATCCAAACATATTTCACAACCCGAAACGAAGTGGAGAGCTTCATTGAAACAGGATGTCGAAAGCATTATTCAAACCGCCTATACAATGATCGGAATCCCCTATCTGTGGGCGGGAACTTCTTCGAAAGGAGTCGATTGCAGCGGTCTGGTCCGGACAGTGCTTTTTATGCACGATATAATCATTCCGAGAGATGCGTCGCAACAGGCTTATGTAGGCGAACGCATTGAAATCGCTCCTGATTTCTCCAACGTGCAACGCGGAGATCTCGTCTTTTTCGGTCGCAAAGCCACAGCCGACCGCAAAGAAGGCATTTCGCATGTCGGCATCTATCTGGGCAACAAACGCTTCATCCATGCCTTGGGAGACGTACATATCAGCAGCTTTGATCCCGAAGACGAGTACTACGACGAGTTCAACACCGGCCGTCTGCTTTTTGCCACCCGCTTCCTGCCTTATATAAATAAGGAGAAAGGTATGAATACCACTGACCATAACCCTTATTATCTATATGACTAATCATTATCCATTATCAATTATCCATTCAACAAATGCCAAATAGAAGAGATTTCCTGAAAACGGCCGCCTTTGCAACTTTAGGCTCCAGAATAGCTGTCAGCCAGGCATTGGCGGGAGAATCTGTAGCTTCCACCATTCATATAAACAAACAGGGTATGGGAGGAAAGATGAAAATGACTTTTTTCCCTTATGAGTTAAAGTTGAGGCACGTCTTTACGGTAGCCACTTATTCGCGCACCACCACACCCGATGTGCAGGTAGAAATCGAGTATGAGGGAGTGACCGGATATGGAGAGGCGTCAATGCCCCCTTATCTTGGGGAGACGGTGGAGTCGGTGATGAACTTCCTTAAAAAAGTAAATCTGGAGCAATTCAGTGATCCTTTTCAGTTAGAGGACATTTTGTCATACGTTGACAGTCTGTCTCCGAAAGACACGGCGGCAAAGGCAGCGGTAGATATTGCCCTTCATGATTTGGTGGGAAAGCTGCTGGGAGCTCCGTGGCATAAGATATGGGGATTGAATAAGGAAAAGACCCCTTCCACCACCTTTACGATCGGTATCGATACGCCCGATGTGGTTCGTGCCAAAACAAAAGAGTGTGCAGACCGGTTTAATATATTAAAGGTAAAGCTGGGAAGAGACAACGATAAGGAAATGATAGAGACGATCCGTTCGGTGACAGACCTTCCGATTGCCATAGATGCCAACCAAGGATGGAAAGACCGCCAATACGCGCTCGATATGATCCATTGGCTGAAAGAGAAGGGGATTGTGATGATAGAGCAGCCCATGCCGAAGGAGCAACTGGATGACATAGCCTGGGTGACGCAGCAAAGCCCTCTGCCGGTGTTTGCCGATGAGTCGTTACAGCGTTTAAAGGATGTGGCCGCTTTGAAGGGCGCATTTACGGGAATCAATATCAAACTGATGAAATGTACCGGTATGCGTGAAGCATGGAAGATGGTGACGCTGGCGCACGCTTTGGGAATGCGCGTGATGGTGGGCTGTATGACGGAGACTTCGTGTGCGATATCTGCCGCCTCGCAATTTTCTCCGGCGGTCGATTTTGCTGACCTCGATGGTAACCTGCTTATCTCCAACGATCGCTTCAAAGGGGTAGAAGTGGTGAAGGGGAAAATCACCTTGAATGACTTACCCGGAATCGGTGTCATGAAAATCTGATCTTACTGAATGAATGTCAGACTGTTAAAGCCATCTGACATACAACGAATGTAAATTTGTCAGTTGCTGTCGTTAAGCGCTGTTAAGCCTCAAATATTCTCTGTTAAAAGAGGACAAAAAAGAGTGACAAGTAGAATAAGTGAACGATATTTGTTATTATTTTAACGTCGTAAAAGTTAAAACAATGTCGAATATTAACATTTTAAAGAATTATAAATCATGAAACAGACAACAAAGAACATTCTGGGAGTAGGAGCTATTATTCTTCTTAGCTCAGGAGTTGCAGGATTGACAACTTATAAATTGTTGCAATCCAATGATGCTGCCAAGGAGACATCTTTTAATGAGATGTTCCAGCAGAATCCCAATGTCAAATTGGCTGCTTTTGACGCGGTAAACGCTCAACCGGTTGACTTGACACAAGCTGCGGAGAATTCGCTTCATGCTGTCGTACATATAAAGTCTACTCAGGAAGCTAAAACAAGAACCGTTCAGCAAGCACCGGATATTTTTGACTTCTTCTTTGGAGACGGACGCGGACAGCAGCGTCAGGTACAATCCCAGCCTCGTGTTGGCTTTGGTTCCGGAGTCATCATTTCTAAAGACGGATATATCGTGACCAACAATCACGTAATTGAAGGTGCCGATGAGATCAGTGTGAAACTGAATGACAACCGTGAGTTCAGAGGACGTGTGATCGGTACTGACCCGAGCACAGACCTTGCTCTGATCAAGATTGAGTCGGAAGATGATCTGCCTACTATTCCGGTCGGAGATTCCGAAACACTGAAAGTAGGAGAGTGGGTACTCGCTGTAGGAAACCCTTTCAATCTGAACTCTACAGTGACAGCAGGTATCGTAAGTGCCAAAGCCCGTACTCTGGGAGTATACAATGGTGGTATTGAATCTTTCATCCAGACAGATGCCGCTATCAACCAAGGGAATAGTGGTGGTGCACTGGTGAATGCGAAAGGCGAACTGGTAGGTATCAACTCCGTGTTGTCTTCACCTACGGGAGCATACGCAGGATACGGCTTCGCTATTCCTACCAGCATCATGACTAAGGTAGTTGCCGACCTGAAACAATACGGAACGGTACAGCGTGCCCTCCTTGGCATCAAGGGAGCTTCTTTGGGCAGCAGCATCATGGAAGATCAGAGTCCTATCGATAAGTCCGGTACTACACTGCGTGATAAAGCGAAAGAATTTGGCGTGGTAGACGGCGTATGGGTACGTGAAATCGTTGATAACGGTTCGGCTGCCGGTGCTGATATCAAGGTAGACGACGTCATTGTCGGTGTGGATAACAAGAAAGTACATAACTTTGCCGACCTGCAGGAAGCATTGGCTAAACACCGTCCGGGCGATAAGGTAACTGTGAAACTGGTTCGTGCCAAGAAAGAAAAGTCAGTCGAAGTGACGCTGAAGAACGAACAGGGTACTACCAAGATCGTGAAGGAAGCTGGTATGGAAATTCTGGGTGCTGCATTCAAAGAACTGCCGGATGATTTGAAGAAACAGCTGAATCTCGGCTATGGTCTGCAAGTGACAGGCGTTTCTTCCGGTAAGATGTCAGATGCAGGAGTTCGCAAAGGTTTCATCATCCTGAAAGCTAACGACCAGCCGATGCGTAAAGTTAGCGATCTGGAAGAAGTGATGAAAGCCGCTGTTAAGTCTCCGAATCAGGTATTGTTCCTGACCGGCGTATTCCCGTCCGGCAAGCGCGGATACTTTGCAGTAGACCTGACTCAGGAATAAGTTATAAATTAAGGTAAGAAGATTGTAGGATAAGCTAATGAAATAGAAAAAGGATGCCGTCACACAACTTGTCGGCATTCTTTTTTGTTTTATTAGTTGAAAATATAGTGAAAAAGTTGCCTAAATATGTATGTTAACAAATTATTTGTCGTAACTTTGCACTCCAAATCTGTTTTTAAAGAATGAGACAACTAAAGATTACCAAAAGTATCACTAACAGAGAGAGCGCTTCTCTTGACAAGTATTTGCAGGAAATCGGCCGTGAGGACCTGATTACAGTCGAGGAAGAAGTGGAACTCGCTCAGCGCATTCGTAAGGGTGACCGTGTAGCATTGGAAAAATTGACACGTGCCAATCTTCGTTTCGTCGTATCTGTGGCTAAGCAGTACCAGAACCAGGGTTTGAGTTTGCCTGACTTGATTAATGAAGGCAATTTAGGACTGATCAAGGCCGCCGAAAAGTTTGATGAAACACGTGGATTCAAGTTTATCAGCTACGCTGTATGGTGGATTCGCCAGTCTATTCTGCAAGCATTGGCAGAGCAGTCGCGTATTGTTCGTCTCCCGTTGAATCAGGTAGGTTCGCTGAATAAGATCAGCAAAGCCTTCTCAAAGTTCGAACAGGAAAACGAGCGGCGTCCGTCTCCCGAAGAGTTGGCAGATGAACTGGAAATTCCGGTTGACAAGATCTCTGATACGCTGAAGGTATCCGGCCGTCATATTTCGGTGGATGCGCCTTTCGTGGAAGGAGAAGACAACAGCCTGCTGGATGTGTTGGTAAACGACGATTCGCCTATGGCGGACCGCTCTCTGGTTAATGAGTCTCTTGCGAGGGAAATTGATAGAGCTCTTTCTACGTTAACCGAACGCGAAAAAGAAATCATACAGATGTTTTTCGGTATCGGACAACAAGAAATGACATTGGAAGAAATCGGCGATAAGTTTGGCCTCACACGTGAGCGCGTTCGTCAGATTAAAGAAAAAGCAATTAGAAGACTAAGACAAAGTAATCGTAGTAAATTGCTCAAATCCTACTTGGGATAAGTGAGGAATATCAGTTTCTGAAAAAAAGAATTAGGGGTCGCATAAGCTACACTTCTTGGAGTAATCATCTGAAGAATGTACTTATGCGACTTTTTATTTAGCCGTTATTCGTCAATACTATACTATGCACCATTTTATGAAGAAGTCTGCTCTGATATTATTCACGCTTGTTGGTTTGGGCATTGGCATCGTAGCCAAGGCCGAACAACCCTTGCGGGAAAAGGCCCTTGCGGCGAAAACCTATTGCGTAGAGAAAGGATTTAATACGAATTATTGCTTTCTGATAGATTTCAGCATTCCTTCCGGCAAGAAACGTTTCTTTGTCTGGGATTTCAAAGGCGATTCCATCAAATATTCAAGTCTGTGTGCTCATGGATATGGCAAGGAGAGCACGCCGAAGAAACCGGTATATAGTAATGTGGAAGGCAGCTATTGCTCTTCTTTGGGGAAGTATAAGGTAGGAATCCGTTCGTATAGTAAATGGGGGATTAATGTACATTATAAACTGCATGGATTGGAATCGACCAACAGCAATGCTTTCAAGCGTTACATTGTGCTTCATTCGTACACTCCGGTACCGACTTTGGAGATATACCCCATGCATCTTCCATTGGGGATCAGTCAGGGATGTCCTGTGATCTGTGATGACGTGATGCGGAAGGTCGATGCGCTGCTGAAAGCCGAGAAGAAGCCCGTGTTGCTATGGATATATGAATAGAAATACTAAATCTTAATGATAAATAGATGATATTTCCTCTTTTTTGTTACCTTTGCCACAATTAAAAATTTATGATATGAAATACGTAAAAATACTATTTGCAATGGCACTTGTGTTGACAATGTGCTCGGCTTTCTCTTTAAAGAAAGACCACTCAAAAACAGTTTATGCCTTCGGAATTGCCGCTTCCTTTACGGATACAGTCGTGTATTTTACGGATATTCAAATATTGGATAGCGCAAAGGTTAGCAAGGAAGGTTTTCTGACTCATCGTGATCTGTACAGCTATCAGCTGAAGAATTATGTGGAAGATAACGGACTGCAACAGAATAGTACCTGTATGATCTATTTCTCAGAAAACAGGAAAAAACTGGAGAAAGAGGCAACGAAGATTCTGAGTAAATATAAAAGGAACAGGAATACCACAGTAACACGGATTGATACTGATAAATTCCACTTTATAAAACCGGAAGAGTAAAAGATTAATTGTTAATATGATAGGAGATGCAGGTTTGCATCTCTTATTTTTTTATCTTTGCAGCCGTAACTAATTGGTAATCTAATGAAAAAGATTAAAATATTATCCCTTCTCATGGGTTTGGCTGCGTTGTTTGCAGCTTGTGAGAATAATGAAAACGAAGGTCCTGAAGGACCCGAACCACGTGAGCAGGTAGGACGTACAGTGTTGGTTTATATCGTGGGGGATAATGGAGTCAGTGAGTTATCAAGCCTTTTTAAAGTCAACTTTAGCGATATGAAGGCGGGTATGGAAGAGGTTGATTATTCCAAGTGTAATTTGGTTGTTTATAGTGAGATGGTAAATGACGTTCCTCACTTGATTTCATTGAAACAGAAGAATGGTAAAGTAGTGGCCGATACTCTTTTTACTTATGATGAACAAAATCCGCTGGATAAGGAAGTTATGGCCAGTGTTATTTCCCAAACAGTTAGTTATTTCCCGGCAGATAGTTATGGGTTTGTATTTTTGTCTCATAGCTCTTCATGGGTGCCGGCCAGTAATAATGCGAACTCTCGCTCCATCGGATATTATCGTAGGACTCAGATGAATATACCGGATTTCCGTGAAGCATTGTCCTCTGCTTTTCCAAAACCATTAAAATTCATATTGTTTGACTCATGTAATATGCAATCTGTGGAAGTCGCCTATGAACTTCGTGACTGTGCCGAATATTTTATTGGTTCTCCTACGGAGATTCCGGGACCGGGTGCACCTTATAAGGCAGTAGTACCGGAAATGTTTACTGAAACAAATTTGGCGACGAATATAGCAGAGGCGTATTATGGATATTATGAAAAATCTTATACAGGGGTTGCTCCTGTTAGTAATGAGAATTGGACGGGAGGAGTTGCTACTTCTGTGATAAAGAGTGCGGCTTTGGATAATTTGGCAGCAGCAACCAAGACAATCATTCCTAAATATATTCAAGAGAAAAGGGAAGTAGACCGTAGTGATATACTAGCTTATGATTTTAACGATGACGCTAATTATGATTTTGAAAAACTGATCCGAAATTTGACAGGTGGAGTAGATAATACGGATTATCGGTCTTGGTATACAGCCTTTGAAGCAGCTGTTGTATATAGGAAAACAACTCTCAAAAACTATTCCGGTATCATTCATAGAATGTTTACTATGGAAGGTTCGGAAGGACTTTCTACATATATACCTACTGGCGCAAGCAATTCTACTATGAATACTTTCTATCGTACTTTGTCATGGTACACTGCTGCCGGATGGGATGGAACCGGATGGTAAGAATAAAGTCAGAATAAAAAGAAAGTGTGCCGCCCTGAAGCAGCACATTTTTTTTATCTCCCCCCTACAACCATTCATACTCCTTCCTCGCAACCTCCGGACACTTGATTCAGACATCCGCACTTAACTGATAATGCCCTACGATTTTCGCCTGTGGAAATAACAGTTTCAGTTCTCCTAATATCCGTAGTAGCGTTTCTTTTTGTTACGTCGCCGTGTATTCATTGGTGCTACCCCCTCCGGGTTTCTCGTCAAGTTTCGGAGAATCTTCGTTTTCTTCCTCAGCATCCGCTTTGTAGAGAGAATATTTCATCACCTTACACATATGTTTTATTAAAACGCTGCAAAGGTAAAAATCGTTTGCAGGTGTGGAAAAACCGTGAAGCACCGCATTGGTAATAAGGGTAAGGAGAGTACATTCCTTTTTATTTCGACAAAAAAATCGGTTGAACATTGTGTAGGGTAGTTCATTTTATATAGTTTATGGCGAAAAAAGAATCTCAATTATGAACTTAAAAAGAAAGGATTATATGAAACAGCATAGCTTTACAGACTTTGTTTACGAAGTTATTGGCGAGTTGCGGCAAGAGAACCGTTTTGCGACGGCCTATATCTATCACTATGCCTTGCAGGCATTCACCGCTTCTGTAGGTGGTGGCAAAATATTTTGGGGAGGACTGAACCGAAGAAGCTTGTGTAAATTTCAATATTATCTGGAGAAAGAGCAGAAGAGTTATAACACAACTTCTACTTATATCCGTGCGCTGCGTGCTATTTATAACCGTGCGGTAGATCGTGGGGTTGTGGCGGGAGAATGTCGCCTGTTTGTCAATCTCAAAACAGGGGTATCTTCCGAACATAAATTGGCATTAACTGCCGGGCAGACGAGCCGGTTGCTGGGTGATGTTGTTGACGGAAAGTATTCTTCCGGCAGACTCTCCAGTCCTGTACTCCCTCCGGAGGTGTACCGGGCGCAGGACACAATGCGATTGATGCTGTTGCTGCAAGGGATGCCTTTTGTAGACCTTGCTCACTTGCGCAAAGTGGATTTGAAAGGGGACCTGCTGATATGCCGACGCCAAAAGACGGGTACTGAACTTTGTGTCAAGCTTATGCCGCAGGCACGTCAGCTTATCGAACGTTATAGGAGCCGGGAAGAATCTTCGCCCTATCTGTTGGATATCCTTACTCCCACTTCTTTCGATAGAGAAGCTTTTGATGATTATCGCCGTTGCTTGCGTAAGCTGAACTTCAACCTTTCGAGACTACCCGGACTGATGGGAATGGAGGAGGTAAAAGTCAGTTCCTACACGGCACGCCACACTTGGGCTACACTTGCCAAATATTGCCAGGTTCCCGAAGAGGTGATTTCCGAAGGACTGGGACATTCTTCACTTGAAGTCACACGGACGTATCTCAAGAGTTTTGAAGGGGAGGAACTTAATCGGGCAAATATAGTCGTTAATAATTACATAATCACAGGGGAAAAGAGAATGTGGAATGAAGCTTAAGATGCTGTTACTTCGTAAGTAACAGAGAGTTATCGATGCTGCAAAGATATAAGAATTTTAATAAAAAATATATTATTTACAAAGTTATTTTCATTAGATCACTAAAAAAGTTTCGACACAAGGCAAAAAACAAGGATAGGGATACATACTAGTTGCAAGAGTTATGAAAACGCATATAACTTTTTCTTCCCACTTTGAAATGAATAAAGCGGAATACACTGCTATTTGTCTTTCTTGACTTAAATAATCTGTTGATAATCAGGATTATGGTAGAACTGCGCTCTGTTCTGTCATAAAACAAGTTTCTGTTACTTACGAAGTAATTTTCGCCTATACAAACGGACAACTTAAGTATAATGAAGCAAAAAAATAAATTCATAAAAGAGCGTCTTAAGCACAAACAGGAGCAGCTTTCCATGCAGGCAATCAGACAGGAACGTCTTAACCGTACCATGCAAAATACCAAAGATGATATTGATCAGCTCATCTATGCCCTTCACGAACTGGAAGAAGCCGAAAAAGGTAATCATAAACGTCATACTATTCCTTATAATGAAGTCTTCAGTTTCTTTACGCGCATCTGCCGTCTGTTCGACTATCTTCAACACCGTTGCCATAAATATTTTAATTACCGGCTGACCTGCCTTGTGATACACGCCCATTACCGATTTCGCAGCCGGACACGGGCACCCGGTCGTGAGTATCTTAGTCCCGGAACCATACTTACCTATTTCAAGCATGAATGGGAAATGGTTGTATAACTTCGAACTTAAAATAATCATTGCATTTATAACACTTCTTTTTTCTTAGGGATCTGATAGCGATTTACATTATTAATTAATAACTAGAGAATATGGGAAAATTAAAACATTTAGGTATGTCACTCCTCTTGGCAACAACATTTTTCAGTTGCGGAGATGACTATGACGACACTGCTTTGCGCAAAGATGTGAACGACCTTAAATCGAGAGTAGAAAAACTGGAATCATGGTGCAGCACTACCAATACACAGATCAGCGCCTTGCAGGGACTGGTTTCAGCATTGGAACAGAATGACTATGTGACCGGAGTTACTCCTATTGTAGAAGGATCAGTAGAAGTGGGTTACACTATCACTTTCACTAAAAGCAAGCCCATCACCATCTATCACGGCAAGGATGGTAAGAACGGTGCTGACGGTATAAACGGTGTCGACGGCATCACCCCTCTTATTGGTGCGGAGAAAGATACCGACGGTATATATTATTGGACTATAAAGCTCGGTGATGCCGATTCTGCATGGTTGACTGATGTTGATAACAATAAAATACCTACTACCGGTAAAGATGGAGAAAATGGAAACGATGGTGAACCTGGAAACAATGGTGAGCCTGGTAAGGATGGTGAGCCCGGTCATTCTCCCGTTATCAGTGTAGATACGTTTGAAGGCAAACTGTACTGGAAAGTAGATGATGAATGGTTACTGGACAGTAATAGTAATAAAGTGGCTGCCACCGGTGAAAAGGGAGATACCGGTTCCGCTGGGAAAGACGGGGAGAAAGGTCCGCAAGGTGAGCAGGGGGATTCTGTTTTCAAAAAAGACGGTGTGAAAATAGAAGACGGCAAAGTGATCTTCACATTAGCAAATGGAAAGGAATTCACGCTTCCGATGCTAGTTGACGGCCTCGCTGTGGGTATTGGTGGCAGCGATTTGTTCTATGCATCGCCTTCAGACAATTCTATAGATGTCACTTTTGCTTCTACTATGAAAGAGGAAGATTATAAATCCATTGTTGCTACTATTACGAATGGTAATGAAGCAGACTGGATTATTAAAAGTCGTGGTGCGGTAGATACATGGAAAGTAGCAGTAACGGAACCGACTTTCACCGGCACAGACGGAACATATACTCCGGGAAGTGCAAAGATTACTATTACCCCTCCGGCAAATGTCAAACTGTCGGATACAGCTCTATTGACGGTGACAGTGACTGACGCTAATGATGGTACAATATCAGTTTCGAGAGAAGTGAAATATTTTGATGGTGAGATAGTGGCATGTACCGGAGGTGATTTAAGTATCAAAGGATTGGATACATCTGTGAAAAGACTGGCCCTAAAGGGCTCTATTACGGTAGAAGATTTTAAATATATCAGAGAATCATTAACTGCACTTGAAGTGCTGGATATTTCGATGACCGACTTGACTGAACTGCCGGATCGTGCATTACGTTTCGGTGGTGATACACCAAACACTTCATTGAAAGCAGTCAGACTGCCTTTATCTATGAAAACTATCGGTTATGCAGCTTTCACTAATTGCAGAGCATTGACAAGTATTGATACTGAGAATGTGGAAATCATAGGTGAATGGGCATTCGAACAATGCCGCGGTTTGGTGGAAGTGAAATTGCACGACGGATTGAAAGAGATTCGTAGACAAGCCTTCAATAACTGTATTTCACTGACATTGATAGATATTCCAGGTAGTGTAACAGATTTGGGCAAAAATACAGAAGTATCTACGTCACAGTATGAAGGTTGGGTGTTTGAAAACTGTACGAACTTAAGTACGATCACTTTGCATGAGGGTTTGAAGAAATTATATGTCTCAACCTTTTCTCGTTGTGGAGTCGTATCTATCAATATACCTACGACAGTAACAGATATCCCTGACTATGCTTTTCAGGAATGTCAGAATCTGGAGCGCGTCACATGGCATAATGGTATCACTCAGATAGGGGAGGCTGCATTTTTAAGATGCCGTTCATTAAAGGCTATTACTATTCCTACAGGAGTAACAGTACTCAGGAATAATCTATTTGATGAATGTGCGAATTTGCAGTATGTGACATTACATCATAATATCACTGAGATACAAGTAAGAGCTTTCTCTTATTGCACTTTACTTAAGTCAGAGTTTTTCCCTTACGAAGATGCTTATATAGATAGAGCAGCACTCCCCAATGCACTGCAAACTTTAGGAGCAGGTGTATTTACGGATTGTAAGAACATGGAAAGTATTAATATGCAACGTACACAGGTGAAAAATATACTCAGGAATACATATTCCGGATGTAGTGGTATAACTACCTTCTATTATCCGAATGTAGTAGAAACAATCGGTGAGTTTGCTTTTTCAGGTTGTTCTGCGTTAGTGGGATCTTTTTTCCCGGCTTCATTAACATCCATTGAAACAAATGCATTCCACTTATGTACGAAAATGAGCCAAGTTTACTGTTTGGGAAGTACTCCACCTACGCTTGGTACGGCTGCTTTTGATTCTTCTCTAAAATCAATAAGTACACTATTTGTGCCAGAGGCTGCGATTTCGGCATATAGTAGCAGTAGTTGGAATCCCTATTTTAAAGAAATAAAGAAAGATTTACTCCATCCATAAAATTCAGAAATTCAAATGATAACCAGGTTCCGTTGCTTTTCTTGGCAAGAAAGGTGGCGGAATCTTTGTTTTGTTACACTGTTCCGGCAATTCGATATAATAAAACTTAAACAGATTCTTCCATTTTTTTTATTATCTTTTTTATTCCATACGTTTGTAAATGGCAAGCTTTTCCGCAAGTTTGTATATTATTCACGCTCACTGATTCATCGATATTAATTTTGTAGTCGTGATTTTTATCTATTCAATCCTTTACTCACGCGTGAATATATATTAATGTATAAAGAAAATAGCTTTTACAATTACAGTAGAAAAAGATACTCTACAATATCATTGTCAATCAGGTGGTTACAGAAAAGTTTCAAAAAAGTGGTAGAAAATAGTCAGATATATTTGGATTGTATAGCAAAACCTCGTACTTTTGCACCCGCTTTCCAAGAGAGGGACGGCCTAACAATTGACATTCTGCTAAAGTTTAAGGCTTCAGAAAATAAAAACAAAAAAACTTCGAAAAAAGTTTGGAAGTTATCTGAAAAGGTCCTTATCTTTGCATCCGCTTTCGCTAAGAAAGCAGCGCGACAGAAGTCACGTTAGTTCTTTGAAATATTGATAAACAATACAAGTAGTACAAGAAAAAAATAGAACCGTCAATACTTGTCTTATATGTAGTAATATGTATGAGTCATAAGGTATTAATGAAGTCAATAAATTGTACGGCATCCTGAACAGAGCAAGAACCAGCAGCAATGCTGATTA
>NZ_JAHQUN010000043.1:0-45308 GCF_019052485.1 Bacteroides sp. MSK.20.82
GTAAACTAATTCAGTTATAACAAACGAAGTTGTCAACTAAAACCAGTACACATCAATGGCTTAGAGTTTCCATGAATTTCCTGCTTTGGAAACTGTCGTTTCCCGGTGTGGGAACGATCGTTTCCTTTAAAGGTAACTCTCGTTTCTCGGTGAGGGAACGCCCGTTTCCTAACGGGAAACATATCAAGAGAAGGGACCCAATGAAAATCATCTATTATAATGATAATATTATTTAGGCACGGATTGCACGAATTTCACGGTCTTTAATTGAATAGAACCGTGTTAATCCGTGAAATCCGTGCCTAAATGAAAATAAATAGTGTTTTGATTACATATTCGTGCAGTCAATTCTTTATTTATATCCGGCAGCTTTAGCTATCCGTTTCGGAATTTCCGTATTGTCAATCTTCTCACCGAACAGTTGAGAACCGGCACCGATAGCAAATACCGGCACATAACCGGCAGAGTGACCGCCGCTTACCCAGCCTACCATAGATATCTGGTCCATTACTTCTTTAGCGCGTGCAGCCATCGGCTCGCTTTTAGAGTACATGCTTTCGGCAAATACCACTTTATTTCTGACAAAGGATTGTTCGAACTCGTCACGCAGCTTCTTTTCCTGTTCCCAGGAAATAGGGAACTGTTTCCAGAAGCCCATTTCTTCACCCAGGAATTCTTTCATGTCTTCCCAAGTCACTTTGTTGCCTTTTGATTTTCTTAGTTCGCTGATACGTCTGGACAATCCGTCAGCAGAATGTTTTTGATATTGCAATGCTTTCAGGTTCAACGCATATTTGCCTGTACCTAGTACGATACCACCGGTTTCGTGGTCGGCCGTAACAACGATCAGTGTTTCTTTCGGATGTTTCTTGTAGAATTCGTAAGCTACTTTGATAGCGTCATCCATGTCCTTTACTTCATTGAATACGGTAGCGGCGTCATTACCGTGGCAAGCCCAGTCAATCTTTCCACCTTCTACCATTAAGAAGAATCCTTTGTTCTTGCCTTTGGTCAGGAAGTCGATTGCGCTTTCTGTGATTTGGGCGAGAGTCAAGTCGTCGCTTTTACGGTCGATAGCATAAGGCAGGCAGGATGGATCTTTGCCTTCTTCCTGTATCAGGATCATTTTGCCGGCATCCTTGCTTTTGGCTTTATAATCGCTGTAGCCACGTGCTACGGTGTAACCTGCTTCTTCGAAAATAGGGAAGATGTTGGGAGCGTCTTTCTTGTCATACGTCTTGTCCGGTTTCAGAAAACCACCGCCTGCATAGAAGTCAAAGTTTGCTTTTGTCAGGTCGACAGCGATTTCATAATTCATATTACGGTCTGCCTGATGAGCGTAGAAAGCGGCAGGAGTGGCGTGGTCTACGCTGACGGAAGTAGTGACACCTACTTTCTTTCCGGCCTTCTTGGCTTTTTCGGCTACGGTTTCAATCGGGTTTTTGTCTTCTCCTACAGAGATGGCACTGTTGTAGGTCTTCTTTCCGGTAGCCAGTGCAGTACCCGCAGCGGCAGAGTCGGTAACAGAGTTTGTCGCGGAGAAAGTGGTTGCCATCGTTGCTACCGGAAATTGGGTGAACAATAAAGGTTCAACGCCGATGCGCCCGTTTTGCAGTTCTGCCTGATACATCTCTGTACCATTTACCTGATTGACTCCCATTCCGTCTCCGATGAAATAGAATACATACTTTGCCTGCTGACCGTTGGCTGCAACGGAAATAAGGACAAAGAGCAGTGTGTAAATCAACTTTTTCATTCTTTTGTATCTTAATATTAGGGTTAGTGATGGACAAAGGTAATAAAAAACGGTGGAAGTGCCGAAGCAAATCCACCGTTTCTTTAGTTCGCCCAGCACGAACATATTCTAACGGGTGTAAGTCCCTAAAGCGCCCTGACAACGGGAAGTATATAGCCAACGGCAAGGGTGTCCATCGTGAGGTGGAATCTGAAGGAAGCCTGCGGCAAATATCTGGTCTGACGTACAGAAACTTGATATTAAGGCTTAAGGATGTGGATAAGTTTGCTAAACAAAACGAAGTCCTATAGTTGTCCGGAACATCCAAAGTAAATCAAGCAGACATAAGATGGAAAGAATATGTCCATAACTGGGGAGGTCTCACGGGCGAGGAAAAATAAATAAATACAGTCAAGCAGTAATAACGAACCGTGAGAAGTCAGCAGAGGTCATAGTAACCGACAAGGTAAAAAAATCGGCAGTCGGTGAAGGACTGAACTTTTAATCAAACAAGTACCATTTAATACTTTATGAAAGAGTCAATGCGGAAAATCAGTAAAACGAACTGCCCACAAATGGATAGGACAGCATCCGACGAGTATGTGGGAGTGCAGACTTTTATGGAGATAAAAGATGAGCAGCTTGTGGAAGTGCAATTGGAAGAAAACAATCTGTTGGAACTCCTTCTAAGTCCATCGAACTTGAATGCGGCATACCGCCAAGTCGTAAGGAATGGAGGAGTGGGAGGTGTCGATAAGATGGAGACGAGCGAACTGTTGCCATACCTTACCCTCCATAAAGACGAATTGTTGGAAAAGATACGCAGGGGGAAGTATCGTCCGTCCCCTGTGCGCAGGTTAGAAATTCCGAAAGACAACGGTAAAACTCGCCCATTAGGTATCCCGACAGTGGTAGACCGCTTTGTTCAGCAGGCAATCAGCCAAGTGTTGATACCGCTTTACGAACCTCAGTTCAGTGACAACAGCTTCGGCTTCCGCCCTCATCGTAGTGCTCACGATGCACTGCATAAGGTGCAGGAATATGCAGACCAAGGTTATCGCTACTGTATCGGTTTGGATTTGGAAAAGTTCTTTGACCGTGTTAACCACAGCAAACTGATAGAGGTCTTATCCCGAACCGTCAAGGACGGCAGTGTAATATCTTTGATACACAAATACCTTAATGCAGGAGTTGTAGTATCTCACAAATACGCGGAGACTGCCGAGGGCGTCCCCCAAGGTGGTCCATTGAGTCCTATATTGAGCAATATTCTTCTTAATGAGTTGGACCAGGAATTGGAACGCAGGGGGCACCCGTTTGTCCGCTATGCCGATGATTGTCTGATCCTTGTCCATAGTCTTCGGGCAACGGAGCGAGTCCGTGATAGTATTTCCGAGTTTATAGAAAAGAAGTTATTCTTGAAAGTAAACAAAGAGAAGACAGAAGTCGGTTCCATCTGCGGCAAGAAGTATCTTGGACACTCCTTCTACTGAAGAGCCGACCGTAAATGTGGTCTTAATCTTCATAAGAAAAGTCAATCCAAGTTCAAACGCACCATCAAGCACCTGACCAGCCGTAGTAGTGGTCAAGGCTACGCTTGGCTGAAACTCCACCTGACGCAATACATCCGAGGTTGGCTGACATACTATCGTTATGCCGATATGAAAGATTTTATAATCAAAACAGCGAAGTGGTACAATCGTCGTCTTAGAATGTATATATGGAAGAGTTGGAAGCGGGTACGTACACGTTTTGCCAGCTTGCAGAAGTGTGGCATCCCTCGTCGGAAATCTTGGGAATGGGCGAATACCCGTAAAGGCTATTGGCGCATTGCGGATAGTTGGATATTGCATAGAGCAATCACAACAGATAAGCTTGTAATGGCGGGTTATCCGTCAATGATAATTCTTTATACCCAATTGCATCGCAGTTAAGAGAACCGCCGTATGCCGAACGGCACGTACGGTGGTGTGAGAGGTCGGAAAACGAAAGTAGGAGGAAAACTTCTACTTCGTTTTCCTCCTACTCGATTGTCATTTGTATGACATTTATGCTTTTACGCGTCCTACGTAAGAACCGTCACGAGTGTCGATTTCAATTGTTTCACCTTCGCTGATGAACAAAGGCACACGTACTGTTGCACCTGATTCTACGGTAGCAGGTTTCAGTGTGTTGGTGGCTGTATCACCTTTCATTCCCGGTTCTGTATAAGTAACCTTCATCTGAACTTTGATCGGCATGTCTGCATAAAGTACAGTTTCGGTAGAAGCGTCAGAAACAACGTCCAGCACTGCACCTTCGAGCAAGAAGTCTACACCATTGATCAGGTCGTGAGCGATGGGGTGTTGGTCAAAAGTTTCCTGGTTCATGAAGATATAGTCTTCTCCTTCTTTATACAGGAATTGGTATGGACGACGTTCAACGCGTACATCTTCCAGTTTTTCACCGATATTGAAACGGCGTTCGAGAACATAACCGCTTACTACGTCTTTCAGCTTGGTACGCATAAATGTGTTACCTTTACCTGGTTTTACATGCAGGAATTCTATACAGAAATAGAGCTTTCCGTCCATACGGATACAAGTTCCGTTTTTGATGTCTTGAGCATTAATCATACTGCTGTTTTTCTTATTATATTATTGTTATTTAATTGTCTTCGTCGTAATTCGAGTGCAAAAGTAATCTAAATCAGTAAAAAACACAAAAACTTTTGAGCAAAAATGACTTATCGCTTGGTTAATTTAAAAAAAGTCTCTATTTTTGCAGCCCGATTACGTAGAATAATAACATAAAAACAAGATACAGTAATGAAAAGAACATTTCAACCCTCTAACAGAAAGAGAAAGAACAAACACGGTTTCCGTGAGAGAATGGCATCGGCTAATGGTCGTAGAGTATTAGCTGCTCGCCGTGCGAAAGGCAGAAAGAAACTGACTGTTTCTGATGAGTACAACGGACAGAAGTGGTAATCATCACTCAGAAACAAAAAAGGCGGAGTTTTAAACTCCGCCTTTTTTGTTTGCTTCTATTTTCATTAAAGTTGGTTATAACTTCCTTTTTATGATAAAAAGTACAGGACTCTTGGCACAGTAGTTAAATAGAGTATTAAATAATGTTTAATGGAATGCTCTTTGTCACTTTTTAGCTTTCTTTGTCACAGATCATAGACGGAATATATGCGACAGACGGTTGTGCTCAGAGAATCCGGAAGCCGCATCCTAGAATATAAGGTTGTTGAAATCTATAGGAGTGGGGAATATAGTTGCAACAATTGTGGTGATGACAGGTGTCCTTGCATTTATGCAGGGACATTTTCATTGCCCACTATTCCGAAATTCAACTAATTTGTAGTATCTTTGGCGCGGATTAACAGCAAAGCGTATGACAATCAAAGAATTCTTTTCTTTTAAAACAAATAAATATTTCTGGGTGAATATCCTTGTCATGATTGTGGCAGTGGTGCTGATTGTGTTCGGCGTGATGAAATGGCTGGATGTTTATACTCGTCACGGTGAGGCGGTGGTTGTGCCCGATGTAAAAGGGATGACTGTGGATGAAGCTTCAAAAATGTTCCGCAATCACGGATTGGTATGTGTCGTTTCCGATTCTAATTATGTGAAGAATATGGCAGCTGGCATTGTACTTGATGTCAACCCGGGAATCGGACAAAAAGTGAAAGAAGGCCGCACCATTTACCTGACTATCAATACACTGAGTATTCCTTTACGTGCTGTTCCCGATGTGGCGGACAACAGTTCTCTGCGCCAGGCACAGGCGAAAGTGCTTGCTGCCGGATTCAAGCTGACCGAGATTCAGTTGATGAACGGTGAGAAGGACTGGGTGTACGGCATTAAATATCAGGGGCGCTCATTGAATGCGGGAGATAAAGTACCTTTGGGAGCTGCATTGACACTGATGGTAGGAAACGGAGAAAACGAACCGTTGGAAAGCGACTCCATGGAAAATGTTGAAGGGGCAGATGAACCTGTTTCCTCAGAATCCCCTTCAAGTCAGGATGATAGTTGGTTTTAATTGATAAATAACGAAACAGATTCACATGATCGAGGAAGAACTTCCGGATGAACTGGAGAATGATTTGGATGATATAGAACCTGTCGGTGACGAATCCCAGCTTTACGAACATTTTCGGGTGGTCGTAGACAAGGGACAGGCGATGGTCAGAGTCGACAAATATCTGTTCGAACGTATTGTCAATGCTTCGCGCAACCGTATTCAGAAGGCTGCCGAAGATGGATTCGTCATGGCTAACGGTAAGCCGGTGAAGAGCAGCTACAAGGTTAAGCCGCTCGATGTCATTACCGTCATGATGGACCGTCCTCGTTATGAGAACGAGATTATTCCCGAAAATATCCCCCTTAATATCGTTTACGAAGATCCATATGTAATGGTAGTGAACAAGCCTGCGGGACTGGTAGTACATCCGGGACACGGAAACTATCACGGTACGCTTGTCAATGCGTTGGCATGGCACATGAAAGATATTCCTGAATATGATGCCAATGACCCGCACGTCGGCCTGGTCCACCGGATTGATAAAGATACGTCCGGTCTGCTGGTGATTGCCAAGACGCCGGATGCCAAGACCAACCTCGGAATACAATTCTTTAATAAGACGACCAAACGCAGATACCGTGCCCTTGTCTGGGGAAATGTGGAACAGGATGAAGGCACGATTGTAGGCAGTATCGCCCGTAATCCGAAAGACCGGATGCAGATGGCGGTTATGTCCGACCCGTCGATGGGCAAGCACGCGGTCACTCATTATCGGGTGCTTGAACGGCTGGGATATGTCACGCTGGTAGAGTGCATACTCGAAACCGGACGTACTCATCAGATTCGTGTCCACATGAAACATATCGGGCATGTACTTTTCAATGACGAACGCTATGGCGGTCACGAAATTCTGAAAGGTACTCACTTTAGTAAATACAAACAATTTGTAAATAATTGCTTTGACACTTGTCCCCGGCAGGCTCTGCATGCCATGACATTGGGGTTCGTACATCCCGTCACAGGCGAAGAGATGTACTTTACTTCCGAACTTCCGGATGACATGACCCAGCTTATCGAGAAGTGGCGAGGCTATATAAGTAACAGAGAAATAGAATGAAACGCACAATTGCTATCGTAGCCGGAGGTGACACCTCCGAATTTCATGTATCCCTGCGTAGTGCACAGGGAATATATTCCTTCATAGATAAGGAAAAGTACACACTGTACATTGTCGAGATGCAGGGGACCCGTTGGGAAGTACAATTGCCGGATGGTGCAAAAGCACCGGTAGACCGCAATGATTTCAGCTTTATGCTGGGAACGGAAAAGATCAGGTTTGACTTTGCCTATATTACCATTCACGGTACTCCGGGCGAAGACGGCCGTCTTCAGGGATACTTTGACATGATGCACATACCATACTCTTGTTGCGGGGTGCTGGCTGCGGCGATCACCTATGACAAGTTTACCTGCAACCAATACCTGAAAGCCTTCGGAGTGCGTATTGCAGAATCGTTGCTATTGCGTCAGGGACAATCGGTTTCCGACGAAGATGTGATGGAAAAGATCGGTTTGCCTTGTTTCATCAAGCCGAGTCTGGGCGGTTCGAGCTTCGGCGTAACAAAGGTTAAGACGAAAGAACAAATACAGCCGGCCATTGTTAAGGCCTTTGAAGAAGCCCAGGAAGTGCTCGTAGAAGCATTCATGGAAGGAACGGAGCTAACCTGCGGCTGCTATAAAACCAAAGACAAGACCGTCATCTTCCCGCCTACGGAAGTGGTGACACATAATGAGTTCTTTGATTATGATGCAAAATACAATGGTCAGGTAGACGAGATTACTCCTGCACGCATCTCGGACGAACTGACGAATCGCGTGCAAATGCTGACCTCGGCCATTTATGACATATTGGGCTGTTCCGGTATCATCCGTGTGGATTATATTGTGACTGCCGGCGAAAAGATCAATCTGCTGGAAGTGAATACAACTCCGGGGATGACCACTACAAGCTTTATTCCCCAGCAAGTGCGTGCTGCCGGACTGGATATAAAGGATGTGATGACTGATATAATAGAAAATAAATTTTAGGTATTAAGTATTAGGTAATAAGTATTAATTCCATGCGGTTTACAGCGCAGCCTAATACTTAATACTTAATACCTAATACTTATTTATAAACTTCATAGCTTATGGATACTACAGAGTTTGATGAGATTCGTCCTTATAATGATGAGGAACTTCCTCAAATCTTTGAGGAGCTGATTGCTGATCCTGCTTTTCAGAAGGCGGCTACTGATGCGATACCGAACGTCCCCTTTGAACTTTTGGCGCAGAAAATACGTGCCTGTAAGAGCAAGCTGGATTTTCAGGAAACATTCTGTTATGGTATTTTATGGAAAATAGCGGCGGACCATACGGATGGGCTGACTCTGGATCATACGGCTGTGCCGGATAAGAGCAAGGCTTATACATATCTCTCCAATCATCGGGATATTATATTGGATTCGGGCTTCCTCTCTATCTTGCTGATCGATCAGGGGATGGATACGGTTGAGATAGCGATTGGTGACAATCTGCTGGTTTATCCGTGGATCAAGAAGCTGGTGCGTGTCAACAAGTCGTTTATTGTACAACGGGCGCTGACTATGCGGCAGATGCTGGAATCTTCGGCACGGATGTCCCGTTATATGCATTATACCATTAGTGAGAAGAAGCAGTCCATCTGGATTGCCCAGCGCGAAGGACGTGCCAAAGACTCGAACGACCGTACTCAGGACAGCGTGCTGAAGATGCTGGCGATGGGTGGTGAAGGTGACTTGATCGACCGTTTGATGGAGATGAACATCGCTCCTCTTGCCATTTCGTACGAATATGACCCCTGTGACTTTCTGAAAGCGCAGGAGTTTCAGTTGAAAAGAGATATAGAAGGATATAAGAAAACCACTCAGGACGATTTGATCAGTATGCAGACCGGTCTTTTCGGATACAAAGGGAAAGTGCATTTTCAGACGGCTCCCTGTATCAATGACAGGTTGGCGCAGCTGGACCGTTCGTTACCGAAGCAGGAACTGTTCTCCAGCATATCTGCCTGCATCGACCAGAGGATTCATAGTAACTATCGGATCTATTCGGGCAATTACGTTGCCTATGACTTGCTGAAGGGTACATCCGAGTTTGCCGGTCATTACACTCCCGAAGAGAAACAACGATTCGTTACCTATATCGAGCAACAACTGGGCAAAATAAAGATTCCGAATAAAGACGAAGACTTTTTGCGTGGAAAATTGTTATTAATGTATGCCAATCCGTTGGTGAACTATTTAGCTGCTTGCCAATGAATAAAGTAAAGTTACATACACTCTGGCTTTTGGGAATGCTTTTCCTGATGACTGCCTGCGGGGATGATGATTACTATTATCCTTCTGTGAAGTTGGAATTTGTCACAGTGAAGGCTGGGGCGGATGGTCTGATACAGAGTCTGCTTCCTGACAAGGGAGAGCTGTTGACTGTTGCGAAAGACCGTACCGGATCAACCATTTCTCCGAACTCGGCTAGGCGTGTAATCAGTAACTATGAAGTAAATCCGGAGGATGCTACGGCTGTCATATACTCATTGCAGTCGGTGGTGACACCGGAGCCAAAGGGGGCTGACGATCCGGCTTTCGAAGGCGGACTGAAGTATGATCCGGTAGATGTGACCAGCATTTGGCTGGGGCGTGACTATTTGAATATGATTCTGAACGTGAAGATCAATATCAATAGTGGCAAACAGCACGTGTTTGGTATGATAGAAGAGAGCGTTGAGGCGGAAGGGGATGAGACAGTCGTAACCTTGTCTCTGTTTCATGATGCGAATGGGGATGAGGAGAACTATAATCGCCGTGCCTACATTTCTGTTCCTCTGACGAAATATGTGGATGAAGAAAATCCTCATCAAACCATAAGGATAAAATTCAAGTATCATACCACAGATAAAAGTGGTGTGGTGGTAGAATCAAGCAAGTATTGTGATCCGGGATTTGAATATGTTCCGGGCGTGAACTGATTAAGATAGTACATATGTTTAAAATGAATCAATTAGTCGTGGGATTATTTTTATTTCTCTCTTCTCTTTTCTCCTGTCAGCAGAAAGGAGACTTTAAAACGGTGAATGTAGAGGATTTCGATTCTATCATTCAGGATGAAGAAGTGCAGCGTCTGGATGTTCGGACACTGGCTGAATATTCAGAAGGACATATTGCAAAAACGATCAATATAAATGTGATGGATGACTCTTTTGCCTCGATGGCGGATTCATTGTTGCAAAAGAACAAACCGGTTGCGTTGTATTGCCGTAGCGGTAAACGGAGCAAGAAAGCTGCTGCGATCCTTAGTGAAAAAGGATATAAGGTTGTGGAGCTTGGTAAAGGATTCAATGCCTGGCAGGCGGCAGGAAAGGAGATAGAATACTAAGGTTGTTGCTGTACGGCTTTTTTCTATCTATTCTAGAATAAATGGTTGCGCTTTACATAAAATTCTGAAGGGATGCAATCGTTATCGTGCTAGTATACAGTTAAATAGATGTTGCTATATTCTCAATGTATTCTCATGCTTATGAGAAAAAGTTCTCACCGCAATGAGAAAAAATTCTCATACCTATGAGAAAAATTTCTCAAGGGCATGAGAATCTTTTCTCATAGGTGCGAGAATAAAAGCAAGGTTTCATTCACAGATGTTCCGTTTATTCCAATCCCTCAATCAATCTCTTCAAAACCACCGTAGCCGAGATTTCACGGTTGGCAGCTTCGGGGATAACGATAGACTGAGGACTTTCGATTACATCATCCGTAACGATCATATTTCTGCGAACAGGTAGGCAGTGCATAAAGAAAGCATTGTTGGTTACTGCCATCTGTCGGTCGCTGACTGTCCATTCACGGTCTTTGCTTAATATCTGACCGTAATTGTCGCCTGTATAGGCAGCCCAGTTCTTGGCGTATATAAAGTCTGCTCCTTCGAAAGCCTTCATCTGATCATATTCTACTTTGGCATTTCCTACGAATTGCGGCGCCAGCTCATATCCTTCCGGGTGAGTGATAACGAAATCATAGTCAGTGGCATTCATCCACTCTGCAAAGGAGTTGGGAACAGCCTGTGGCAATGGACGGGGATGTGGCGCCCAAGTCATTACGACTTTGGGACGTGCCGTCTTTTTATATTCCTCAATGGTGATTAAATCGGCAAAGCTCTGCAATGGGTGGCGGGTAGCTGCCTCCATCGAGAAGACAGGACGTCCGGAATATTGGATAAATTGATTCAGAATAGTCTCCTGATAGTCAAAATCGCGATCTTCGAAACGGGCAAAGGAACGTACTCCGATGATGTCACAATAACAACCCATCACAGGAATCGCTTCCAGCAGATGTTCCGGTTTGTCACCATCCATGATGACGCCACGTTCTGTTTCCAGTTTCCATGCACCTTGGTTGATGTCCAGCACCATTACATTCATTCCCAGATTAAGAGCAGCTTTCTGTGTGCTGAGGCGGGTACGGAGGCTGGAATTAAAGAAGATCATCATCAATGTCTTGTTTCGTCCCAACTCTACATATTTGAAGCGGTCTTTTTGAATTTCAAATGCTTCTGCAAGGGCTGATTTTAAATCGCCGATGTCCTGTACACAAGTAAATTTCTTCATTTTATCTATCATTAATCGTTATTGTCCAATTGATCATTTGTCGTTTCCTCACTTTACCATCTGGTCTGTCCGTCGCCTTCGATCACCCATTTGTAGGAAGTGATTTCCTCCAGTCCCATCGGACCGCGGGCATGCAGCTTTTGAGTACTGATGCCGATTTCGGCTCCCAGGCCGAATTGTGCACCGTCGGTGAAAGCGGTAGATACGTTGGTATATACGCATGCCGCATCTACTATCTTAGTAAACAAGGCGGCACGCTCTTTGTTTTCGGTCACGATACATTCGCTGTGCCTTGAACTGTTTTCCTGTATATGCCCCAGTGCGTCTTCAAAACTTTTCACCGTTTTGACAGCCATTTTGTAATCCAGAAACTCTGTTCCGAAGCTTTCCGGGGTGGCAGGTTGCAGCAACTCAGCCGGATAATGTCCTTCCAGTGCCTGATAAGCCTGTGTATCTGCATAGATAGTAACCTTGCTTTCTTTCAGTTGATCGCAGAGCGCAGGCAAATCCCCCAGACGTTTCTCATGAATGATGGTGCAGTCGAGCGCATTGCAGACACTGACACGGCGTGTCTTGGCATTATGGATAATATCCGCTCCTTTCCGGGTATCTCCGAACTCATCAAAATAAGTATGGCAGATACCTGCTCCTGTTTCAATGACAGGAATCCGTGCATTCTCGCGCACGAAATTTATCAGATTGCTGCTTCCTCTCGGAATAATCAGGTCTACATAGCCTGTCGCATTCAGTAATGCTGCCGTAGCCTCTCTGTCTGCCGGGAGCAGTTCTACTATATGCGGGTTGACATGAAACTTTTCAAGTACCTTGTGAATGACGCTGATGATGGCACGGTTGGAATCGTCCGCATCACTTCCACCTTTCAGGATGCAGGCATTTCCGCTTTTCAGGCAAAGGGAAAAGACGTCGAAGCTGACATTAGGACGCGCTTCATAGATGATGCCTATTACTCCGAAGGGGACACTGACTTTGGTCAGCTTCATTCCATTGGGGCGGGAGGTTTCCTTTAATATCCTTCCCAGCGGGGAGGGGAGAGTGGCTACATTACGTGTGTCGGCAGCGATGCCTTTCAGCCTCTCTTCCGTCAGTTTTAACCGGTCGTACTTCGGGTTACTCTTGTCCATCCGTGCCAGGTCCTTTTCATTTTCTGACAGGATAAAGGGTGTTTCGGCAATGGCAGCATCAGCGACCGCATTCAGTATCTGATTGATGGTGTCGTCACTCAGCAACGCCAATTCCCGGCTGGCAGCTTGTACAGCAGCGAAAGTTCCGTTTAAATTTGTAGTCATTTGCTCCTTTTTACGTTTTATATTTTTTATTCGATATACAGATAGTCGTAATGTACTACAGGCTTTTTGCCATGTTTGCCCATTGCTTCCCTGGCCTGTGCGGAATCGCAGTTCGCTTTTCCTACACCAACCTGATTGCCCAGGAAGTCCATGATGCGTACAATATCGTCCTTCTCAAATTCGCCTTCGATGTGGGTGATTCCGACCGGAAGAATGCTGGCTGCCTTCTCCGAACTGAGTATATCCGTGGCACATTCGTTAATATGAATTTCCCCTTTGGCGAATCCTTCGCTGTGGGCAATCCATTTCTTTACACTGGATACCGCCTCGGTGGAAGGGATAAAGCGCGTGCAAACCGTATCGTCCGGTTGTTGCAACAAGTCTACGAGAATATTATCCCGTTTTCCGTTGGCGATAATGACTGTAATCCCTTCGTCGGCTACCTTGCGGGCGATATTCGTTTTCGTCAGCATACCGCCACGACCGAAACTCGATTTGGTAGCCTGGATATAGTTGGATAAATCCTTTCCATGCTCGATCTCCCGAATGACAGCGGAGGCAGGATCGGAGGGTGAACCGTTGTAGATTCCGTCTATGTTACTCAGGATAATCAATGCCTGCGCATCCATCATGGAAGCGATCAGTCCGGAAAGCTCGTCATTGTCCGTGAACATAAGCTCGCTGACCGAAATCGTATCATTCTCATTGACGATGGGGATGACGCCGTTTTCGAGCATCACCGTCATACAGTTCTTCTGATTCAGATAATGGCGGCGGGTACTGAAGTTCTCTTTGGTAGTCAGTACCTGACCTACCGCAATGCCGTGTTCACGGAAAAGCTCATAGTAGCGGTTTATTAATTTAGCCTGTCCTACGGCGGAGAATAACTGGCGCTGGTCTACACTGTCGAGCTTTTTCTGCGGGTGTATCTCGCTGCGTCCCGAAGCAACAGCTCCCGAAGAAATAAGAATGATCTCTACTCCGGATTTATTTAATTCTGCTATCTGGTCAACGAGTGCCGACATACGGGTGACGTCCAATGTACCGTCACGGCGTGCCAATACGTTACTGCCTACTTTTACTGCTATTCGTGTAAACTCTTGTTTCATCCTTACTAACGATTTGAAAGCACAAATATAGAGCTTTTTGTCGATATGTTACAAAAACAGGCTGAAAAGAATTATCTTTGCAGCCTGACAGATAAAAGAAAAACAATGAAACATACGAATCCCCAAGTAGAACAAATGACCTCCTTTATCGTGATGGATGTATTGGAGCGTGCAAATGAATTACAGAAACAAGGTGTGGACGTTATCCACCTGGAAGTCGGTGAGCCGGACTTTGACGTTCCGGCTTGTGTGGCGGAAGCTGCTAAGGCTGCCTACGACCGGCACCTCACACATTATACTCACTCTTTGGGGGATCCGGAGTTGCGTCGTGAAATAGCCGCTTTTTATCAGCGTGAATATGGAGTCACTGTCGATCCGGATTGTATTGTCGTCACTTCCGGCTCTTCTCCGTCTATCCTTCTGGTCTTGATGTTGCTTTGTAACTCGGACAGTGAAGTGATTCTCTCCAATCCGGGGTATGCGTGTTATCGTAACTTCGTTTTGGCCGCTCAGGCAAAACCTGTCTTGGTGCCTCTGTCCGAAGAGAATGGTTTGCAATATGATATAGAAGCGATCCGTAAGTGCGTTACTCCGCATACGGCTGGTATTTTTATTAATTCGCCGATGAATCCGACGGGTATGTTGCTGGATGAGAGTTTCCTGAAAAGTGTGGCATCTTTAGGTGTTCCTATTATTTCGGATGAGATTTATCACGGACTTGTATACGAAGGATGTGCGCATAGTATTCTGGAATATACGGATAAGGCTTTTGTCCTGAACGGATTTTCCAAACGATTTGCGATGACAGGGTTGCGTTTAGGTTATCTGATAGCACCGAAATCCTGTATGCGTTCTTTGCAGAAGTTGCAGCAGAATCTGTTTATCTGTGCGTCCAGCATCGCCCAGCAAGCGGGGATTGCCGCATTACGGCAGGCTGACTCGGATGTGGAACGGATGAAGCAGATCTATGATGAACGCCGCCGGTATATGATCAGTCGTCTTCGGGAAATGGGATTCGAGATCAAAGTTGAGCCTCAGGGTGCCTTTTATATTTTCGCTGATGCACGTAAGTTCACTACCGACTCTTATCGCTTTGCATTCGATGTTCTCGAAAATGCGCATGTCGGCATCACTCCCGGTATAGACTTTGGAACGGGAGGCGAAGGATATGTCCGTTTCTCCTATGCGAATTCGCTGGAGAGTATCCGGGAAGGACTGGACCGTATCAGTCAGTATCTTTCTCGTTGCGGCTTCTGATCAGTTCAGTAGCGGCTTCGTACTGGTCTTCAGTGACCAGAACAGATACAGATGGAGCAATATAGGGGGCTAATGTCCCCATGATACCATCTTTAATGACGCAGCGGATGTCATTACTTTCCAACAATCCCTTGATAATTTCTGCTTCCCATGGAGAACCGGAGAATACTTCTATGGCCCTGCTATAATCTTCTTCTTTCATAATCTTATGCTATTTGAGGTTATGTATACAAATATAACAAAAAAGAAGGAAAGATTGATCTGCTTTCCCATATTTATTCGAGAGAAATTCTTTTTACGTCGATTTGCTGGTTCAGGAAGGAAGAGGCCGATTCGACAAACTTCTCTTCCGCTTCTGTGGTGTAAAACAGACAACTGCCGTTTTGGGTACATTTAGCATTCATCTCCGGATGTCTGCTCAGGTAGTCCTTCAGACTTTCGGCTACATATTCTCCTTGTGCGACAATGCGGATATGCTTCGGAGTGTATTTTTGTATCTTAGGGAGCAAGATAGGATAATGCGTACAGCCCAGAATCATCGTGTCAATTTCAGGATCTTTGGATAGCAACTGGTCAATGTATTTCCGGATGAAATAATCGGCCCCTTCGTTCTGTGATTCATTATTTTCCACTAGCGGTACCCACATGGGGCATGCTATTCCGCTCACTTGAATATCCGGGAATAGCTTATGTATCTCTAATGGATACGATTCGGACTTGATGGTACCTGCTGTTGCCAGTACTCCGATATGACGGCTTTGAGTAATGTCGCCTATACACTCAACGGTAGGGCGGATAACTCCGAGTACACGGCGTTCAGGGTCAATGCCGGGCAAGTCATTCATTTGTATGCTGCGCAATGCTTTGGCAGAGGCTGTATTGCAGGCCAAGATAACGAGATGACATCCCATTTCAAACAATTTATTGACTGCCTGCAAAGTGAATTCGTATACGATTTCAAAAGAACGTGTGCCGTAAGGAGTGCGTGCATTGTCTCCCAGATAGATATAATCATATTCCGGCAGCGCCTCTCTTATCTTGTTGAGGATAGTCAGCCCACCGTATCCGGAATCGAAAACTCCGATTGGCCCGGGTGTATGAGATAGATGTTGCTTCATGACGAGTGCGATTTTATATACGCAAAGTTACATGAAAAAAG
Organism: Bacteroides sp. MSK.20.82; assembly: GCF_019052485.1. NCBI lineage: Bacteria > Pseudomonadati > Bacteroidota > Bacteroidia > Bacteroidales > Bacteroidaceae > Bacteroides > Bacteroides sp. MSK.20.82. Next base: position 16,259 of record NZ_JAHQUN010000043.1, read on the forward strand.
GGAAAGAGAAAGAAGTATGATCTTCTTTTCTCTTTCCCTTTCGGTATTTTATAGCTTATAGCTTCTTATTTGATGCCGAGCTGTGTCTTTACCTTAGGAGTCAGATTAATACTTTGTGACTCATTAACGTAAGCAACCGGTGTTCTTGCAAGGTCGAAGATGTAGATTACGCCTTCGGCAGCACCTACAGCTTTAATTGCGTCGTCCAACTTTTTGTAGATAGGAGCCATTGCGTCAGCCTGAGCTTTTTGCATCTGCTGTTGAGCTTCCTGTTGGAACTGCTCTTGTCTTTGCATCATATCCTGCAGTTCTTTTTGTCTTCTCTCAGCGATGTTAGCAGGAAGAGAGTCCTTAGCGATAGCTTGCTGGAATTCCTGATATTTCTTGTTGAATTCTTCCTGAGTTCTTTGTAATTCGCTGGTCAGTTGTTTGTCTAGTGCTTCAATATCAGATTGTGCCTTAGCAAATTCAGGCATTGCTGAAACGATTTCTTGGGCATTAATATGACCGAATTTCAGATTTTGTGCAAATACACCCATTGGGAGTGCAAGCATCAATACAAGTGCAATTTTTTTTAGCATAGTTCTATAATTTATTTGAATGATTTTTAGTTATTTTCGATGCAAATGTATGAAATTAATTTGAATATCCTAATTTTCTCAGCACTTCATCACTAATATCAATACGTGGATTGGCAAAAATGATGCCTGCAGCAGAGGCTCTGTCGAGTACAAGGTCGTATCCGTGTAGTTGCGACAGTTCCTTTACAGCACCATATATTTCATCCTGAATAGGATTAATCAGCTTCTCCTGCATCTTAGCCAATTCGCCTTCCGGACCGAAGTATTTGCGCTTCAGTTCGGCAGCGGATTTCTCTTTCGCTACAATTTCATCTTCCTTCTTAGTCTTCTGAGCCGCAGAGAGAGTAGAGGACTGAGCTTGATAGTCCTGGAACATCTTCTGTGCTTCCTTGGCAATTACCTCCACTTCGCTTTGATATTTCTTCGTAGCTTCCTGCAATTGCTCATTAGCGCTTTGATATGCCGGAATATTTTTCAGAATATATTCCGTATCGATCAATGCAAATTTTTGTGCACTAGCTGCCATACTGATGGCAAACAGTAACATAATGGATAGAACAGACTTTCTCATGACGTTTAGTTTTTAGTTTTATATTAGAATTCTTGTCCTAAGATAAAGTGGAACTGGCTGCCGCCGTATTCCTTACTACCATTTATCTTGTCGAAACCGTAACCCCAGTCGATACCCATCATACCAATCATTGGTAAGAAGATACGAACACCGACACCTGCAGAACGTTTCAAATCAAACGGATTGAATTTTGAGATATCATGCCATGCGTTACCAGCCTCCAAGAAACCTAACACATAAATGTTAGTACTTGTTTCCAGCATCAACGGATATCTTAATTCGATGCCGAGGCGTGCATAAGCATACCCTTCTTTTCCATATGGTGTCAATGAACTGTTTTCATAACCACGCAATGCAATACTTTCTGTTGCATAACTTGAGTAACCAGTCATACCGTCACCACCTACGTCGAATGTACCGAATGGCGATTTCTTATATTTGTTATAGTGCCCTAACAACCCAAATTCTGTACGTGTCATCAATACCAGACACTTAGGATGTGCGATATAATCCATCAACGGAGTATATGTTTTGGCTTTAAATTTCCATTTGTGGTATTCAACCCATCTATGAAGTTTATTCATATTATCTTGGGTAATACCCCTATCATCTGTTGGATCGTAGAAATAACCTTTATAGTCTTTACCATCAAACAATGAGTACGGAGGAGTAAGCTGAACTGACAGCGAGAAGTCCGAACCTGTACGTGGGAAGATCGGGTTGTCAATAGAGTTACGTGCCAAAGTCAGTGAAAGGCTGAGGTCATTACATTTACCGTTGGTTACCGGGAAATACTGCCAGTCTTTCAGGTTGTAGCGTTGGTAAGCTAGCTCTGCAGACAAAGTAAAGTAGTCATCCGGCCATTTCAGACGCTTACCCCAACCTAGAGAAAGTCCCCACATCTTGATAGACTTGTCGGGGTCATAGTAGTTCTCATAGTTGTTGTAATTGCCATAGTTGTACATACCATAGCCACCATAACCGCTATACATACTATTGTAATAGTTGTTGAAATAGCTCGAGTTGTAGTAACGGCTGCTGATGTCAGTCTGAACTGAGAAGAAAGCCGATACGGAAAGTGAGTTCGGGCGTTTACCTCCAAACCAAGGATCGAAGAATGAGATACTATATGACTGATAGTATTTAGCATTCGTCTGACCGCTGATGGTCAATGTCTGTCCGTCACCTTGCGGCAGGATACCACGGTAGTTTTCACCCGGACGCAGCAAGTTGGCAACAGAGAAGTTGGTAAATTTCAGACTCAGCTTACCGATGATACCTGTTTGTCCCCAACCGGCAGAGAATTCTACCTGGTCATTGGCTTTAGATGTCAAAGGCAGACCTATATCAACTGTTCCGTTTACAGGGTCCGGCTGAATATCCGGCTGCAGTTTTTCAGGGTCAAAGTGTCCCATCTGCTGGATTTCACGTAATGAACGCATCAGGTCATCCTTGCTGAACAGCTGTCCCGGACGAATACGAAGCTCACGACGAACTACGTTTTCATACAGACGGTCGTTACCGCTGATGTTGATCTTGTTAATCGTAGCCTGACGGCCTTCATAGATTCTCATTTCGAGGTCGATGGAGTCACCGACGATATTTACTTCTACCGGATCAAGATTGTAGAACAAATAACCGTTATTGTAATATAAGTTACCGATTGCGTCGTCATCTGTAGAGGTACGTTCTCCCAGCAACTTCTGGTTGTAAACATCACCCTTCTTCATGCGGAGCAGGAAGTTCAGCTGTTCCGAAGGATACAGTGTGTTACCTACCCATGTTACATTACGAAGGTAATATTTCTGACCTTCGTCTATATCCATATATACATCTACCGTCTTTTCGTCGTATTGTGCTACACTGTCCTTTACGATCATTGCATCACGATATCCCAGCTCGTTATACTTATCTATGATCAGCTGCTTATCTGCTTCAAAGTTTTCCGGAACAAATTTCTTGGTGCGGAACAGATTCAGAAGTTTGCCTTTTTCATTGGTCTTCTTCATTACTTTCTTCAGCTTGGATGTTTTGATGGCCGAGTTTCCGGTGATATGGATAGCGTGCACTTTAATCTTTTCCTTCTTGTCGATATCAATGTCAACAATCACCTGATTTTCGTTAGATGGATCGTCCTTTTGCGCGATAATCACTTCTGCATTCTTAAAGCCTTTATCGTCAAAATAACGTTTGATCAATGTCTTTGCACGGTCAACGGTATTCGGAGTGATCTGCATACCTTTTACCATACCCAGTTTGCTTTCAAGGTCTGTACGTTCTGACTTCTTCACACCATGATAGCGTACATCCGCAATACGGGGACGTTGTGTCAGACTGATTTTTAACCAAATCTTGTTGCCTTCTATCTTTTCGGCAGTAATCTGTACGTTAGAGAACAAACCATGTTTCCAGTAGCGCTTGATTGCTCCGGTAATCTCATCACCCGGCACGGTAATCGTCTGTCCAACGGACAGTCCGGATAATCCGATTAACACATAGTCTTCATAATTCTTCACGCCTTCAACCTTGATGTCTGCTATCTCATACTTTTTAGGCGTTCCTGAGTATAAGATGACTGGCTTAGAGTCTTCGTCAGTGTTGGTATTCTGCGTAAAGCCCGTGGCTGCAAAGCAGAACAGGCCGATAAACGTTACGAATATAAAGGAAATACGATAATGCATTTATGTTATAATTTGAAGTTTCGAATTATGTTAGCTGATTTGTTCACTCGTTTTGCCGAACCGGCGCTCTCTTTGCTGATACTCATAAATGGCTTTACAGAATTCTTCTTTATCGAAGTCCGGCCAGAATGTATCACAAAAATAAAGCTCCGAATAAGCACATTGCCATAGCAGGTAGTTGCTTAGTCGGATTTCTCCTCCCGTGCGGATCAGTAAATCCGGATCGGGCATAAAGTTTGTGGTCAGATGAGCAGTTATGTATTCATCTGTTATTTGTTCGGGAGATATTTCTCCCGTTTTTGCAAGCGTTGCAATCTGTCGGACTGCTTCAGTCATTTCCCAGCGGGAAGAGTAGCTGAGTGCCAGTACCAGGCAGGTTCCTGTATTATTAGCTGTGTGTTCTATACATCTTGACAGACCTTCCTGCACTTCTACAGGTAATTTCTTAATATCACCAATAATGCGGAAACGAATATTGTTCTTCATCAACGTTTCTTCTTCGATAGAATCCAGCAATAGATTCATTAAAGCTGCTACTTCTTCCTGCGGACGATTCCAATTCTCGGTGGAGAAAGTATATAAAGTCAGATATTTAACCCCCAGACGTGCAGCATCCTCGATAATTTTATGTACCGTTTCTGCGCCTGCATGGTGACCGTAAGTTCGTTCTTTTCCCCGCTGTTTAGCCCATCTCCCATTCCCATCCATAATGATGGCTATGTGCTGGGGAATCCGATTTTTGTCTATTTTCTCTATATAGGACATGTTTTGATTATAAGGTTCGTATTTAACTACTTCTTATTACTGTATTAGAAATCCGAGTTTATTAACTCTACCACGCCAGATTTTGTCAATACCTTGACCACCTACCATCCATATATAATGGTTTCTGTCAACTACCATCGTGTAGTTTGCTTCTTTTCCCTTGAAGCTGAACTCGGAATAAGGATATTGTATTACTCCTCCTTCAAGTTTCACCGGAGGAAGAATTCCGGGAAGCATGAACATTCTGTCTACCCCTTTCCATACAAGTAATGTCGGGGAGGTATAGAATTTCTGGAATCCCTTAGCATCATCTTTAGTTTCTTTTCCACAAATGTAAAATGCGTCGTTATAATGTATAATAGACGGGTCTACTAATTTCGGACAGTTGTTATTTGATGGAATCTCCATTGGAATCCAGGCTTTGCCATCTTCTGAAGCCCAAACGACTGTAGCTGTGTCTTTTTTTGAATCTAATCCTTGAGTATTACCCACAACGATTGCATTCAATGTTCCGCTTTCAGTTGCATATACATCGGCTGACAGATTGTTTGTCGGGAACTCAGCAGGAACTACTTCTGTGCTTGTCGTTATATTCCAACCAGTCTCCTTCTGTTCTGCAAAGCTAAAGTATTTCTTGTTATCTTTCTCGATTACGCTGGCTATACCGTTAACGTTTTTATGATTACTGCCATCACTATTAGAGAAACTGGTGATCAAATTAGTAACTGTCGCTCCATCTGGAGTGAGGACATTATCTTCTGTCCAAGTCAAGCCGTCATTGGAATTATATATTTTCTTATTTTCTGTGAGTAAATACAACTTGTCTGCAAAGCGGATAATAGATGTAACGTCAGCACCTTCAGGAAGGTCGGCATTCTTTGAATCCCAACTTTGACCATAGTTCAAACGATCACTAGGAGAGCCTGCCGGTATCGTCGTACTATATACTTTATCACTATTTTGGGTAAACAGTAAAATGTTGTCCCCTAGCGTCACAAGCTTCTGTTTTTGTGCAGTAATTCCTGCTGGATTCTCAGCTATAGGTTTATCTCCCCAACTGAGTGAATCGGGAACCATCGTATGCATCCGTATATTAACTTTATACTCATTCTGAACCTCCATATTCGGTGCCCATACCTTCAGTACCAGAAAGTTGTTTTTCTCGGTTGCATTTACATACTTAGTCAGGTCAATAGAGTCGTTAATATTAACGATTGAATCCTGATCGTTCTGATCTTTCATCGTCACGATACCGGATGCTGTTGTCAGCGTCTTGATCAGAATACTATTAATGATCGTGTCAGCATTGACAGGCAGTGAATCCACATTATATATTAAACGACTAACTTGGTCAATTGTGAATTTATAGTTTACCCCATAACCTATAGTGTCAAGTTCAAATGCGCGTATAGTCGCATCCGGACTATAATTGACTTCGTTATCATTGTCAAGGCAAGACGTAATAACGAATGACACCATGAAAAAACTCGCAATGATTGATAAAAACTTTATTCTCATTTGAAAGATTGTGTTTATTTACAAGTTGCAAAAATAGGAACATTTTTTCCGATATAGAACATTAAGGGGAAGTTTTATATAAAATTATAGATAATAACGCTGTTTTTATCGACGTAGAACCCCTTGAATAGAACTATTTTAGCTATTTCTCGAAAACATAATGCCAAATCTGTCTGTCGAAGTGTTTTTCAGTCGAATAACTAAAATTATCGCTTATTTCAGGTGCTTTAACACCGGAATTCAGCTTGCACGGACATTTCTCAATATATACTTCATCCCATAGTTCGGCATCAATAAATGATTGGAGCAGCTGACTTCCTCCCTCTACCAGTAAGGACTGTATTTTTTGTTGATATAGCACTTTCATGATCTGTGGCAGAATATCCTGTGTGAATTCAATCGTGCGGTATGTGACGTTCTTCTTGTCCGGATGTTTTTCTGCTGTAAATACGATGGTGGGTACTTCTCCGTCAAACAGACGCAGGCTGTGGGGAAGAGACAATGCACGGTCCAAAACGATGCGTACCGGATTCCGGCCGTACCAGTTGCGGACTGTCAGCGACGGATTGTCCAACAATGCTGTCCGCCTGCCTACCATGATTGCATCAGTTTCCGCTCTCTTTTTATGTACAAGCATGGAAGTAAGAGGGGAGGACAGTACTACGGGATTGCCGTCTGTTCGTTCTACATCAATGAAATGATCAGCCGATTCTGCCCATTTTAGTGTGATAAAGGGGCGGTGCAGCGTATTGAAAGTAATGAAGCGCCGGATCAGATACCTGCATTCTTTCTCCAGTACGCCTACTGTCACTTCTCTTCCGGCGTCCCGCAACTTCTGAATTCCTCGTCCGGCGACCTGTGAGAACGGGTCTTGACAGCCAATTACAATACGGGGAATCTGCTTCTCGATAATCAAGTCGGCACAAGGAGGCGTCTTTCCGTAGTGTGAGCAAGGTTCCAGGCTGACATAAATGGTGGAACGGCTTAATAAAGACTTGTCTTTGACGGAACGAATCGCGTTTACTTCGGCATGCGCCTCTCCGCAGCGGATGTGATATCCTTCGCCGATAATACGTCCGTCACATACGATAACGGCTCCTACCATCGGGTTCGGAGCAACATTGCACAGTCCGTTTTTTGCCAGCTCAATGCAACGTCTCATGTATTTTTCTTCTTCCATTTTGGTGCTCTTCGCTATATTATTCTTACTTTTGCACTCCGAAATCGTAAAATATGAACCGCATCACTACTTACATCCGTCAGTCACTACAGGATATTTATCCGCCGGAAGAGGTCAAAGCTCTTTCGATGTTGATCTGTTGCGACATGTTGGGGGTGGATGCGCTTGATATTTACATGGGCAAAGATATAATTTTATCTGCATGCAAACAGCGTGAATTAGAAAACATTATATTCCGTTTGCAGAAAAATGAGCCAATACAGTACATACGGGGATATGCTGAGTTCTGTGGAAGGAACTTCCGGGTAGCTCCCGGCGTGCTGATCCCTCGTCCGGAGACGGCCGAACTGGTGGCCCTGATTGTGAAGGAGAATCCGGATGCACGTCGCCTATTAGATATAGGTACGGGAAGCGGATGTATCGCCATCTCTTTGGATAAAAATCTGCCGGATGCGAAAGTGGATGCCTGGGACATTTCGGAAGAAGCGTTGGCTATTGCCCGTAAAAATAATGAAGAGCTGGATGCTCAGGTCACCTTCCGTCGACAGGATGTTTTTTCTGCTGACGGAATGCAAGGGACATCTTACGATATAATTGTCAGTAATCCGCCCTACGTGACGGAAACTGAAAAAACAGAGATGGAGGCCAATGTACTTGACTGGGAGCCGGGACTTGCCCTGTTTGTTCCCGATGAAGACCCTCTGCGTTTCTATCGCCAGATTGCGGAACTGGGACGAAAACTACTCCGTCCGGGCGGCAAACTCTATTTTGAAATCAATCAGGCATACGGACAAGACATGATACGCATGATAGAAATGAACCAATATCGGGACGTTCGTGTTATAAAAGACATATTTGGAAAAGATAGAATACTTACAGCTAACCGATGAGTGCACAATTAACAGATGAAGAGGCGTTGAATCGTGTTGCCTCTTATTGCTCCGCTGCAGAACATTGCCGGGCAGAAGTAAATGAGAAATTACAGCGTTGGGGAATAGCCTATGAGACCATAGCGCGTATCCTTGAACGGCTGGAAACCGAAAAGTATATTGATGACGAGCGCTATTGCCGTGCTTTTGTGAACGATAAGTTTCGTTTTGCCAAATGGGGTAAGATGAAAATCGCACAGGGACTCTACATGAAGAAGATTCCTTCCGATGTGGCATGGCGTCATCTGAACGAAATTGATGAAGAGGAATATCTCTCCATCCTGCGTGACTTGCTGGCTTCCAAACGGAAAAGCATTCATGCGAAAGATGATTATGAACTGAACGGAAAACTGATGCGATTTGCGGTGAGCCGTGGTTTTGAACTCAAAGATATACGCCGTTGTATCGAAATTCCGGAGGAAGAGGAACAATTCAGTTAAAAAATAAACGGATTCTTCTTTCTATTCTCGTTCAATTTCTGTACTTTTGCGGCAAATAATTAATAGTTAGTTTAGTTATGAAAAACTTAGAGAGACTATTTGCGGAGAAACTTTTGAAGATTAAGGCTATTAAACTTCAACCCGCTAACCCTTTTACATGGGCTTCTGGATGGAAATCCCCCTTTTACTGTGACAACCGTAAAACTCTGTCCTATCCTTCTCTTCGTAATTTTGTGAAGATTGAAATTACACGTCTGATATTGGAACGATTCGGACAGGTGGATGCGATTGCAGGTGTGGCTACAGGTGCTATCCCGCAGGGAGCATTAGTGGCTGACGCGTTGAATCTGCCGTTCGTGTATGTTCGTTCTACCCCGAAAGACCACGGATTGGAAAACCTGATTGAAGGAGAACTTCGTCCGGGTATGAAAGTCGTAGTGGTTGAAGATTTGATTTCTACAGGTGGTAGTAGTTTGAAGGCTGTGGAAGCAATTCGTCGCGATGGTTGTGAAGTGATCGGTATGGTAGCTGCTTATACGTATGGTTTTCCCGTTGCTGAGGAAGCATTCAAGAATGCCAAAGTACCTTTGGTGACGTTGACCAATTACGAAGCAGTGCTTGATGTAGCACTTCGTACCGGTTATATCGAAGAAGAAGATATTGCGACATTGAACGATTGGCGTAAAGACCCGGCTCATTGGGATGCAGGGAAATAATATTGTATTATTTGATCGGAAATTTTAGTAAGAAAGAACCATTCGGACAATATCTGTTCGGATAGTTCTTTCTTTGATTTTATACGAATAAAGAATTATGGCTAATTTTGAAAGTAGTGTAAAGGTAATACCTTACAGTCAGGAACGTGTGTATGCCAAGCTATCGGACTTGAGCAATCTGGAATCGGTAAAAGACCGTTTACCGGAAGATAAAATACAGGACTTGAGTTTTGATTCGGATACACTGAGCTTTAGCGTTTCGCCTATCGGCCAGCTGACCTTGCAGATTGTTGAGCGTGAACCTTGCAAATGTATTAAACTGGCAACTACCAACTCTCCGCTACCTTTTAATATGTGGATTCAGCTAGTTTCAACAGCAGAGGAAGAGTGCAAGTTGAAAGTGACTATCAGTATGGATATCAATCCGTTTATGAAAGCGATGGTACAGAAACCTCTTCAGGATGGTCTGGAGAAGATGGTTGAGATGCTGTCGATGATTAACTATTAAACAGGTAATAAGTAATAAATAATAGGTAATACCCGCGGAGTATCAACGTAACTACGATTATTACTTACTACTTATTACCTAATACTTAAATATTATGGCGCAGAAACTTTGGGAAAAATCCGTGCAGGTAAATAAAGACATCGAACGTTTTACGGTGGGACGTGATCGTGAGATGGATCTTTATCTGGCTAAACATGATGTACTCGGTTCTATGGCTCATATTACGATGCTCGAAAGTATCGGTCTGTTGACCAAGGAAGAACTGGAACAGTTGTTGGCTGAGTTGAAGACTATTTATGCTTCGGTCGAAAGAGGTGAGTTTATAATAGAAGAAGGAGTAGAGGATGTGCATTCGCAGGTAGAATTGATGCTGACCCGCCGTTTGGGAGATGTCGGTAAGAAGATTCACAGTGGTCGTTCACGGAATGATCAGGTTTTGCTGGACCTCAAACTCTTTACCCGTACACAGATTCGCGAGATCGCGGAAGCGGTGGAACAACTCTTTCATGTGTTGATTCTTCAGAGTGAGCGATATAAAAATGTCCTGATGCCGGGATATACCCATTTGCAGATTGCGATGCCTTCATCCTTTGGATTGTGGTTCGGTGCTTATGCCGAAAGCCTGGTGGATGATATGCAGTTCCTACAAGCGGCTTTCAGGATGTGCAATCGCAATCCTTTGGGCTCTGCAGCAGGATATGGCTCCTCTTTCCCGTTGAACCGGACGATGACAACCGATTTGTTAGGTTTTGATTCGCTGAATTATAATGTCGTTTATGCACAGATGGGACGTGGCAAGTTGGAGCGTAATGTTGCTTTTGCATTGGCTACCATTGCCGGAACGATCTCCAAGCTGGCTTTTGATGCTTGTATGTTCAATAGTCAGAACTTCGGTTTCGTGAAGCTGCCGGATGATTGTACTACCGGTTCGAGCATCATGCCTCATAAGAAGAATCCGGATGTGTTCGAACTGACACGTGCTAAATGTAATAAACTGCAGTCTCTTCCTCAGCAGATAATGATGATAGCAAACAATCTGCCATCCGGTTACTTCCGTGACTTACAGATTATTAAAGAGGTTTTCCTTCCCGCTTTTCAGGAACTGAAGGACTGCTTGCAGATGACGACTTATATCATGAATGAGATTAAGGTGAATGAACATATCCTTGATGATGATAAATATCTGTTTATTTTCAGTGTCGAGGAAGTGAATCGACTGGCTCGTGAAGGTATGCCTTTCCGTGATGCGTATAAGAAAGTCGGTCTTGATATAGAAGCCGGAAAATTTACTCATGACAAACAGGTGCATCATACACACGAAGGAAGTATCGGTAATCTTTGTAATGATGAAATCTCCGCATTAATGCAACAAGTGGTCGATGGCTTCAATTTCTGTGGAATGGAGCAGGCTGAGAAAGCATTATTAGGGCGATAAAATATTTTCTGCCAAACTTTTTTGATCGAAAGTTTGGCAGAAACAAGGAAACTCATTATCTTTGCACCCGTTGAAAAAATGCGGAAATAGCTCAGTTGGTAGAGCATAACCTTGCCAAGGTTAGGGTCGCGAGTTCGAGTCTCGTTTTCCGCTCTCTTTGAAAGGATGCTCGAATGGTGGAATGGTAGACACGAAGGACTTAAAATCCTTTGGCCATTGCGGCTGTGCGGGTTCAAGTCCCGCTTCGAGTACGAGTATTCCTGATTAAAGGCTCTGTAAATCATTGATTTACGGAGCTTTTTGTGTGTTTCTACCGCCATATGCCCTGCTGATAAAGGGGCAATTACAACCTCACCGAATATATTTGATAATTATTGTCATTGAATTTATTTTTAATGTTAAAAAAGTATGTGATAGATCTACTGAGATTTAATTTCATACCTTGATATATTATTTAGATAGTATGTTGATATTTTGTTTGGTGAATACCTTCATATATGCTGGTTGTTTTACAATATTTCTTATGCATTAAATAGATGTTAAATCCAGTCTTTTCCTTCGAACTATCTTTTTTTGTGTGATGTTGTTTATTTTGAGAACGTTTTGATACAATGTAAAAGATATTGCGCAATTGAACAGGGTGAATAGTATCTTATTATAAATCGGGAGTAAACTCTTTTGGGAATGTTTTTGTGTTTTCCATGTTTTTACGTTTTTCTCCCTGCTGTAAGTGTGGAGGAGGATGCAAGGGAGTTTACATAATTCAATATATTATGGACTTACATTCAGGATTGCCCTATTGGGTTGTTAAAAATTCATTGTTAGATTACTTTCATCCCTTGGAGGATGATTTTTCAACAGATATTGTAGTTGTGGGGTCTGGTATAACGGGTGCTTTGATGGTACACGAGCTTTGTAGTGCCGGTTTAAGATGTTGCATGGTTGACAAACGAAGCATTGCAACTGGAAGTTCCATTGCAAGTACCGCTTTACTGCAATATGAAATTGATGTTCCTCTTTGTGAAATGGCAGAAATTATTGGAGAGGATAATGCTGTTTCTGCATATCGCGCATCTTTGGCATCAATTGCTGATATTGAAAAGGTATTAAAGGAAACAGGAGTAGATGCTGATTTTGAAAAACGACCAAGTCTTTTTTATGCTAGTATTCCAAAGGATATAGAATTAATTGAAAAAGAATATGTGATACGAAAGAAGCACAATTTGCCGGTTCGTTTGCTGGGAAAAGAGGAGATAAAAAAACTGTATAATATAGAGGTTCCAGGCAATGCACTGTTAAACCGAGTATCGGCGCAGATGGATGCTTACAAAGCGACTACTGGTCTTTTGCTCTACCATATGAAAAAAGATGGACTGGAAATTTTTACTCATACCGGTGTAACAGAATGTGTTGAAATGCCTGAAGGATATATTATAGAAACAGATAGAGGGCATAAAATAGAGTGTAAATATGTGATCATCGCAGCCGGATTTGAAGCAGGGAAGTTTTTATCTCGGGAAATTATGGATTTGACTTCAACTTATGCACTTGTGTCGCATCCGGTAGATTCTAAAGATTTGTGGCCTGAACAGTGTTTAATTTGGGAAACAGCTGAGCCATATTTGTATATACGGACTACAAGGGGAAATCGTATCATTGTCGGTGGTGAAGATGAAAAGTTCAGTGATCCGGAGCGCCGTGATGCGTTACTCAGAAAGAAAACTCTTGTATTAGAAAAGAAATTTAGGAGATTATTTCCAAGTATTCCTTTTAAAACAGAAATGGCGTGGTGTGGCACTTTTAGTACAACAAAAGATGGGCTACCCTTTATCGGTAATTGTCCAGATAAGGACAGGATGTTTTTTGATTTGGGATATGGTGGCAACGGCATAACCTTTAGTATGATTGGAGCACAGATTATCTGCAAGAAGTTGCAAGGTATAGATGATGAACGCGGTAGGATTTTCGGTTATGAGAGAATTGAAAATATTGGTAATTTGCAGAGAGTAAAAGTCAATAGTAACTCAAATCTCCTTCTTGAAGGAGGGAAATTTTGGGAGAGTTGCTATTGACTTTTGCTGTACTCTCCCATGTTTAGAATTATATTCATATAAATATTGCTTTCTGATGTAGCTAATATTTTTGAACTCCAGTACCCAGCCATTGCGGCATTCGTGCCTTGCCGTAGAAATAATAGAACAGCAATCCTATCCAGCTGGTAAGAACGATTAAGATAATAGCTATCAGCCGTCTTTCTATTGGTGCATGGATACGCCATATTTCCAGTGCGGCTTTGATAGTCAGTACTAATCCAACAATCCATATTACAAATCCAACCATAGCTTATTAATATGTAAGAAGTTACTATTTATAGAATGATATACGATTAAGAATCAGTCAAGTTTTTTACTTACATCTTTTTTCACTTCGTTATATCCTTCCTTGATTTCTTTCTTGGTTTTCTCTGCGCTGTTTTGAACGTCTTTTTTGGTGTCTTTCCACGCATCTTTTACGGCATCAGCACCATCTTCGATTTTATCGGATACTTTGTCCACTGCATCATTGACGTTTTCTTTCACTTTTTCAACTTGTTGTTTCGCTTTATCCTGTTCTTTTTTATTACGACAGGACGTGAAGGATATTATAGTTGTAACTACAAAAATTGCAAATAATAATTTTTTCATATTCTTTTAAATTAAAATTGTAAAGTCACTTTGAGAATAAATTGGTGGATTCTTCAGGCAGATTCCTGTCTGCCTGAAGAATGACACAAACTTAACGATTCTGAATGCCTATTTCTTTTCAGTTTTTTTGCTTGAAGTCGAAGACTTGCACTCTTTAGCTTGGGCGGTCTTTTTAGTGCCCTTTGCCTCTTCCTGTTTCTTTTCAGTTTTCTTGTTCATAATTCAAAAGTTTTAGTTAATAATTTAGGTTTATTCAGAAACACTCTAGTGTTCTTAATTGGTTTACTAGAATCTGTTTCATTTTTTTGCATCAGCAGCTATTGTATGCATTTTGCCTTTAAGGTCATCTGCCTTTTCAGCTAGGTCGAAAGTTTTGTCTGCAACTTTATCGGCTACGGCAGCACCTGTATCCAATACTTTTTCCTTTGCAGTATCTAACATTTCTTCGGCTTGCCCACTTATTTTATGAAAGGCATCACATACTTTTTTCTTTAGTTTTTTGGCTTTAGAAGTTCGTGAAAAACGATAAACGAGGGCGCCAATGACCGATCCTATACCAAGACCGAGCCATAAATCAGAAGTTCTATTTTCCATAATTAAGTTGGTTTTAGATAGTTAAAAATAGAGTTTGGTAATAAGTAAGAAACTGTATGTAAGTTAAGTTCTTAAAGTCACATACTTATTAGTGGGTTTATATGTAAATATATAGATATATAATTAGTATTTTATAAAGGAAAAATATTTTGCTTGTTGAATGGAAAAATATTTATTCATATCGCTAGAATATTCTTCTTTACAGTCAGCTTGTTTGCTGTCTCATACTTGATAAACAATAAATTATTGTTCCTATGATAGAGCTGACTATTAATCTGATCCATAAATTTGAACTTATACTTTTCATGGCTGTAGATTTTATTGATGAAACAATATTTAAAACTCATTTTTTTAGAAAAATATGTAGGTTTCCTCTATTACACTTCCCCGATTTATTATATTACTTTTGTTATATCATCCGAAATGTACTTAAGCTCCTACTGTATGAAAAAAACACGGGATTAAAAAAAATAGTTCGAAGTTTCAAAATGGAATTAACATCATTTTTTATTTTATGGAAAATTGAAAAGAGGCTTATGGATTTTAAATGCATAATCGAAGGAATAAATATATGATTGAAATTGTCCTAATAATAAGATGATCCCTGTTCGTGTATATTTATGATCTGATGCTGGAAAATCGTACAAAAAATGACTAATATAATTTTGAAAGAACACTTATCTATTTCCGATGTTTTTATTGGGGAGTATTTGGGGTATTATGCGGTATTTCCGATAGATGAGATAGTTGTGTTTTTTAAGTTTCTGTTTTTAACATATAATTATTAATTTATTCAGTTGCTGTTTAAATAATATTTTCATATTTTTGCAAATATATTTTTGAGTGTTTTGTGAAAGGAATGAAGATAATTGTAAAAAATAGAAAACTTTTAGTGTTTATAGTTCTTCTCATTAGTAGTGCTGTGAGCAAGGGGCAGATTTATAAGTACATAGGGTTGGAAGACGGTTTGAACAACCAGAAAATCTACCATATTCAAAAAGACCGACGCGGATATATGTGGTTTTTGACTCAGGAGGGGGTAGATCGTTATGACGGTAAACACATCAAGCATTATACTTTCTCGGATGACAGTATGAAGCTGGACTCACGGATAGCTTTGAACTGGCTTTATATGGATCAGGAAGATGTATTATGGGTAATCGGGCAGAAAGGACGTATTTTCAGGTATGATTCACAACATGATAAATTTGAATTGGCTTATGTACACCCTGAATTGATCCGAAATAAGTTTCAAGCATTTCTTGATTATGGTTATCTGGACAAGAATGATCATATTTGGCTATGTTACAAAGATACAATTACCTGGTATAATATTCGTACTGGAACAACACAACATATGCCAAAGCCTGTCGATGGTGCAATATCTACTATTGAGCAGGCTGATGGCGGTCATTTTTTTATCGGTACGGGAAGCGGTTTGTTTTGTGTCGGGATAGAAAAGGGAGAACTGAAACAAATTCCTGATGAAGTAGTAAAAAGCATCGTTACACCTGTTCACGAACTGTATTACCATACTGTGTCAAAGCAATTATTTGTGGGTAGTTATAAAGAAGGGATACTTATATATGATATTGGTAAACCCCAAAAAATCACTCCTTGTTATGCACCAAACAATGTGGAAGTTAATCAGATTGTTGCTCTGAACGCTGATGAGTTGTTGATAGCTACGGGTGGAAAAGGAGTATATAAGCTGAATGTAAATACTTGTAAGAGTGAACCTTATATAACGGCTGACTATAGCAGTTATAATGGAATGAACGGAAACAATATCAATGATATCTATGTGGATGAGGAGGAGCGTATTTGGCTTGCCAATTATCCTACTGGTATTACCATTCGTAACAATCGTTATGGAAGATATGATTTGATAAAGCATTCTCTTGGCAATAACCGGTCGTTAGTGAATGATCAGGTGCATGATGTGATAGAAGATAGTGACGGTGACCTTTGGTTTGCAACTAGTAATGGAATTAGTTTTTATCAGACCGATACAAGAGAATGGCGTTCTTTTTTTAGTTCTTTTGATCCGGTGCCGGATGATGAGAATCATATCTTCTTGGCGTTGTGTGAAGTCTCTCCTGGTGTGATATGGGCTGGTGGTTTTACGTCTGGAATTTATAAGATAGAAAAGAAGAAAGGGTTTAAAATAAGCTATCTTTCGCCTGCGGCCATTGCAGGAATACGTCCTGACCAATATATTTATGACATTAAAAAGGATTCGAGCGGTGATGTATGGTCCGGTGGATATTATCATTTGAAACGCATTAATCTTGAGACTAAAAATGTTCGTTTGTATCCGGGAGTAAGTTCCATCACCACCATTCTGGAGAAAAATGCCCGTCAAATGTGGATTGGTACAAGAATGGGACTCTATCAGCTTGACAAGCAATCCGGTGTTTACCGGTATATTGACTTGCCTGTTGAATCTCCTTATATATGTGCATTATACCAGAGAGAAGATGGTATCCTGTATATTGGTACTCGTGGAGCAGGTCTTCTTGTTTATGATATCAATAAAAAGAAGTTTATTCATCAGTACCGAACTGATAATTGTGCACTGATTTCTGATAATATTTATACGATTATTCCGCGTCAGGATGAAAATCTCCTGATGGGTACGGAAAATGGTATTACGATTTATTCACCTAAAGATCATTTTTTCCGTAACTGGACACGGGAGCAGGGACTGATGAGCGTAAATTTTAATGCCGGTTCTGCCACAACTTACAGTAACAGTACGCTTGTCTTTGGTGGCAATGATGGTGCTGTTAAGTTTCCGACAGACATAGAAATACCTGAGCCATATTATTCGCGTTTGTTATTACGGGATTTTATGATAGCTTATCATCCTGTCTATCCTGGTGATGACGGATCTCCCTTGAAGAAGGATATTAACGAGACTGATTGTCTGGAATTGGCCTACGGTCAAAATACTTTTTCGCTTGATGTGGCTTCCATAAATTATGATTATCCTTCTAATATTCTTTATTCATGGAAAATCGACGGTTATCATAAAGAGTGGACCCGTCCGAGTCAAGATAATCGGATTGTTGTTAGAAATCTGCCTCCTGGCAGTTATACGTTACAAATTCGTACTGTATCTAATGAGGAGAAGTATAAAACTTATGAAACAAGGAGTATTCAGATCATTATTACCCCTCCGGTGTGGGCCAGTATGTGGGCAAT
This sequence comes from Bacteroides sp. MSK.20.82, assembly GCF_019052485.1. Taxonomy (NCBI): domain Bacteria; kingdom Pseudomonadati; phylum Bacteroidota; class Bacteroidia; order Bacteroidales; family Bacteroidaceae; genus Bacteroides; species Bacteroides sp. MSK.20.82. The sequence continues at coordinate 34,068 of NZ_JAHQUN010000043.1, forward strand.
GGTGGGGTATGCAATTCTGGTGGTCTTGATTATGATTATCATATTCCGTGTTATCATGTTGCATAAACAAAAGAAGATTTCTGATGAGAAGACACGTTTTTTTATTAATACTGCTCATGATATACGTACGCCGCTGACATTGATAAAAGCACCGCTGGAAGAAGTTGTTGAAAACCATATGGTGGCAGAGAAGGCATTACCCCATATGAATATGGCCCTAAAGAATGTGAATACATTGCTTCAGCTGACAACCAACTTGATAAACTTTGAACGGATCGACGTATATTCGTCTACTCTTTATGTTTCTGAGTATGAATTGAATTCTTATATGAATGATGTTTGTGCTACTTTCCGCAAATATGCTGAGATGAAGCGTGTCAGATTTGTTTATGAGAGTAATTTTGATTATTTGAATGTGTGGTTTGATAGTGACAAAATGGGGTCTATCTTGAAGAATATTTTGTCAAATGCGTTGAAGTACACGCCAGAGAATGGTAGCGTGTGTATTTGTGCTTGCGAGGAAGGGAATACTTGGAGTATTGAGGTAAAGGATACAGGAATTGGTATTCCTTCATCTGAACAGAAGAAATTATTCAGAAATTGTTTCCGGGGTAGTAATGTAGTCAATTTGAAAGTGACCGGAAGTGGGATTGGATTGATGCTGGTATATAAACTGGTTAAGTTGCATAAAGGAAAGATCCATATTCAAAGTGTTGAACATCAGGGAACATGCGTGCAAATTACTTTCCCGAAGGGAAATACCCATTTGCATAAAGCAAAGTTTATCTCTCCAAAAACGCCGAATGAACGTATGGATGCTGTTGTACTGGGGGGAACTTCTGACTTGCCGGTCTTGGAGGCACCTCAGATAAAAACCTCTTTACAGCGTATTCTGGTAGTGGAAGATAATGATGATTTGCGTAATTATCTTGTGGATATGCTTATGGCAGGGTATAATATCCAGTCCTGTTCCAATGGCAAAGATGCGCTTGTCATTATAAAGGAGTTTAATCCAGATCTTGTTATATCCGATATAATGATGCCTGAGATGAGTGGAGACGAACTGTGCTCAGCTATCAAAACGAGTGTGGAAATGTCTCACATTCCAGTCATATTGCTGACTGCGTTAGGGGATGAGAAAAATATACTCGGAGGACTGGAAATCGGAGCAGATGCCTATATAACCAAGCCATTCAGTGTGGGTATACTAAAGGTGACTATTAAAAACATATTGGCAAATCGTGAATTGCTCCGTCAGGTCTATAATAGTATCGAAAATAAAGAAAAGCATTTACCTGTCAATTGTACTAATACTTTGGACTGGAAATTCATAGCTTCAGTCAAGGAATGTATAGAGAAGAATATGGGAGATTTGGACTTTGGGGTAGATGTACTCAGTAATCAGCATCATATGAGTCGAACAAGTTTCTATAATAAACTGAAAGCGCTGACCGGTTATGCTCCGGCTGACTACATCCGGATGATCCGTTTGCAACGTGCAGCACAATTATTAAAGCAGAAAGAATATACAATAACGGAGATTGCTGAAATTGTCGGGTTTTCGGATGCGAAGTATTTCAGGGAGGTATTTAAGAAGTATTATAATGTCAGTCCAAGTAAGTTTGTGAATTCGGATCAGGAATAGAGTAGACGAGATATCGTTTTATACCATTGTTGTTTCTTATAAACTTTTGGAGAGGATTATAGGACGCTAAATTCGAAAAAGAAGAAGATGTCAAAAGCAAGATAAATGTATCATCCTGCTTTTGACATCTTCTTTTTTTAATAGATTATTTATAATAACTTGTTGGAGCCGAGTATGATCAGCATTGTATATCCCAAGATAAGTCCTATAATTCCCATAATGATACCTACCTTTTCCATATCTTTTTGCTGAATCATTCCTGTGGCATGTGCCAGGGCATTAGGTGGTGTACTAATTGGTAATATCATTGCCAGCGATGATCCGATGGCGACTCCAATTAATAAAGTCTCTACACCTCCCAACGATGACAGGTTTTCACGCATGCTGATTCCGGCAATGGCGAGAATAGGGACGAGTAATGCTGCAGTGGCTGTGTGTGAAATAAAGTTGGCCATAGCATAGCAAATCAGTCCGGAACCGACAATCATCAGTACAGGGGGCCATGTGCTGAATGGGATGGCTTCGATCATATGCTTTGCCAGTCCGGTCTCTTGCAAGGCTACGCCCAATGCGAAGCCGCCGGCTACCATCCAGAGTACACTCCAGCTGATCTCTTCCAGGTCACGTTTGGTAATAACGCCTGTTATACAAAAAACAGCTACCGGAATCATTGCCACTACATTGGAGTTTACTCCTGTAAATTTGTCGAACATCCACAATAGAACCGTTATAGCAAAGGTGATATAAACCACAATGGAGCGCCAGTCTTTCTTTGCTTCACCTTCAATTTGCAGTTCGATGCTCTTTTGTTTGAATGGAAACAGTCGTAAGAGGATAAACCAGGCTATAAACAGTACAATAATAGTGTAAGGCAACATAAAGCTCATCCATTCTCCAAAACCGATATTCAGATTTAATCCTTCCGGATCATTCAAATACTTTAAAGCAATGGCGTTAGGTGGTGTACCGATAGGAGTTCCCATACCACCTACATTGGCAGCAACGGGAATGGCCATAGCCAATCCGATTTTCCCTTTTCCATCTGCCGGGAGTGCTTTTAATACGGGAGTAAGGAAGGTAAGCATCATGGCCGCCGTAGCCGTATTACTAAGAAACATGGAAAAGACAGCTGTAACGAGGATGAATCCCAATAGCACATATCGTGATTGTGTTCCGAAAGGTCTCAGCATAACTCGTGCCAACAATACATCCAGTCCACTTTTGGTTGCTGCGATGGCAAGAATAAATCCACCTATAAACAGCATGATGATAGGATCGGCAAAGCAATGCAGGATAGACTTATATTTGACTGTCTGTCCCAATTCCTCCGCAGGAGTATTTTGGGTTAAGAACCATAAACTACTGTCGGAAACGGTAAGTAATAATAGTACAACAATAAGAACGGAAGTGGTCCATGCCGGGACAGCTTCGAACACCCACATGAGTGTGGCGAAAATGAAAATGGAAATAAGTCTTTGTTCTATAACGGTCAACCCTTCTATTCCAAAAGTATCAATGGGAAGGAACCATAAAATAAGAGAGAGGGTAATAGCTATGGTTAACTTTATACATCGGGCCACTGTCTGATTCTTTGCTAACCGTTTAGCTTTCTTTAAGTCCTGATAAGCTTCTACTAGGTGGAAGCCGTGAAAAATCTTGTACATAATATTAGAATGAGATAAAATTAAAAAACGTTTGCAAAAATAACTTTTTATTTTGTATTTAGTTAGTCTGACGTTAAAGATTTCTTTTATTCAACATATTTATTAAAATTTTATGCAGATGACTTGCTGTATTGAAAAAAGTAGTATTTTTGCCGCCGCTTTTGGAAAATGCATTTATAAAGTTTCCAATATTCAGTATTATTTTAATCAAAAAAACATGAATTATTCTTGCAGAAAAACCATCGTTCCTATTATAATAGGAACATTACTTTCAGGCGCCTGCTCGAACGATGAACCAACCGGGGGAAAAGGCCATCAACAAACTTATTCAGTGGTATTAAAAGGAATTACGGTAGCAGGAGAAGAATCTTCTGAAGAGCTCAAAGATGTATCGGTTTTCCAGTTTAGTGACGGGAATTTATATAAAGAGGAACAGCTGACTCCCGGGCAAGGCGGACAGTCGGAGATTTCTGCGGTCAGCGGATCTCGACTTTATTTTCTGACCGGACTGGAGATTCCTGCCGGAGAGAAAGCTAAAAGTGAAGAAGAATTTCGTAATACGATTATCGGTGAAGGATTGCATGATAATTCTGCGCCGGATTTCATGGCGGCTGTAGTCGAATTGGAGAGCGGAGTAGTGACACGCAGCAATGCGGAGGTCAATGTAATTATGAAACGCGGTGTGGCGCGCATTGATTTGAACACAACAGCCGACAGCAAAACGCAGATAAAGGAAGTCATCGTAGAGAATGCTCCTGCCGAGACTTTACCATTCCTCGAAAATGTCCGGGCGTCGGATAAAACGGTGAGCTATCGGAAGGAGTTCTCTTCTGCATTCGATGGCAAGCAAGAGGGGGTATTCCGTCTGTTCGAAAGCACACGTCCTGTCAATATCATCTTGCGTGGAACCTATGGTGAAGTCCCTATCAGGTTAAAAGTCGAATTACCAGTTGTCGAACGCAATAAAGTATATGAATTGGCAGTGCTCAATGTGGGAGCTGAAGTGACAGGCGTTTTTGAGATCAAACCGTGGGAAGAAGGGGAAACTATTGTCGGAAAGCCTGATACGAACCAACGTCTTTTGCTTAATGCGTCGAAATCCAGGATTCCGGAAGGGGTGAAGGTAGACTATGAGAATAATATACTGGAAGTGCCTGCTACAGGTGCTGATGACATGACGCTGGCGTTCGTTACAGACACTCGTATCGATATTTCTTCTACAGAAGGTGCCGGTAGCGGAACAAGTGTAGGCAATATGTCCGTGTCGGAAGAGGCGGAAGGTATCGTGTCGTCATTTAATGTATCGGTTGCAGCGCAAGGCAGCGGTCGCCTGGGCTATACGGTTTTGGTGCATTTGAAAAATGCCTTGTTGAGTGGAACATATGATTACGTGGAGATACGTGTGGCTCCGAGTGACAAACAGATTGAAACTGTGGAAATCGCAGGAAATGTATGGATGGCATTTAATGCGCGTAGCCACGATCTGGAAGATCAGATTTATCCGTTGGACGGGGCTACGGTCGAAGATATGTATCATAAAAGTTGGATTAACATGGTGGGTGGTCTGTTCCAATTTGGACGTTTATATATGTACGTGCCTTGGCAGGGGTATAATCCTTCCAACAATTTAGGTAACCAGACAGCTGATGCACCTTGGGTGAATGATACACATATGCCTTGCCCTGAAGGATACCGGATACCGGCTGGTAACGAATGGCAGTCTCTGCTTCCTGCAGACCAAGAGATTCCGGGTAGATATAAGGCAGGAAATGGAGAAACAATTGCCGCTACACTTCACATTGGAGAAGGAACACTGATAACTCCGTCCAGTGGTGTGACGGGAACACAGCATTATGTGAAGTTTACTTCGGAAGACACCGGTCGCAGCCTTATTATTCCTTTGGCTGGCTCGAAGGGAGATAAGTCGTCATCCAATAATCCGGCTTTCGGGAAAAGAGCTGTGTTGTGGACAAACGAACGTAACGGTCTTCCGGGCGGTTATGCATGGGCTTACTGGTTGCCGTTCGAAGGAGCCGAGTCAACCGTTATTAAGAAACAGCGGTTACAGATGGAAGCATTTGCATCCGTACGTTGTGTAAAGAAATAGAGGAGGCTGTTTATGAAGATGCTAAGAATCATAATGATATTACTGGGCGCATTATTGCTTGCCAACTGTTCGGGTGATTTTGAACAGGAGACCGGCATTGTTCCTTCCCATTCCGGACAAGTGTCGTTTTTGTTTGGGTTGCAGCAAGATGATGCGTCCGTGGTGCAGACACGCGGAAGCAAACCGGAGCAGATCACTCGTATGTGGTATGCTATTGCCAATGAACGTGGAGAGATTATTAAGCCCTTATATCAGAAGCTGGAAGAAAACTTCTCAAAATTGACTATCGAAGGATTGAGTATGGGGGATTATACAGTCGTTTTTCTGGCTACTACGAGCGAGGAAGAAGATGAGGCTGTTAAAGAACCCGAAAAACTGTCCGATGACTGGTTGATAAATCATGCGGAAAATGCGCCGTTAGATGCGGTTTACTTTTATAAGAAAATAGAATTGCATATCGGCAGAGATCAGGCTTCGGTGTCGCATACAGTGGTCTTGGAGCGTTCTGTAGGGAGAGTGGATGTCGATTTGAATGTATCGTCCGATTATATGTGGAGATTCATTCGTAAAATCGATATAACTTTCGACGATGCCGAAGGAATATATGCGACTCTTGGTGCAGACGGGAAATATTCCGGAACCAGAAAGATAGAATCTTATGACATTACCGGGAAATACTCGTTTTACTCATTGCCCGGCACAAAAGCATTATCCGGATTTGTGACGATTGAGTCCGATCGCAGTGATGGAACTCAGTTTGTCCGTAAATACCGTTTCACGGATTGTAAGATTGAGGCAGGCCGTGTATCTCATATTAGTATTGATTATCTGCATCCGGAAAATCAGGATGGTTCACTTTATGTTCGCAAGGAGGACTTCTTTCGGTTTCGCACGGATACGATGTTTTTGGCCAGTGAGCCACGTGAGGTCTTTTATGACAGTCGCCGTCGTTCTTTTTATGCGAATGCTCCGTTGCAGGTTTCCATTTCAGACGAACATCAGTTGCTTGTCAAGTTCTTTTCTCCTGTAGGTATTCAGGATGTGAAGATTATGTGCCGTTTTAATAAATTTAGCATGGAGTTCTTCGAACTGGCACATTTCGAGCAGATTTATCCGTTTATGGAAGCGTCATTCCCCTTGCCGGTTGTAGATTCGGAACGGACATTCACTACAAGTAGTGGACGAAAGATAGTGGTGCCTGCACAGCCCGGACTTTCCAATGACGATGTGACGCTTGTTATTCGTACAGAAGACCCGTTTATGAAGAAAATAGAACAGATAGACAGTCGTTGGTTTATACGTTTTTCTTCTTATTCGGCTGACAATGGCCATGCGTATTGGCGTCATATGAATCCGTTATTGTGCCGTCATGGAGTGGCGTTGGCTGTCAATATGGCTTTCATGTTCTCTTCCGAAGAGTTTAATATGGAAATGAACAAATACGAAGGTTTGTTGAAAGACAATGGAGGAAATCCGATCAATCTGGATGCGTTGCGTCAAAGAATCCGTAATCATGGCGGGCTTGTGCTGGGTTGTGTTGCCGGTGTCGGCGGATTAGGTGGAGGCAATACATACGGCTTGGCTAATTATTGTTATACCGGTGTTTATTTTGATGCGACTCCTCCGGATGCCCATCCGCATAATTATCCCCGTCAGGCCATGTTTCATGAATACGGGCATTGCCTTGGGTATAACCATAGCAGTACGATGACATATGGTGACCAATGGACGGTGTTGTGTGCAACGGTTTTTGTGAACATGGGAAAGAATGGCAAATTGCCGGTATGTTCGAAAGAGATAATAGCACAGTTACCGATGTAATCTGAAATCTTTTTCCTTCTTGCTTATTGCAAGTACAAGAAAAGCCCCGAACCATCACGGTCCAGGGCTTTTTTCATCATTATAAACATGTATATAAGCAATACTAAATTTAAACACGTAAGACATCACGCATACAAACGACGCTAACTGCCCATTATGGGCTGTCAACATTTGCAAATATATATATTTATAGATTAAGAAAGAATATCGCATCGTCACGAGTGAATATTCTGAGTAAAATGATATTAAATCAGTAGTAATTTCAAATGGTTCCGCCATCACAACGAAACGACATTTGTAATAATTTCAATATTAAACATGTCTAACTTTGTACTTTGACAAACTTTCAATTATGACTAAGACTGCAAAGATATGGCTTTTTTAATAAATATGCAATAATTATAATGTCGTAAATTCACTTCTGTCATTCGTAAGGGGGAGGCTGTTGAGCGGATATTAAATCGGAAAAATTGTCTGTCGTTGATAAATGTGAGATTTATAGGTATATGGATTGTGATAGGATTTTGTATGAAAAGATGATTGGTTTAGTGCAGGGCTATATATCTGCTTACTCTTCTCGTTTATAATTTGAATATTAATATTGGGACTTCTATTTTTCTTGTTTTTGGGGGGTGTATAAATAATACATTAAAAATGGAACATAGAATGCCAAGAATGGCACTTGTGGTAGTTGTTTTAAATCTTTTACTTTGCGTGATTTTATGTGATAAAAAAGAATTTATAATTAACTATGAAGATTATGAAGAAAAGATTGTTGTATTTGTTTATGCTTATTAGTTCGGTGAGTCTATTTATGAGTTGTAGTGACGATGACGATGTGAAATATCCGGTTGACAGTGAACTTGCAGGTGCATATAAAGGAACGATGGATGTATATTATGTGGGAGTATCTACTCCTATTGTTTCTGATATGGTTCAGAAGGTTTATATCTCAAAGGCTTCGGATACTGCTGTAAAACTGGAACTGAGAAACTTTACTATTACCGTAGCAGGTGCTGAGCTTCTTATTGGTGACATTACTGTGGATAATTGTGCTTTGGCAAAAAGTGGTGATGCTTATAAGTTCTCCGGCAATCAGACATTAAGTCTTGTTGTGGGATCATGCAATACATCCGTTTTGGGTACAGTTGGTAAGAATGCTGTAGATATGGTTATTGATGTAGATGTAGAAGGCGGAATGAAAGTTAAGGTCAATTATAAAGGTACTAAACTGTCAGGAAGTGAAAACACGGAGGCTAAAATAACCGATTTTACTATTGATGACGAAGTTATAACAGTAGCACCGGTTATTGATGATGCAAAGAGTGCCATTACGTTTAAAGTTAATGATGAGGCTACTGAGGAAGACTTGAAAGCCTTGGTACCAGTCATTGCTGTTTCAGAAAAGGCTACCGTAACTCCGGCAAGTGGTGTTGCTCAGGACTTCTCCGGAGGAAAAAGTGTTGTTTATACTGTAGTTGCTGAAGATGGAACATCAAGAAAGTATACTGCTTCTATTGAAGGTGTTCAGAATATCATGAAATATTCTTTGGATGAATGGTCTGAATTTGATGCAGGTAATAGTTATGAAAATTATTGGACTCCGGAGCCTGCAGGATTCCTGGCTACTTCCAATGGTGGTGCCAAAATGTTGAATGGATCATCTTCGGCAGTAAAAGTAGGCTATCCTGTGATGGAAGAATCTGAAGGATTTAGTGGTAAGGCTGCCAAATTGGTGACATTGGATTCTAGAGCACATGCTTTAGGCAGTATGGCACCTATCACTTCCGGCTCTTTATTTACGGGTACGTTCAGTCTTAATATGCTTGCTCCTTTGAAATCAACCAAATTTGGTATTGCTTATGACAAGGAGCCTAAATTATTAAAAGGCGTATATAAATATAAAGCAGGAACGAACTATATAGATGGTTCTGTCAAACCAGCGCAGGAGGGGCTTAACATTATCGACGAATGTTCTATTGCTGCGGTATTGTACGAGGCAAAAGATGCAGCCGGCAAAGATGTGACACTCACAGGAGTAGATATTAATACTTCAGAATATCGTGTGGCAGAAGCTCGCTTGAAAGATGGTACGGATAAAGATGAATGGACTACATTTGAACTTGCATTTGAGTATTTGCCGGAGAAATCTTATGATAGTACTAAAGAGTATAAGTTAGCCATTATATGTTCTTCCAGTAAGGAAGGTGATAAGTTCAAAGGCGCAGCTAACAGTACGCTGATCGTTGATGAATTGGAGGTTATTGGCGAGTAATGAGATGTATAGCTAGAATAATAGGTTAGTTATATGAAAATTTGAAAACTATAATATCTTGAATATCGAAAAAGGGGGGACTTGAAATCCCTCCTTTTTGGGTATATATTTGTTGAGTATGCTGTAAATATGAACCTTAAAAAGTAGATAAAAACAGCTTTTTTGCAATATGATCTTAAAAATAGATCATAAAATACAAAGAATGGACCTTGTGATAATTAATATAAATATGTTACTTTGTACCCGATTTTGCGATCAAATAGATTATTAACTAAATAAGAGAATTATGAAAAAGAGTTTGTTGTATTTGTTTATGTTTGTTTGTTCAGTCAGCTTGTTTTCAAGTTGTGGTGATGACGATGATGTTAAATACCCTGTTGATAGTGAGTTAGCTGGTGCATATAAAGGAAAGATGGATGTATATTATGTAGGTGTAAGTACTCCTATTGCTTCTGATATGGTTCAGAAAGTTTATATATCAAAAGCTTCTGATACTGCAATTAAGTTGGAATTAAAGAATTTTGTTATAAATGTAGCAGGTACTGATATTACTATCGGTGATATTGCTGTGGATAATTGCGCTTTAAAACAGGATGGTGAAGCTTTCCAGTTTTCAGGAAGTCAAACTTTAGAATTGGTTGTTGGTTCATGTAATACTTCTGTTTCAGGTACGATCGGTAATGGAACCATTGATATGGTTATTAATGTTGATGTAGCTGGCGGAGGAATGAAAGTGAAAGTTAATTATAGGGGTAGTAGATTATCTGGTAATGAAAGTGTAGAAGCTAAAATAACCAGTTTTACCTTTGATAGTGAATTGGTAACAAGCCAACCAGTGATTGATGAGGAGAATAAAACTATAACATTTAAGGTTAGTGAGGATGCTACTCCTGAAGAACTGAAAACTTTAGCTCCTACTATTACAGTTTCTGATAAAGCAACTGTTACTCCCGGCTCTGGTGTAGCTCAAAATTTTGCAGGAAATGTTGTTTATACAGTTGTTGCTGAAGATGGAACTACTAATCAATATACTGTTTCTATCGCTGCTAAGACAAGTGTTTTGAAGTTTTCATTTGAAGAATGGGAAAATGTTCCAGGTAGTCCTTGGGCTAATGAATATGATAAACCTCTTCCTACAGATGTGCTTGCAACTAGTGCTGAGGGCGCTGCCATGCTGAAACTTATGGGAGTTACAACTATGCCTGTTTACAAGACAGATGATAAGAAAGAAGGTGAGTATGCCATAAAGCTAGTGACTATGGATACAAGTGCTAAAGCTAATGCTTTAGTTCCGGCGATTACTTCAGGATCTGTATTTACTGGTAAATTCGATATGGATTTTCTTGAACAGGGGAAATTATATTGCACAAGATTTGGTGTTTTATATGATAAAAAACCAGTCGTTTTCAAGGGATGGTATAAGTATACTCCTGGGGAGAAGTTTATTGATGGTACAGATGTTAATAATATTGTAGAGGTTAAGGATCGGATAGATGAGTGTGCTATTCAAGCTGTATTATATAAAGTTGATACTGATGATGAAGTTCTGACTGGTTTTGATATCAACACTTCAGAGAAACGTGTCGCTGTGGCTGCTTTATCTGATAAAACTGCTAAAGTAGATTATACTTACTTCGAAATACCTTTTGAATTTTTGAAAGATTATGAAGAAGGGTAAGCCCCCGATAAAGTACCCGTTGTCTTTGTATCTTTAAGTCTCGATCTTTGC
>NZ_JAHQUN010000006.1:0-217884 GCF_019052485.1 Bacteroides sp. MSK.20.82
GCGGTTGATCCGATGAGTGAGAAGTATTATAGTTGGAGTCCGTATACTTATTGTAAGAACAATCCTGTGTTGAGGATAGACTTAGACGGAAAGGATGATTATGTTATCAGCAGATCAGGAAGATTATTTAATGAGACTCCTATTGATAAGAGAGGTAAAGGCTCAACAGATAATTTATATCTTTCCAGTGATCGTTCTATTTCAGTAACTGTAAATCAGGGGTTACTTGGGGAAATGCATAGTATGCAGGCGAAAGAGCAGAAGGAAAATCGGGTGAAGAAATCTTATGGAAGTACTCAAGATTTGGAGACAGCTGCTACTGTTTTTAAATTTGCTGCTGATCACACAACTGTTGAATGGAAGTTAGATGTTTATGATGATAATGGTACAAGAACAGCTGTTGTTGCGACAGATCGAGATCCATATGGGGTAGATAATGGTGTATATGCTCAAAATAAACTTTCTGTGAAAGGAGAAAAAGTTATAGATATTCATTCTCATTTGCCCGGAGGAACGAAAGGTGGAGCTGGTAATGATTTTAACTTAGCTAAGCCACAACGTAAGAATGCTGTGTATATGAAAGATAACCGTGTGAGTACTGATAAAAAGGATATGATATATGAATATACCAAAAATGCAAGTCGGGTAAATTCTATTCGTGTATATGATGCTACAGATTTATTGCAATATATAAAACGTAAATGATATGCTTATGAGAAAATTAGTCTATGTTGTTCTATTAATTATACTGGGGGGATGCATACCCCCCTCCCCTTCTTTGGAAGATATTCATCAGCGTGTAGCAAAACAGGTGGAAGTGCTGATAGATAGTGGCTATTTACTTACGACATATATAGAAATAGATGAAGTGTTTTCGACAGATTCTAATTCACTTTATTATATCGGTGAATCAGATTCTCCTGGTTCTGATGGTGCTGAGTTACCTTCCAGAGTGATAAAGTATAAAGAAAGATATCTTTGCTTTATCGAATTAGATGAGCCTGAAATGTCACGCACAGAATTGTTTGAGAGAGGTTTTGTTTCGGACTCTAACTTTCATGAAAATTTATGTTTAAACAGAGGTCGTGATTGGCTGTTGGCTCTTCGAAAATATGAAGATAAACATATCTTAGTAAAGATGTTGCCTAATTATTATCGTCTATTTGAATATCCGGAACTTTGGTCGTATTTTTCTGGAGATATACCCCAGGAGAAAACTGCATTGATGGGATTGACTTCGCACGATATTATTGTTCCCAGTTCATATATTCCGGACCTTTTTGAACTTGAGATTGATAGTCTGAAGAATTATGTAGAAAGATTCTCAGGAGAAATATTTGTAAGAAATCAGACTGATTCCGTTTTGCTATTATCGAGGAATTCAGCGAGGAGTATGTGCTATGCTGTAATAAATGGACCGGATACATTAAAATTGGTTTTGAGGGATTCACTTCCAGTTGCTATTGCCCCTCATGATTTTAAATCCTTGAAATATGATAGTGAACCTCCCCATTCATTTCTTCAGAATTTACCGGATAAGGATATTTGGATGTCTATGTATAAGCTGTTTAGCGATTCGACTTTTTGCTTCTTGAATATTAATAATATCCCACAGAAATTTAGAATAATGCATAATGATGCAGTTTATTCGAGTGACTTAAGAGATTCTTTATCAAAAAGGGTAAGGTATATTTATAATAAAGGGGTTTATGATAAAGAAGAGAGAATACGACGTTTTTTTAAGTGGGATTAGAATTACAGCAGTTTAAATGAAGTTGGCTATATTGAAGATGGGCAGTATTCTTTTTATCTTCAGGATCATCAGGGTAATAGCCGTGTGGTAGCAAAGTTTGATGGAACAGTTGTCCGGACTAATCACTATTATCCTTATGAGGTGTCATTTGCAGAGAGTACATTAGTAGATAAACATTCGTAAGTATAACGGTAAAGAACTTGATAGGAAGAATGGTCTTGATTGGTATGATTATGGGGCGCGTATGTATGATGCAGCGCTTGGTAGATGGCATGCGGTTGATCCGATGAGTGAGAAGTATTATTCAATTAGTTCGTATGTATATGGATTAAATACACCACATAATTGTATTGACCCCGATGGGCAGAAGATTATTTTTGTTAATGGGTATTTAGGGTTTGGATCTCCTAGAGGAGGTGGCACTTATTGGGGAGGAGTAAATAGTTCTTTTGTTAAAGGTGCAAAAAACTTTTTTAATGATCAAAGTGCCTATTTCACCGACTTTGATTTTAACTATTTGCGTAGTTCTACCTTTTTAAGAAATTTAGATGGATATGCATATGCTAAAGAAAATTACAAACAATTGATAATGGGTATGAATCCACAAGAGGATGTATTCCGAATTATTTCTCATAGTATGGGAGGTGCTTTTTCAGAAGGTATTATTCGATATTTAAAAGAGCAAGGTTGGAATGTTGATTTCTCAATTCATCTAAATACATGGTTGCCTTCTGAATTGATGGGCTCGGTTGGAACATTTTTGATTGATGCTACGATTACTAATGATTGGGTACAAGGATTAAGTCTTCCAATAGATGGTAGCAGAGATATTCCTAATGCGAATTATAAAATAAGAAAGAAAAGCAATGAAGGGTATCAATATAGGCATAGAGATTGGATTGATAGTGGAAGTTTTTGGAATGCTAACAATGGTATAACTTGGAATCAACTTATGCCAATCTTAGATTCATGGTTAATACAAAATCCAAATATACAAATAAATTATGGACAATAACATATTGAAAATTATTTTCAGAGTAGTTGCAGTGCTACTAAGTTTAGGTGCATTATTTTTTCAATTAATTAATTTTGTTTTTGGGACTATGGTTAAAAATGTCTCAGATATGCAAGATGATTATTGGTATTATGGTACAGAACTTATACCTCATTTATTTACGATTATTATTATTATCTGGTTTGTAGTATTCCAAATAAGGAAGATTATAAATATGAAATAATTATAGATATTTTGATATAGATTGGCCTCTTGCATTAATAAGTGTTACCCTGACATGAAACGATATATATACTCATGTTGGGGTACCTTTTATTCGAGGAGCTATGTGAAAATTGATTTATTTAGATAATATGAATTTTAATACTGAATTAAAAAAGAATATAGGTTGTAACATCGTATATAGTAGTTCTGATGGAGGTAATTACTCAATTATTCTTATGGAATTTGATAGTGGGAATCGTATAATGACATATTGCTATTGGGAAGTTCAGAAAGATGGAAAATGAATTGCTACATCAGAAGATGATATTACAGCTGTCATGGTTTGATGGCACGAACAATTTGACTTTTCGAGAGTCAAAAGGTTGTGGATCTTGAAATAGATGAATCACTTAATTTATTCATTGAAGTAGAGGATGGGTTGAAATAAAGTAAATTTTTCATTTTGGTGATTATGAGAAAAGTGATTATTTCTTTGATATACGTATCAATAGTATTGACTATTCCCCTGGCAGTTGCCTGTCAGGGGGTAAATTTTACCTACCAATGCTATGAATTACAAAGATAAATATATTCTTTTTTATTTGGAAGGGAAAAAAGCGCTGAGTGAAAAGAGAGTTAGTAGAATATTAGGTATTTCATATCCAGATGATATGCCTGATGGCTATCATGGACAAGATCCACGAATATGGGTATACATCAAAGATAAGTAATTAGATAAATCAGCTTTTACACAAATAGGTTATGACACTGAAATTAACTAGAATTTTCATTTGAGATATTTTAATGGTGGAGAAAAAATCCGCTGTAATTGATATCATAGCTTGTGGTAGCCTATTAAATTAGAAGATACGTTCCCGCATGAATACCCTCACAAATTATATGTTCTATTTTGAAGATTACTTTTAAAAAGGGGATGTTCAGACTTATCCTGATAGAAGAAATACTGCATAAAAAGCTGCAAGAATATGCAGGAATGATCTTGCTTTTGGATATAAATAGGTGAAATATGCATGATAACTACCAATGTTAGGAGACGTTTCATTTAAAGAAAAGCTTCGTTGGTTTTAAAGGAACGACTCGTTGGTCGGTGAGAAGCACTTCGTTTCATTTAAAGGAACGGGTAAAAAGGTACTTTGAGTGCTTGTTTTGCTCCGGATGTCGTCAGTTACAGAAGAGTTTGAAAATGTTAGATTGAAAGTTAAATGATGAAATACATATTCGGAATTTATGTTTTTGATCTTATCTGTGTTTTATTGATCGCTATAAAGTAAAATCTGTGTGATTCGGAAATATGCCAATCGCGAATCCTTCCGTTTTTCCTGTTCAGTCCGTACTTGTGTTGTATATTTCTGATTCTACGAGATGATTCCTATCCATTCTTCATGTACTGAGAAATGGCTGTTCTGATTGAGGGAAGTTGATTCACATTTAATTTCATTCTCTGTTTTGAGATACACTTTGAAATAAGTGTCAGAGTAACGTTATATTATTAAAAGTACTTAACGAAAGCCCAATCCATCACTTTTTATTTGTTTCTTTGCACCAAATTCGGGAATAGTGTTGTCTTGTGAATCGAGGCAGCACTTAATTTTGCTTAGAAATTAATGGAGAAACTCATTATAAATGCTTGTCCGGTGTGTGGCAGTACGCACTTGAAACGCGTCATGACTTGTACGGATTTTTATGCTTCGGGCGAACAGTTTGAACTGTGTTCGTGTGAAGACTGCGGATTTACGTTCACGCAAGGTGTGCCGGTAGAAGCAGAGATAGGCAAGTATTACGAGACTCCCGATTACATTTCCCACACTGATACGCGCAAGGGCGCGATGAATACCATCTACCATTATGTACGTTCCTATATGCTGGGTCGCAAAGCGCGTCTGGTAGCAAGAGAAGCACACCGTAAAAGAGGGCGTTTGCTCGATATCGGGACGGGAACCGGATACTTTGCCGACACCATGGCACGCCGTGGATGGAAGGTGGAAGCAGTGGAGAAAAGTCCGCAGGCACGTGCTTTTGCAAAGGAGCATTTCGATTTGGACGTAAAACCCGAATCCGCTTTGCAGGAGTTTGCTCCCGGCAGTTTTGATGTGATCACCCTTTGGCACGTGATGGAGCATCTGGAACACCTCAATGAAACATGGGAAATGCTTCGTGAACTGCTGACAGAGAAAGGGATGCTCATTGTGGCAGTGCCCAACTGTTCTTCCTATGATGCAGGACGTTATGGTGAATATTGGGCGGCATACGATGTCCCCCGCCATCTCTGGCATTTCACTCCCGTCACTATTCAGCAGCTGGCTTCCCGTCATGGATTCATTATGGCGGCTCGTCATCCGATGCCGTTTGATGCGTTCTATGTATCGATGTTGAGTGAGAAACATCGCGGCAGTTCGTGCAGTTTCCTCAAAGGGATGTATGTGGGGACGCTTGCGTGGTTCAGCACGTTGGGGCGGAAAGAACGGAGCAGTTCGATGATTTACGTATTCCGGAAAAAAAGATAGCGCATGGGAAATAAAAACAGATATAAGTCGAAGTCACTGTTCGATATGCAATTCATAACGTCCAGTATCAGTACGACATTGGTGTTGCTGCTGTTGGGGCTGGTTGTGTTCTTTGTGCTCACAGCGCACAATATGTCTGTATACGTCCGCGAAAATATCAGTTTCTCCGTTCTTATCAGTGATGACATGAAGGAGGCGGATATTCTGAAACTCCAGAAGAAACTGAATCAGGAACCTTTTGTGAAGCAGTCCGAGTACATCTCCAAAAAACAGGCTCTGAAAGAGCAGACGGAGGCGATGGGCACCGATCCCGAAGAGTTTCTTGGCTATAACCCTTTCACGGCCTCCCTTGAAATCAAACTTCACTCCGATTATGCCAATTCCGACAGTATCGCGAAGATAGAGAAAATGATCAAGAAGAACTCTAACATACAGGATGTGCTCTATCGGAAAGAGCTGATCGATGCCGTCAATGAGAATATACGGAACATCAGCCTTGTGCTGCTGGCGCTGGCGGTGGTGCTCACCTTCATATCCTTTGCACTGATTAACAATACGATACGGCTTGCCATCTACTCCAAGCGGTTCCTCATTCATACCATGAAGCTGGTGGGTGCCAGCTGGAGTTTTATCCGCGGACCTTTCCTGCGGAAAAACGTGTGGAGCGGCGTATTGGCAGGTATGCTTGCCGATGCCATTCTGATGGGAACTGCCTACTGGGCGGTGACGTACGAGCAGGAGCTGATTCAGGTCATCACACCCGAAGTGATGCTCATTGTCTGCGGCAGCGTGCTGGTATTCGGAATAGTGATAACGTGGTTGTGTGCTTACATCTCGATGAATAAATATCTGAGGATGAAAGCCAATACCTTATATTATATTTAGGAGAATAACATATAGTTGGAAATTTAGTAACTTGTAACAAAATAAGCTTATGTCTGACAAACAGAAATTTGCCTTCGATAAAGTGAACTTTATCTTGCTCGCGATAGGGATGGCGATTGTCATTATCGGATTTCTATTGATGACGGGACCTACGTCGTCCGAAACGGTTTTCGAACCGGATATTTTCAGTGTACGCAGAATCAAGGTAGCACCTGTTGTTTGCCTGTTTGGCTTTATATCGATGATATACGCAGTGTTGCGTAAACCTAAAACAAAAGAATAATAAAAAGAAATTATGAGTTGGTTGGAAGCAATGATCCTCGGATTGATTCAGGGATTGACAGAGTATTTGCCTGTAAGCAGCAGTGGCCATCTGGCCATCGGATCGGCATTGTTTGGGATACAAGGGGAAGAGAATCTGGCATTTACGATTGTCGTGCATGTAGCTACCGTATGTAGTACGCTGGTGATTCTGTGGAAAGAGATTGACTGGATTTTCAAAGGATTATTCAAGTTTCAGATGAACGATGAGACTCGTTATGTGATCAATATCGTGATTTCGATGATACCGATTGGTATTGTAGGCGTATTCTTTAAAGATTATGTAGAAGCTATTTTCGGTTCGGGACTGATGATTGTAGGCTGTATGCTGTTGCTGACTGCTGCCCTGCTGTCATTCTCGTACTATTATAAGCCACGCCAAAAGGATAAGATTTCGATGAAAGATGCCTTTATCATTGGTCTGGCACAGGCTTGTGCGGTGTTGCCGGGGCTGTCCCGTTCGGGATCTACTATTGCTACGGGACTTCTGTTGGGAGATAACAAGGCAAAACTGGCGCAGTTCTCTTTTCTGATGGTGATCCCTCCCATTCTCGGGGAAGCGTTGCTTGATAGTGTAAAGATGATGAAAGGTGAAGATGTAGTAGGGGATATCCCTGCGTTATCATTGATTGTTGGCTTTCTGGCGGCTTTTGTAGCCGGTTGCCTTGCCTGCAAGTGGATGATTAATATTGTGAAGAAAGGAAAGCTGATCTACTTTGCCATCTATTGTGCAATAGCGGGATTGGCGGTAATTATTACGCAGTTGTAAGTCGTGGGTCATTTTACTCCCACTCACAACTCGTTATTTATAACTCTATAACGTGAATTTTAAAAAAGGAGAAGTACTGTTTTTCAATAAACCTCTCGGCTGGACATCATTTAAGGTAGTAGGACACGTCCGCTATCATATCTGCCGCCGGATAGGAGTGAAAAAACTGAAAGTAGGTCATGCCGGAACGCTCGATCCTCTCGCCACGGGAGTGATGATCCTCTGCACCGGCAAGGCTACGAAACGAATAGAAGAATTTCAGTATCATACCAAGGAATATGTAGCCACGCTCCGGCTGGGCGCTACCACTCCCTCGTACGACCTGGAACATGAAATAGATGCCACCTACCCTACCGGACATATCACCCGGGAGCTGGTGGAAGAAACACTGACGCACTTCCTTGGTGCCATCGAGCAGGTGCCCCCTGCCTTTTCCGCCTGCATGGTGGACGGCAAGCGCGCTTATGAGCTGGCACGTAAAGGTGAAGAGGTGGAACTAAAGGCGAAGCAACTTGTTATTGATGAGATAGAGTTGCTTGAATGCCGTCTGGACGATCCGGAACCGACGATCCGAATCCGCGTGGTGTGCAGCAAAGGGACGTATATCCGTGCCCTGGCCCGTGACATCGGCGAAGTGCTTCAGAGCGGAGCCCATCTGACGGAACTGATCCGCACACGTGTGGGGGATGTCCGTCTGGAAGATTGCCTGGACCCCGAACACTTTAAAGAGTGGATCGACCGGCAGGAAATAGAAAACGACGAAGATAATAATTAACGTAATAAGGAATAGATATGAAGCTATCACAATTCAAATTTAAGTTACCCGAGGATAAAATCGCTTTGCATCCTACGAAGTATAGAGATGAGTCGCGCTTGATGGTGTTGCACCGTCGTACTGGAGAGATTGAACACAAGATGTTCAAGGATGTTTTGAACTACTTTGATGATAAAGACGTATTTATATTCAACGATACGAAGGTATTCCCGGCACGTCTGTATGGTAATAAGGAGAAGACGGGAGCTCGTATCGAAGTATTCCTGTTGCGTGAGCTGAACGAAGAACTCCGTCTGTGGGATGTGCTGGTAGATCCTGCCCGTAAAATCCGTATCGGCAACAAGTTGTATTTCGGTGCCGACGACTCGATGGTAGCGGAAGTAATAGACAACACCACTTCCCGCGGCCGTACGCTCCGTTTCCTTTATGACGGACCGCACGATGAGTTCAAGAAAGCCCTCTATGCTCTGGGTGAGACTCCCCTGCCCCATTCCATCATCAACCGTCCTGTAGAGCCGGAAGATTCGGAACGTTTCCAGTCCATCTTCGCCAAGAACGAAGGTGCGGTAACTGCTCCGACAGCCAGCCTGCACTTTAGCCGTGAGCTGATGAAGCGTCTGGAAATCAAAGGTATTGATTTCGCTTATATCACCTTGCATGCCGGTCTGGGCAACTTCCGTGATATCGACGTAGAAGACTTGACGAAGCATAAGATGGACTCCGAGCAGATGATTGTAAACGCGGAAGCTGTCAATACGGTCAACCGTGCCAAGGATAAGGGTAAAAACGTGTGTGCGGTAGGTACAACTGTGATGCGTGCTATCGAAAGTGCGGTGAGCACCGACGGACATTTGAAAGAATTTGAAGGCTGGACCAACAAGTTTATCTTCCCTCCGTATGAGTTTACTGTGGCCAATTCGATGATTTCCAACTTCCATATGCCGTTGTCTACACTGCTGATGATTGTGGCCGCTTTCGGTGGTTACGAACAGGTGATGGATGCTTATCATGTAGCGTTGAAGGAAGGTTATCGCTTCGGTACATACGGTGATGCGATGCTGATTCTGGATAAATAAACGAAAAGATACCGCTATGAAAATCTGTCCCAAATGCCACGAAGAAGTAGAAGATAGCTTTGAAATCTGCTGGAACTGTAATTACAGCTTTCCGGACGATAAGATATTGGATATGACTCCGGCGGAAGAGAGTGATGACAGCGGGCGGTCTATCGACTGTCTGCGTTGTCAGGTCAGGATGGTTTATTCCGGAAAATATGAGTTTCATGAAGGAATGAACACGGGCATTTTTGGAAACTTGTTTGAGTTATTCCAGAATCGCGAAGCATTCGACTTATACGTCTGCCCGAAATGTGGCAAAGTAGAGTTCTTTGTTCCTTTGGACAGGGAGCGGGAGTTTAAGGTAGAATAGACCGGTAATGGCGAAAGTGTATATAAGTCTCGGCACTAATCTGGGAGATAAAGAACAGAATCTCCGGACTGCCGTGCAAAAGATAGAGGAGCAGGTAGGGAAAGTCATTTCCCTGTCTGCTTTTTACATCACTGCCCCTTGGGGATTCGATTCGGAGCATAGTTTCTTGAATGCGGCGGCGTGTGTAGAAACGGAACTGTCGCCTCTGGAAGTACTGCAGAAGACGCAGGAGATCGAACGGGAACTGGGACGTACGCATAAGTCTGTCGGTGGCGTATATAGCGACCGGCTGATTGATATAGACCTGCTGCTTTATGATGATCTGATACTTTCGGTTACTTCTCCTTCCGGAGCAGCACTCAACCTCCCCCACCCTTTGATGGCGGAACGTGACTTCGTGATGCGCCCCTTAACGGAGATTGCCCCCGAACTGGTGCATCCGGTATTGGGAAAGGCAATGAAGGTGCTGCTGGCGCAGATAGAAAAATAATACAGCATTCTCTTCCCCTTGCTTATCCTTTTACTTTTTACTTTTCTTTTCGGCGATAAACCTCGGCAGATAAGCCACACAGCCCACCAATACTGCATATAACAAGTGAATATCCTGAAACTCAATCTTCAGGAAGTGGCATACAATGGCGTAAATGGCAATGGTGAATCCTATATAAAGCGCCAGTACAAAAAGAGTTCTTAATTTATTGTTGATAATCATATTTTTTTCTGTTTAGGATTAGGATGGCGGAGGAATAAATGACGGTTCAGAAGGCAGATGATAGTTCCGCCGATTCCTCCTTTTGCAAACTCATACGTCCATGAAAATTCGTCTCCTTTCCAGAAATAATCCATGACGAGGAAGATGATGACCAGAAGGATAATGGAAAATACATATTGCATTAATGTAATTGTTCTCATACCAATTTCCTGTATATATGTGTTAAACATTGCCCAAAGATAAATATAATCTCCGAATAATACCTATCTTTGTCCCCGAAATGAAAGTGTGGACAGATTTGAGCAGCTTGCAACCACGGAAAAAAATGCTAAAACACGTCTTGTTGACGCCTTTTCGGCAATGCTTCCGCAGCTCTCTTCCTCCCCTCTTTATTTTCCCAATTTTAATTTTCAATTTATAATCTTTAATTTAAAAAGATGGGATACTTATTTACATCCGAATCGGTGTCGGAAGGACACCCCGACAAGGTAGCCGATCAAATATCGGACGCCGTGCTTGACAAACTGTTGGCTTACGACCCCAGTTCTAAAGTAGCTTGCGAAACACTAGTAACTACCGGACAGGTAGTATTAGCGGGTGAAGTGAAAACTAAAGCGTACGTTGACCTCCAGCTCATCGCACGTGAAGTGATTAAGAAAATCGGTTACACTAAAGGAGAGTACATGTTCGAAAGTAACTCTTGCGGTGTGCTTTCTGCCATTCATGAGCAAAGTCCCGACATCAACCGTGGCGTAGAGCGTCAGGACCCGATGGAACAGGGTGCGGGCGATCAGGGCATGATGTTCGGCTATGCAACGAACGAGACAGAAAACTATATGCCGCTTTCGCTTGATCTGGCACACCGCATTCTGCAGGTGCTGGCTGATATCCGCCGCGAAGAAAAGGTGATGACCTACCTCCGTCCGGACGCCAAGAGCCAGGTGACGATTGAATATGACGACAACGGAACTCCTGTCCGTATTGATACTATTGTTGTTTCTACGCAACACGATGACTTTATTCAGCCGGCTGATGACTCTGCCGAAGCACAGCTCAAAGCTGACGAAGAAATGCTGTCTATCATCCGTCGTGACGTTATCGAAATCCTGATGCCCCGTGTCATTGCTTCTATTCATCATGATAAAGTACTGGCATTGTTCAATGATCAGATCGTCTATCACGTCAATCCGACCGGAAAGTTCGTGATCGGTGGTCCTCACGGAGATACCGGTCTGACAGGCCGCAAGATTATTGTGGATACTTACGGTGGCAAAGGCGCTCACGGTGGTGGTGCTTTCTCCGGAAAAGACCCCAGCAAGGTGGACCGTAGTGCCGCTTATGCTGCCCGTCACATTGCTAAGAATATGGTTGCGGCAGGTGTTGCCGACGAAATGCTTGTACAGGTGAGCTATGCTATCGGTGTAGCACGCCCGATCAACATCTTCGTGGACACTTACGGGCGTAGCCACGTGAATATGACCGATGGCGAGATTGCCCGTGTAATCGACCAGTTGTTCGACCTTCGTCCGAAAGCTATCGAAGAGCGTCTGAAACTTCGTAACCCGATCTATCAGGAAACTGCCGCTTATGGCCACATGGGACGTGAGCCGCAAGTGGTATCGAAAACGTTCTTCTCCCGCTATGAGGGCAATAAGACCGTAGAAGTAGAACTCTTTACATGGGAGAAACTGGACTACGTGGATAAGATCAAGGCAGCTTTTGGTCTGTAATTTTATTTGAAATCAGCTTATAGCTTTACGGCTATTTAGTCCATAGTGAGCCGCAATCTCATCTCTTCTTATACGGGAGAGATGGATTGCGGCTTTTGTTATTCGGGCGATTTTATAAGTTACGACTTATAAATAGGTTGAATTTGAACTGTTTATAAGTTATGATTAATAAAATCGTTATATTTGTTGCGGTTGACAAACTTGTAAACAGCAGATGACTATTTTTTGATTTCTGACACAAAGTATGGGTTGTGATATATAGTACATGACTTGGTTGTGAGAAGTACTTCAGTTGCTGGGTTTCAGTACTACAGTTAGGTTGATGATGTATAACGTTTGGGGCGGAGATGTACAACAATTGAATGAAAGATGTATGACTTTTATTCTATGCTATTATTATCCTGTAATCTGCATTCAGCTTTTTCAGTTTCGTCCGCAAGCTCCCTGTCAGAAGGGGATAGCGGCTGAAAACACTGCTTTACAACCCCGTCTCTGACATACTTTGAAAGGGGGCAGGTGGTTTCAGTTCTTTCAGCCCTGACATACGGGCTAAATTTTGTAAGCCCTGAGCTGAACTTCATTCATCGCCGAGCTAAAGTCTGTTCGCCTCCGAGGTGAAAGTTGGCGAGCTGCCGGCTTATTTCAGATCAATCAAGCGAAGAGTGTGTTCTGATCAAACAGAGGGTCTGTTTGCCTTGGATACAGGCTCTGTTTATCTTGAATACAGGCTCTGTTTGAGGTAAATGCAGGTTCTATTTCAACTGTTGGCAGAGTTTATTCATTATACACAGTGACTCGGATAGTAATTAGCGGAAAGCCTGTGTAGGAATGAATAAAATATGGGGAGATTTCCAACTCCTTGAATGGTGCTGGCTGACTTGCGGAATGGTACTGGCTGACCTGCGGAATGGTACTTTCTGACACACTGAGAGGTACCATCTGATATCTTGAACGGTATCAAGTTCGAAATTGTTTTTGGGGACTGAAAGGACTGAAGCACCTTACTCCCTTCATAAAGCTTCAAGAATGGAGTTGTAAAACTGTGCCTTCAGCCGCTATCCCCTTCCGACAGGGCGTTTGCGGGTGAAACTGAAGATTCTGAATGCGGGTATTTCTTCTTTGTGTGGAATATCAGAGATTTAGTTCATCTTTTTAAAAAGAGACAATGAAGTCATCTAGGTTTGCGGGTGTCCCTTCTTTATTGAATATCTTCTTATAAAGCTGTTTTCTGCTCATAGATACAGCGCTTTGTGTACGACATACCAATTGTGAAATTGTAGAAACTGGAATTTTAATTTTTAACAGTAAACAAATACGTAGTTCCATCTTGGTAATAGAGGGATGCAGTATGAATAACTTGTTGGTGAAATTGTCATATGTATCATTAATGATATTTTCTAGTTCTTTCCATTCTGTTTCGGTGAGTCTGATCGAGGAATCTTCTATCGCACGATAACAATAAGCATAAATATCAGACCTTCTAAGCGCTTCCTCAAGTAATGCTTGTTCTCTTTGTGATGTTTCGATAGCTTGATTGGTTTGTTCTAGCTTTTCCTTTTTTGCAAGTAAAAGTTTTTGTTGTAAATCATTGTTTTCCTGTTCGAACGATTTTACCTTTTCTTTTAATTCTTCAATTTTTTTCTTGTTTTCTTCTATATATAGTTGGCTTTTCCGATATTGTTGTTCGTTAATCTCATGAAGTTTTTTCTCTTGTTCCCGAATCATAGCTTTCCTGTTTCTATTATATCGAATAAGGATGATAACTCCTAAAACGATGGCAATAACAATAAAGATGATCCATGCTCGTTGTTCTGCATTTTTCTTGCGCAAATATTCTTTTTCTTTCTCAATATGTTGGTAATCATACAAAGCCTTTATTTTTCGCAAAGATTCTGTGTTGGATATGTCGTAAATGCTATCAGAACATTCTGTATATTTCTCCAGATATGCTAATCCTTCTTCATAGTTGCCACGTTCTTTTTCTATTTCATATAAATTCCGATAGGCTCCTATGTCTGAATATACATTATTATGTCCTATATTTTTCTTGAAGTAATAGGCTGCTGAATCTTTTTGTCCTATACTTACATAGAAATTTCCCCAAACATCATAATTTATATCTTTCTCATCTTGCCATTTACTATTTGTTTCTTGTAGCGTTTTCAATGCTTCGTCATATTTTCCCATTTGAATATAGATGCCTGCCAATTCTTCGAGAATATTTACTTCCCTTTGTATGTCTCCATTGCTATTAGCTAATTGGTATGCTTTGTTATAATAATAGATTGTGCTGTCTGTTATCTCAAGTAAATTGAATGCTCTTCCTAAATCTCGTAGTGCATAAGCGCTAGTAAGACTGTCTTTGCCTAGTTGTAAGTAGTGATAAGCGTTTCGATAAGCTTGTAGTACTTCCTCTGTGAGACCTTCATAGGCAAATAGAGTTCCCATTTGGCTGTATATTCGCCCCAATAAAGCGTAGTTCTTGCTATCTGTAGAGATATCAAAAGCTTTGTGGAAATAAGAAAGTGCTGTAGGACCTTCATGAAGATCAAGGTATACTCTGCCTGTGTAATAATAGGATTTTATCAGTTTGTCCTTATCATTTTCTCTTTCATAATAATCAGTGACGGATAACATTAGAGAATCAGACGTATGAGGCACGTA
This sequence comes from Bacteroides sp. MSK.20.82, assembly GCF_019052485.1. NCBI lineage: Bacteria > Pseudomonadati > Bacteroidota > Bacteroidia > Bacteroidales > Bacteroidaceae > Bacteroides > Bacteroides sp. MSK.20.82. Next base: position 14,782 of record NZ_JAHQUN010000006.1, read on the forward strand.
ACATCTGTCACGTGCCTCTGTTAACAGCAGGTAATAGTACATTCTTGCTGATTGTGATTCCTTTGTGATACTCTCACTCAGAGAGTCTAAAATGGTTAATGCACTATCTGGATATTCTTTAATAATATTTTCCACCCGCAGTATTGTGTTGGGGTATGGGGCAGTGCATGAGAATAGGCATATAATGCTTAAATAGAATAGTATAAATTTTCGTCTTTGTTTCATTTGAATGTATGTATCATTGCGATTTTATTTGCGCAAATATACACATATATCAAGACTTATAATATAAAACAACCGATAATATAGTTTTCGCCGGATTTTATTTCGATAATATATTCTCCGGAAGATATATTTTCCAGAGTAAATACATGTTCATTGTTAGCTTGAATACTTGTAAGGTCTAGGTAGATAGTTTTGTTGAAGGAATCCTTTACTTCAATTATAATGTTTTCTAAATCTATATTAGCATGAATAAAGAGTGTACTCCCTTCGTAGTAAAGATTAAGGGGGGTAGATATTGGCACTCTAGTACTTGCTTTTACTTCCCAAGACTCTCTTTTTATTCTGATGCGATTTTTAGCTTGGAGTGCTGTGCATCCTAATACTGCAATAATTGCAATAAATAGTAGTTTTTTCATCATGATCGTTCTTTTATTTTTTTTGCAAATTAAAGGCTAATTGTCTGATTGTTTAGTATGGATGAGTTCAGAAATAATTCAGTTTTTAGATCAAATGGCATTTTTTATTTCTGAATTATTACTGAATTGAATATCTAGGTCGATACCTCCATTATCTCTACTTTTGTAGCAGATAATCTGGTCAAAGTTTTGGTAAGGGTATTTTGAGTACAGGATTATTGAAGGATAGAAAAAGCTATTAAATAATTGAGTCATAAAAAATAGCATAAAGATAGTTGCAACTACGAATTGATATTAACTAAAAAAGAAAAAACAATGAAAAAACTATTTTCAACACTGACACTAACAGTATGTTTAGGTGCATTTATTTCTTGTACCAATGATGAACAGGAAGTGAATATGGTTAAACCGACGAATGCTAATTCTGAAATAGAAGTAATAAACGACGGTACTATGATTAAATTTAAAGATGTGGAATCGTACGAGAATGCTCTTTTGAAAGTGAGTGCAATGTCTACTTCAGAACAAGTTAGTTTTCTTAATTCATTATCTTTTAAGTCTCAGATGATTCTGATGCAAGAAGCGGATGGTGAGTTGGATAAAATCTGTAATCAAGCTGCTGATAAAGCGGAGTTTGATGTTCTATATGAGAAATATAAACATAAATATGGTGATGTATTTATGTTTAATACTATCGATGCTACTGATCTGTCACCTTATTCAAGGCTTGTTTATGTAGCCAATGAATACTTTGTTAATATGAAAGGTGAATTTATGATTGGCGATTCTTTGGTTGTGGATAAGGTATATACTGACTTTAAAGAGCGTCAACAACAATTTACGGTTTCTACTCGTTCGTCTGTTTCAGATTTAAGTTCTATAAACGAAGCATATAGTCGTCAAAAAGATAGAAAAGTAGGATTATATTTATCTGTTTCATCAGGAATAATACATGCTAATTTTACTTCGCAAAAGAAAGGAGTCTTTGGATGGAGCCGTTACTCTACGACATACCATGCTAAAGTAAACCTTCGTGGTTTTGAGTTTGCTCAAGGAGAACTACTGGGGTATGGTCCAGTGTATGTAAATAAAGATGGTATTCCTTTTGCTATTGATACCAAAGAAATGGGTGGAAATGTAACCAAAGTTTTTGGACGTAAGTTAGCACAAGAGTGTACGGGTACAATAGAAATCTGGTCTCGGGGTGTGCCGTATGACCAAAGAGGATTTGCCACTGTGAGATTATAAAAGTGTAAATGAGGACGAAAGTAGCAACAACCATAAACTCTTTTGTCCTCATCATTTGTATATTAAATAATAAAAACTGAACTTCTAATGAAAACAATTACTAATTTAATATTTATAGCTTTGCTATTTGTTACAGCATCATTATCTGCACAGGAACATGGTCCTGTTTTAGGAGGCTCTTTAGGAACATTGCATGAAAAAGTGAGTGTGGTTTCCAGTAATTTTGAGGGATATAAACTTCATTATCATATTGGATATGCTTATCGGCAGTATTGGGGTAATCGTAAATTTGCAATGGATGGCATTGCTCTTTTTGGCTCGCAGGGGACTGATTATCAAGCCTTCAATTCGGATAGTCCTAAGTATAGTGTAAACGGAAAATATCTATCAATAGGGACTGTGTTCAGTTATGAATGTTTTTCTAATTTTAGACTTGGAGTCGGAGCAGATGTGGCTTGGTATGTAAATCGATTGGGTGCATCTACTTATAATAGCAAAAAAAATGCGATCGATATACCTATTGTGGCAAGAGTTAGTTATACGCTGAAATGGCTTGAACTACAACTATCTTATAAACAAGGTACTTGCAATCTGATGAATACTAGTGGTGTTGGAAAAGTAACTTCACGAAATATTCAATTTTCTGTTTTTATGCCAATATTTAAATAATGAGTGTTGAAGTAGGAGAATATAGGCTTGACTGTGCTATTTATAGAAATAGAATATGCAGTCTTGCCTTTGTGTTTATTCTTCTATCTTCACTTTGACATAAATTGCACATTCATTTTGATATGTATATGATTTCTTTGTACTTTTGTACCCATTCATCCAGTAAACTTGCAAAAGACAATGAATCAGATACATTCCGTATGCGTATACAGCGCATCCAGCACTAAGATAGCCCCCGTATATTTTGAAGCAGCCGAAAAACTCGGCCGCCTGCTTGCCAAACAACATATCCGTCTGATAAACGGTGCCGGAAGCATCGGACTGATGCGCTCCGTAGCCGACGCAGTTCTGAAGAATGGCGGTGAGGTGACAGGTGTTATCCCCCACTTCATGGTCGAACAGAACTGGCATCACACAGGGTTGACGGAATTGATCGAAGTCACTTCCATGCACGAACGCAAGCAGAAGATGGCGAATCTGAGCGACGGCATCATTGCCTTGCCGGGCGGATGCGGCACTCTGGAAGAATTGCTTGAAATCATCACATGGAAACAGCTCGGACTGTATCTGAATCCGATTATCATTCTGAATATAAACGGCTTTTTTGATCCGCTGTTCCAAATGCTCGAACGGGCAATAGAGGAAAACTTCATGCGCCAGCAACACGGTGATATATGGAAAGTGGCACAAACACCGGAAGAAGCGGTGGAGTTACTTCAGACAACTCCCGTATGGGACGCTTCTATCCGTAAATTTGCAGCCATATGATAGCCGATATTCTGAACTCCGGATTCGAGGGAATCCCTATCTCCTACTCTCCCCGTACGGATGATGTGATTGCCTTGACATTGCTTGCCTGCTTCTTTCTTTCCTCCATCGCTCTGGCTCGTGGAAAGAAGTTTCTCACCCAACAGGTGAAAGACTTTGTATTGCATCGCGAGCGGACAAGCATTTTTGATAGTTCTACGGCAGCCGATGTGCGCTATCTACTCGTACTGGTAGTGCAGACCTGTGTATTGACAGGTATCGTGTTCTTCAATTATTTTCATGATACATGTCCGATGCTGATGACCAAGGTCTCCCCTCTCCTGCTATTGGGGATTTATGTCGGCTTCTGTCTTGCCTATTTTTTACTGAAATGGTTACTTTATATGTTCCTCGGATGGGTGTTTTTTGACAAAAACAAGACAAATATATGGTTGGAATCTTATTCTACGCTCATATATTACGTCGGATTCGCCCTTTTTCCTTTTGTTCTATTCCTTGTTTATTTCGATCTGAACCTGACCAATTTAGTGATAATCGGACTAATTATTCTAATTTTTACTAAAATATTGATGTTTTATAAGTGGGTAAAGCTTTTTTTTCATCAATTAAGTGCGGCTTTCCTATTAATTTTGTACTTTTGCGCTCTTGAAATCATACCCTGTCTGCTACTCTATCAGGGAATGATCCAGGTAAACAATGTATTGCTAATAAAAATTTAGGACGTTGAAAATTAAAAAAGTACTAGTTTCGCAGCCTAAGCCTGCGTCAGAGAAATCTCCCTATTACGACATAGCAGAGAAATATGGCGTAAAAATAGATTTCCGGCCGTTTATAAAGGTCGAGAGTCTTTCGGCGAAAGAATTCCGGCAACAGAAGGTTTCAATTCTTGATCACACTGCTGTTATATTCACTTCACGCCACGCAATCGATCACTTCTTTAATCTGTGTACGGAGCTGCGTGTGACTATTCCGGAAACAATGAAGTATTTCTGTGTCACAGAAGCGGTTGCATTGTACATTCAGAAGTATGTGCAATATCGCAAACGTAAAATCTTCTTCGGTGCTACCGGAAAGATTGAAGATTTGGTGCCATCTATCGTAAAGCATAAAACGGAGAAATATCTCGTCCCTATGTCGGACGTGCACAATGATGATGTGAAAAACCTGCTCGACAAGAATAACATACAGCATACAGAAGCTGTAATGTATCGCACTGTGAGCAATGACTTTACATCGGATGAGGAATTTGATTATGACATGCTCGTGTTCTTCAGCCCTGCCGGAGTGACTTCTTTGAAGAAGAACTTCCCGGACTTTGACCAGAAAGAGATCAGAATCGGTACCTTCGGGTCGACTACCGCGCAGGCTGTACGCGACGCCGGACTCCGTTTGGACCTTGAAGCACCGACTGTGCAGGCTCCGTCAATGACGGCTGCGCTTGATATGTTCATCAAGGAAAACAATAAATAAACAGCGTGAGCGTATATACTTTGCGTAAAGCCGAAAGGCTGAATAGTAAAATATTGATCGGAAAGATGTTCGAAGGCGGCCATTCCAAGTCGTTTTCCATCTTTCCGATACGCGTTGTATATATGCCCGTAGAACAAGGTGAAGTGCCGGCAACGATACTTATCAGCGTATCGAAGCGGCGTTTCAAACGTGCTGTAAAGCGCAATCGGGTGAAGCGGCAGATACGCGAAGTCTACCGGAAGAACAAACAGCCACTGCTGGACGGTTTGCAAAACAAAGGGCAGCGTCTGGCAATTGCTTTTATCTATCTGTCGGACGAACTTGTAGCCACTGCCGAACTGGAAGAGAAAATGAAGACAGCGCTTTCGCGCATTTCTGAAAAGTTATCCTTATGAAACCCCGTGCTCACCGGGTGTCCGTCTGCTGGATGTCCCTGAAAAGTCTTGTGAGGAAGGTGTTTTCATTCTTACTGCTGATTCCTATCTATTTTTACCGGGTGTGTATTTCGCCCCTTACCCCTCCGTCTTGTCGGTTTACGCCCACTTGTTCGGCCTATGCGGTCGAAGCAATCAAGGAACACGGTCCCGTCAAAGGACTCTATCTGGCTGTCCGGCGCATTCTCAGGTGTCATCCGTGGGGTGGTTCCGGTTATGATCCTGTGCCTTAAAAACGATTTACCCTAAAGAACGAGAGATATGGAGAATAACGCGAGTCATATTCTGGATATTCATACTCACAAGTCGGAGGATGCTTCCCACGGCAGGGCGATTATCAATTTTCCATTACCGGTGGATGATTCGCTGTGCCTGTCGGCTTCGGATGTCAGGACGGCAGGTAAAGAGGGATATTTCTATTCGGCCGGCATTCATCCCTGGAAACTGACGGAACGCAATGCGGAAGAGCAATTTGAACTTCTGCAGCAGTTGCTTGTGAAAGAGCAGTTTGTGGCGGTAGGAGAGGCGGGTTTCGATAAACTGACAGCTGCTCCGATGGAGCTTCAGGTAAGGATGTTTGAGAAGCAGGTGGAATTGTCGGAGAAATATCGGTTGCCACTGATTATTCATTGTGTGAAGGCGATGGATGAGTTGCTGGCGGTGAGGAAGAAACTGAATCCGGCTCAACCCTGGATTTGGCACGGCTTTCGCGGGAAACCGCAGCAGGCAGGGCAACTGATAAAGAACGGCATTTATCTTTCTTTCGGTGCGCATTATTCGGAGGAAACGGTGAAGGGAGTGCCTGTCGGTCGCCTGTTTCTGGAGACGGATGACAGTCCGGTCGACATTGAAGAAGTGCTGAAGCAGGTGGCGAAAGCACGAAGCACGGATGCGGAAGAGCTGCGGCAGGCGATTCGGGAAAATATTCAAAAAGTCTTTTTTAGGCGTTAAGAGTTGTATCTTCCGAGAAAGAGTCGTACTTTTGTCGCACATGGAATTGAAAGACAATAAAAACCTAATAAAAAGAGTAATACGATGAATTTTGTAGAAGAATTGAGATGGCGTGGCATGCTGCAGGACATCATGCCGGGAACGGAAGAGTTGTTAAACAAAGAGCAGGTGACTGCCTATTTGGGTATCGACCCGACTGCCGATTCGCTACACATTGGTCACCTTTGTGGAGTGATGATCCTTCGTCATTTACAACGCTGCGGCCATAAGCCGCTGGCACTCATCGGTGGCGCTACAGGTATGATTGGAGACCCTTCCGGAAAATCGGCAGAACGTAACCTGCTGAACGAGGAAACATTGCGTCACAATCAGGCGTGTATCAAAAAACAGCTTGCCAAGTTCCTCGACTTCGAGTCGGATGTGCCTAACCGTGCTGAATTAGTGAACAATTATGACTGGATGAAAGAGTTTTCTTTCCTTGACTTTGTTCGCGAAGTAGGTAAGCATATCACTGTAAACTATATGATGGCAAAGGATTCTGTAAAGCGTCGCCTCAACGGAGAAGCACGTGACGGACTGTCATTCACCGAATTTACTTATCAGCTGCTTCAAGGCTACGATTTCCTTCATCTGTATGAAACTAAAGGATGTAAACTTCAGATGGGCGGTTCCGACCAGTGGGGAAATATCACTACCGGAGCAGAACTGATCCGCCGTACCAATGGGGGAGAGGTGTTCGCGCTGACTTGCCCGCTGATCACAAAAGCTGACGGTGGTAAGTTTGGTAAAACTGAATCTGGAAATATCTGGTTGGACCCTCGTTATACTTCTCCCTATAAGTTCTACCAGTTCTGGCTGAACGTAAGCGACTCTGATGCAGAACGCTATATCAAGATTTTCACTTCGATCGAGAAGGAAGAAATCGAAGCATTAGTGGCCGAGCACCAGCAGGCTCCGCACTTGCGTGCTTTGCAGAAACGTCTGGCCAAGGAAGTGACTATCATGGTTCACTCCGAAGAAGATTACAATGCAGCGGTAGATGCGTCTAATATCCTGTTCGGTAACGCTACTTCCGAGTCGTTGCGCAAGTTGGACGAAGATACGTTGCTGGCTGTATTCGAAGGCGTACCCCAGTTTGAAATCTCTCGTGACGCCTTGGCGGAAGGAGTGAAGGCTGTTGATCTGTTTGTCGATAATGCGGCTGTATTTGCTTCGAAAGGCGAAATGCGTAAGTTGGTTCAAGGCGGTGGCGTATCATTGAATAAAGAAAAACTGGAAGCTTTTGACCAGGTTATTACGACTGCCGATCTGCTTGACGGGAAATATCTGCTTGTTCAGCGTGGTAAAAAGAACTATTTTCTGCTGATCGCGAAGTAAAATTCAGCGATTTGCAAGGTGGCAAAGTAAAAAAGTAATCGAAATATTTGGAGGTTTGCTTGCAAACCTCTATCTTTGCACCGCTTTTTAACAGAAAGCGCATATGTTTGTCCTATGGTGTAATGGTAGCACAACAGTTTTTGGTTCTGTTTGTCTAAGTTCGAATCTTGGTAGGACAACCAAAAGGAAGCTCTGATAATCATTGATTATTGGAGCTTCCTTTTTTTATATCGTTTTGTATCATTGAAAATAGTCGTCAAACTCCTTCAAAACGTATTATAGTTCGTTAAAAAGATGTACATTGCATCAATTCTGGACATTTTTGGTGGATAATTGGAACAAAATTGCAAGGTTAACCCGTTTTCTTTTACTATTTTTGCATCGTGTACGTAAACGATGTGCATTTGAGAAAGAGAGCTTATTCAATAACTATAAATAAATAAGGTATGAAAACGAACTATGAAATTCGCTATGCTGCGCATCCCGAGGATGCAAAAAGTTATGATACTGCAAGAATCCGTCGCGATTTCTTAATCGAAAAAATATTTGTTCCCAACGAAGTGAATATGGTGTACTCCATGTACGACCGTATGGTTGTAGGCGGCGCGCTTCCGGTAGGAGAGGTGCTGACACTCGAAGCGATCGACCCGCTGAAGGCTCCGTTCTTCCTGACCCGTCGTGAAATGGGTATTTACAATGTAGGCGGACCGGGCGTAGTGAAGGCCGGAGATGCGGTTTTCGAACTTGACTATAAAGAAGCCCTCTACCTTGGTTCGGGCGACCGTGTGGTGACGTTCGAAAGCAAGGACGCTTCCAATCCTGCCAAATTCTATTTCAACTCACTGACCGCACACCGCAACTATCCCGACCGTAAAGTGACGAAAGCGGATGCCGTAGTGGCTGAAATGGGCTCGTTGGAAGGTTCCAACCACCGTAACATCAATAAGATGCTGGTCAATCAGGTATTGCCTACCTGTCAGCTGCAGATGGGTATGACGGAACTTGCTCCGGGAAGCGTATGGAACACGATGCCTGCCCACGTGCACAGCCGTCGTATGGAAGCTTACTTCTACTTCGAAATCCCCGAAGAGCACGCTATCTGCCACTTTATGGGTGAGGTGGACGAAACTCGTCACGTATGGATGAAGGGCGATCAGGCTGTTCTGTCTCCCGAATGGTCGATCCACTCGGCTGCGGCTACCCACAACTATACCTTTATCTGGGGTATGGGCGGTGAAAACCTCGATTATGGCGATCAGGACTTCTCATTAATTACAGATTTAAAATAAACAACTACAATAGTTTTCATCATTTAATAACAAAAAATTATGAATCAGTATTTGAATTTTTCTTTGAAAGGTAAAGTAGCTCTCGTTACAGGTGCTTCTTACGGTATCGGTTTTGCAATTGCTTCTGCTTACGCAGAACAAGGCGCTACTGTATGTTTTAACGACATCAACCAGGAGTTGGTAGACAAAGGCATGGCTGCCTATGCTGAAAAGGGAATTAAAGCTCACGGTTATGTATGCGACGTAACAGACGAACCGGCTGTTCAGGCAATGGTTGCTACTATCGAGAAAGAAGTAGGTACGATTGATATCCTTGTTAATAACGCCGGTATTATCCGCCGTGTTCCTATGCACGAAATGGAAGCTGCTGACTTCCGTCGTGTGATTGATATCGACTTGAACGCTCCGTTCATCGTTTCTAAGGCTGTGTTGCCTGCCATGATGAAGAAGCGTGCCGGTAAAATCATCAACATCTGCTCTATGATGTCTGAGCTGGGTCGTGAAACTGTATCGGCTTATGCTGCTGCCAAAGGTGGATTGAAGATGTTGACTCGCAATATCTGCTCTGAATATGGTGAATACAACATTCAGTGTAACGGCATCGGCCCGGGTTATATCGCTACTCCGCAAACTGCTCCTCTTCGTGAGAAACAAGCAGACGGAAGCCGTCACCCGTTCGATTCATTCATCTGCGCCAAGACTCCTGCCGGTCGTTGGTTGGATCCGGAAGAACTGACAGGTCCTGCCGTATTCCTGGCTTCTGAGGCTTCTAACGCTGTAAACGGTCATGTTCTTTACGTAGACGGTGGTATCCTGGCTTATATCGGAAAACAGCCGAAATAACGATAACAAGAGATTATTATAAGGTGATAGGGTGGTAAGGAGATTCTTTACCGCCTGTCACCTTATCGTTTTTCTGTTGAATAGTTTACGGTTTACATTTATCCCCTTTCGTTTTTTTACCTGATTCTATCCCCTTATTTGTTGTGTATAATATGAAGAAGATATTTATTTTGGCTGCTATTGCCCTGATGGGTTTTGCCTCTTGTGCTGACAGCAAGCAGTCAATGACGGTTACAGTGACCAATCCTCTGGCGTTGGAGCGCACAGGTGAAATGGTTGAAGTTCCGATGAGTGACGTTACAGCCAAGCTGCAGCTGGCTGATACGGCTCAGATCGTAGTGCTTGGTGAAGATGGCCAGCAAGTACCTTATCAAGTGACGTATGACGAGAAAGTGGTTTTCCCGGCTACGGTGAAAGCAAATGGCACAGCCACTTATACTATCCAATCCGGTACTCCCGACCCGTATAATGTAATTGCCTGCGGCCGCTATTATCCCGAACGTCTGGACGACGTGGCATGGGAGAATGACCTGGGCGGATACCGTGCCTATGGCCCTGCCTTGCAGAAGCGTGGTGAACGTGGTTTCGGCTACGACCTCTTTACGAAGTATAACACTACGGAACCGATTCTTGAAAGTCTTTACGCTGAAGAACTGGATAAGGAAAAGCGTGCCAGAATTGCCGAACTGAAAAAGACAGACCCTAAAGCGGCTGCCGAACTGCAAAATGCCATCTCTTATCACATTGACCACGGCTACGGAATGGATTGTTATGCCGTAGGTCCTACGCTGGGCTGCGGTACAGCCGCTCTGATGGCGGGTGATACGATTATCTATCCTTATTGCTATCGGACACAGGAAATCCTTGATAATGGCCCGCTGCGTTTCACAGTGAAGCTGGAATTTAACCCGTTGACTGTCCGTGGCGATTCTAACGTGGTGGAGACGCGTGTCATCACATTGGATGCCGGTTCGTATCTCAACAAAACCGTTGTTTCGTATACTAACCTGAAAGAAGCGATGCCTGTGACTACCGGAATCGTTCTTCGTGAACCGGACGGTGTGGTTACAGCAGACGCTGCAAACGGCTATATCACCTATGTAGACCCTACAACCGACAGAAGCGGCGGTAACGGTGAGATATTTATCGGCGCTGCATTTCCTTCACTGGTAAAAGAGGCAAAGACCGTTCTTTTCCCGGAAAAGGAGAAGAAGGAGCTGCGCGGTGGAGCTGACGGTCATGTATTGGCAATCAGCGAGTATGAACCGGGCTCGGAATATACTTATTACTGGGGTTCTGCCTGGGATAAGGCTGCTATCAAGACGGTTGATGCGTGGAATGCGTATATGGCTGAGTATGCGCAGAAGGTGCGTACACCGTTGACGGTGACTTACTAAGACGGTAGTTAATAAACTCTGGTACAAGCATTCTAATATGTCACGACAGGTCTTAATATCTGACTTCTCAGGTATTAATACTTGTCGCGTCAGTTATTAATACCTGAGAAGTCAAGTATTAATAGCTGAGAACCCAGTTATATAAGGCTCTCCTTATTTCATTCGAAAGGCTGAAATAAGGGGAGTTTTATTGTCGGGTAGAATATGGGTATAACAAGAAAAACGGTTTTATAAGAGATTTCCTAGTGTGAGTACTATATAAACGAATAATGCAGTACTTAAAATGTATATCCTATCACTCCTGACCATCCATTAACGAGGGCTGATTTTTCCATCATGTCTCTTAAGCCTTTGAATTGAGCGCGTATGCATATCATTTGTTTGTTTTTCCGCGAAAGTTTGAAGTTTACTCCCGCATTGGCGTAATAGCCAGGGTAGACACCATCCAGCCATCTCTCGCTCTTATCATTTATCTTTATCTTGGCATTGATCATTCCACTGAAGTCTGCTCCAAGCTCAACAAATGGTCGCGCCATTCCTTTCGGATAGGTATAGCGTATTCCTAACTTACCCGAAAACATTGTTCCGCTATGTTTAAATATAGTGGATGAATTTTCATTATTCAATGATCTTGCAGAGGATGTTATGCGGGAAAAAGACACATCAAAACAACCACTGAGCGAACTCATCCACCGTCTATTGCTGATAGCTAAAGTGACTCCTGCCAGGTAAGATAGTTCGGGTGAGCTATAGAGCCCGATCGGACTACCCGATGGTACATTATATTGAATAACTCCTACATAAGGAGTTATATCTAACTGTATTGAACGTTTATCTTCTTTTGCTTCAAATTCAATGCAATCTTCATTGCTGGTACACATTGCATAATGATATTCTTTTGTGATTTTTATTATCTCCTTTCGGCTGAAACGGGCCCGGTCTATTTGGGGAGCCAGGCTTGGGCAGTCTTTGAATGCGTAATGAAGAAGGGGAATATATCGGTCAGTCTGGCCTTTAAACTGTATATTGGTAGCCTGCTTGGACAGTTTGGGCGCATCTATTTTTACAAGGGTATTATTATCTTCAACAAAATAGATTGGTATGTTATCTTCTGTCTCATAGTAGTACAAGCTTTTCATTCCTTGTAGCAAATATTCGAGAAAGACGGGGGTAGAGACACCGTATTTCAATTCTATGTTCTTGGAGACATAGTATTTACCGTCGTCTGTAAAACGGTATCCCAAGATTTCGAAAGGATGATAGGTTACTGGTTCGGTATCATTACCTTGTGATTGAAAGACGCAGCGTTTAGCATTCATCTTATCTGTACGGTAGTCGATTTCTCCATATATTGTGTCTTTCTGAACAGTGATGATAAATCCCGGACGATAGTTGTTTTGTGCGTAAAGTACAGGGATTAATAGTAGGCATGTCTTTAAACATATTAGTCGGAAAAGAATCATTTTCATATGTGTGATTGTTGGTTTAACTTTTTTGTGTGTCCGAAAGATACGAATTAATTTAATAATAACATCATCTTTTGTATTGCTTTTTATATGGAAAAGGATAATGTAAAGGGTGTCCAATGTTGAACACCCTTTATATGAATAATTAATGTAAAGCTAAATCTTATACATGTTAGAGAGACAGACTTAGCTAAGCACGCTTGCCGTCTTATTTGCTTAGTGTAAGAGCGTTGAATTTCTCCAACCATCCTGCACTTCCTGTTCCCGCAGCACCGGAGAATGCCCAGTAGGCAATGCCATTGACTACGTCTCCATCCCAGGAGCCATTATCACCAAATACCAATGCAAATTTGCCATTGATGGATGACGGATAAGCAACATATTGCGTTGACATATCCCAACTGACATATCCACCTTCAGACAATGTTACTGTATAGATGTTATATCTCCCAGCGTATGTTCCTAAATTAAGACCTCCCATTGTGAGTAAGGCCTCTCCATTATAGATTAACGGTAGGTCAAAGAAATTGGAAATACCTGACAAGTAGAAGATGGTAGGTTCCTCTTCATCCTGAACTACTTCTATTTCTCCAGCTAGAGTACTATCATCTCCATCAACAAAGGATACTCTCCATTTGCCTGCGATGTCTTTCAATTCATACTCTCCAAGATGATAGTAAATCGTTTTTTTACCTGCGGTAACTTTAACTGCCGCTCCTCGTGGGGTTTTATCAGCACTCGCAGCAACATTAAATGTTATAGTTCTGTTTTCTTCGTCAAGTGTGTATGATAACCAACTTTGGGCTTCGGCGGGTACTTCTATTGAATAAGATGCTGTGGTTGAGAAAGATACTGTAGCAGAACCACCGGCATAAGTAAAAGCATGCCCCAATTCTGATTTATTATACAGAATAACACAGCCACCCTGTGAAACAGGAACCAAAGTGGATGCTTCACCATCTGTTATGGTTACTGCTGCCGTACGTCCGGACATGTCATTATTTTCAATGACAGAAACATTTATAATATCTCCATTCACGCTTACGGTACACCAATCTTTATTGGAGGTAGCAGTAATTTCACTTATTGCGTTAACTTTTATTGTACCGGTTCCTCCAGCAGATTCAAATGTGACATTTGAGCTAACAATCTGCAAAGAAGATGTTTCTTTATCGTCGTCGTTACTACATGAGAAGACGAATACGCATAATAATAATGCAAATATGCTTGTTATTTTCTTCATAATATGCTGTTTGTTAATTAATCAACTTTTATCAATGTTACATCTTGGAACATTGTAGAGAATCCATACCAACCGTCTGTTTTTTGATATACCAGCAACATAAGGGTGCAAATAGGATTGTTTACATAAGTGAACTTAATTGTAAGCGGATCTGTATTTGCAATACGTCCTTGGAATACAGCTGAGTCATCTGCATAGAAATTGCCTCCAGGAATTCCTGGATATAATAATACGTTGTAACCTTGATATACGCCAACTGTCTGAGAAGGTACATCAATACAGTCTGTTGTCATATTATAGTTATAGACAAATTCAATAGGAGTACCACTCAAAGCAAAATTCATTGCAAATGATTTTCCTATCATTTTTTGTTTGAGCTCAAGTTGTATACGTTGCCCATTTGCTAATTGTAGTATATAGTTGCCTAAATAGTTGAGATATCCTTCCGGACAATAGAATTCTATTTTTGCATCTACACCTGTATCTGTACAAATATATGTAAGGTTTTCATTATCCCATTTGAAGTTGTTTATTTCTACTCCATTAACTACTAATGGTTCATACATTTTAATGCCTTCCTCTGTATATATGAACGGATATAGACTTACGGTTGTTTCACCGGTTTCGTCTACTTTGGTAACTGAGAAGGCATGCTCTTCCTGTCCCATTTTAGTTATTTCCTGACCATTCACAATTAACTTATAGGTTACATATGAAGCCTGTGAAGCGACATTGGCAATATTGGTCAGTTTCTCTTGCCAATTTGTTTCAGCAGGCAGAGGTGTCATGATCAACGTTACTCCATGTTTTTTCCCAGTCAGTACGATCTTTTCTTTTGAAACGCTTCTGAAGACGAACTCATAATCTCCGGCATATCCTGGTGAATTATAACCACTCGGTTCACAGAATTCGTGAATTAATTCATTGTATGAATCAAAACTTAATTCTGTTCCCTGGTATGATTCAACTTTATACAAGGAAGTAGATTCTTCTCCAATTTCGTAATTATCTGTAGCGAAATCTGCAGCCATAATTACATTATTGCCATCAAATCGTGCCAAAACATTGAAGCCACCATATTCTCCGTCTTCTCCTGTATAATACTCGAGTAACCACCCATTGGCTGCGCCCTTTAAAATCTCCTGACATTCGTTGACGGAGGCTATAGCCCGTTGTGCAGAAGATTCATCAAAGATATCATCTTCATTAAACAGACACGATTGCATCATCAGGCAAACGCAAGTCAGTAAGCCATATATTTTAATCTTTCTCATATCCTACAATTATTAAAGCGTACTTAAATCTAATTCGGTAATTTCACTTTGCCGGCGCAAAACAATTTCGCGCAATTTGTCTAAATCAAGTCCCCAGGAATTGAGCATGTAATCAAATACAATCTCAAATTTCTTTTCTATGATCGGTCTTCCTGTTGTGCCGGCACTTGCTAGCATATCTTCCCAAGTACTAGCGTCATTGGTGACATAAATAGCAACCATCTCCGCAAAATCTTCCGTAGCACGGTCCATTGCATAAGGAGAGATAAATCCTTTTTGCAGAGCAACCGACTCAGATACCCTATACCAGCTTGAACCTACGTAGTCGGATTCCGATATACGATCGTATGATGTATCATAGGCTTTTTTCTGATTAAGAATATGTGTAAATTCATGATGCATTGTCTTGAAATAGTACTCATTTAATTGAGCTACACTGAGATTGTTTTTATCTATTTCATTTACACGAAACAGGGTTACTTTCATTCCTCCTTCAGCTTGTCCGAGGATCATACCTGACTCGGTATAAGCAACATTTCCAATGAACTGGAGTAGCTTAGGGACATACGTACGGGTCATGTCAATTCCCCATATTTCGTCATAAGCTTCCATCCATACAAATTTTACAATCTTAGCCAATGTAATTGCGTTGTCATACTTGGCTGGAACCAGATGATATTCTACATCCGTTTCATTGTCATCCAGACGATATTTTACCTGGATATTATAAGTGTAAACATAGTTGTCAAGTAGCCATTTGTCAAACTCGTTGGGCTCATAAACTTCAGTAGGATCAAATATACTGCGTTTGGTATCAATATCATCTTTATTACATGAGCCTAAAAAAACGGCTATAGTAACGATCAATGTATATATTATATATTTTTTCATAACTTATCGATTTTTATTTAGTTCTAGGGTTTGGTTTTAATCCGGCTGAAATAACATCGCTCGGTATCTGTATTGCTCGACGAGGATCATTGGGTTCCAGCTTATCTGTGACGGTAATAGTACCATTATCATTCATTAAACGACGATAGATAGTAATACCGTAGCGTTTAATATCCTGCCAGCGTAACCCTTCATGTAAAGTTGTTAAACGTCGTGCATGAAGTATGCAGTGGATTACATTTTCCTGTGTTTCATTTGTTATAGTAAAGTCGGGATTCAATTTTTTCTTAACTGTAGATTCAGTAGGAGTGTAATATTCCATGCTTCCGTAGAAATCGTTTATAGATTCTGTGGTAAGCGGGGTAGTAGAACGTGTGTATGCTTCTCGCCATATATTTAAATCAGCAATTGCCTGTGGATACATTTCTTTCATCGCATAAGCTTCTGCACGACAGAGTAATGTTTCATCTGTAGTAAATGCTGCATTGATCATGTGTCCGTTGATTGTTCCGGCTACTGCGTCAACCACTTCTTTATATTGAGTTATTTTCATAACAACGATTTTGGTCGGCAGTGCACTTGAGTTACTCCAAACACCCATATAATAGTCACTTCCCCAAGGACCGACGGAATTGCATGTCTCATTGCCTACTTTCGGTCCATGGGCGTATCTTTCGCCTAGTCCATAAGGTGCATGAACATATCCCCAATAAGAACCTGCACTGACCAATAATAAGTTAGCGCCATTCGTTGCATCTACATAAGCATTTGGCTGAACACTGCCATTTATGTCTAGTGCACCCAAAGATTTCCAGTCGCGTACAGAGGTGGCTGGATTGCTTCCTAATACTTTTGTTGCGTAATCGATCACCTTAGTGTAATTGGATTTATCCGATTTTACATAGTACAAGTAAAAGCGTGCAGCAAAAGCTTGAGCTGCTTTCTTTGTAAAGTGATATTTGGGGACTGCATAAATATCAGTAACCAGATCTAGACCTTCCAATAGATCTTTCTCAATATTTTGGTATACCTCCTCTAGAGTTCCGCGTTGATAATCAGGGCTTACGGTTGTCTCTATCGTTTTCATGTAGGGGATACCCAAGTCTGAACTTGCTTGGCTGCTATAAGCGTTACAAAATATATTGGCAAGTAAAAAATGAGCATAGGCGCGACATACTAGGGCTTCTCCCTTTTCAGCGCTAAGAGAAGCTGGATTTCCTGCGTCTTCAATCACTTTCAAAACCTCGTTGCAGGCAGAGATTGCCATATAGCAAGATTCCCAAAGTGCATGGGGAGAGTCCTGATCTTGTTCTGCAGAGTCTGCCCACTTATAGAGATCTTCTTGCAAACGGTTGAAAGAAGAAAAGCGATTCGGATAAGCATCAGTATTGTCTGATGACATTTCCCCCATCTCACAGATTGCTGTAGTAGGATAGGCGGAAAGTAATATTTTGCCAACATTGTTTTCATTCAGCTCGGTACGATTGTCGGGAAGCTCATCTAAGAAATTAGAACACGATGAGAGCCCTATTGCGAGCGCGGCCACACTGGCCATTATTATGTATTTCTTCATATTCGTTCTTATTTTAAATTATAACCCCAGTCTTAAAGTAATAGTAAATTGGCGGGGAACCGGTGAGGCAACACCACCTGCATTAAAGAATTCCGGGTCCTGACCATTTAGCTTATCATCCGCATAGATTAAGAAAAGGTTGGTGGCTTGGACTTTCAGCGAGAGGTCTGTTAACTTCAATGGGTTGATCCATGCTTTGGGGAAGTCATAAGCCAGTGAGATTTCTTTCAGACGGATAAAATCCCCCTTTGCAATGCGTTCTGTTGAATAATTGTAAGCATTGTAGGCATACTTCAAGTCTTCATTGCTGTCGTACATACGTTTGCTCAAAATAGCAGGAACATTAGTCTTTGCTTCGTCTCCGGGGAGTGTCCATCGATTTTTAAATTCACGAGTCATTGCCGTTAGATCCGAATAATATGCTTTGAATACGGGATTTAAACGGATAACATTTCCAAATGAATAAGTGATAAATAAATTCAAACGGAAACCTTTGTATGAGAACATATTACCCAAACTACCTGTAATGGTAGGATCAGTCGGACCTTCATACTTCAGGAAACCAGTATTTTGGCGTTCCTGGAAATTTATATCGGTACTAGTCGCTTCGCCCTTTTCATTTATAATGACTGGAATACCATCTTTGTCGAGACCTACAAATGGGATAGAGAATAGCCCACGAACCGGATAGCCTTGTTTAGCGAATCCATTACCGGAAATAAGCTCCATCACATTCGCATTTTGTTTCAAATCAGTGACTTCATTTTTTGCATTAGAGAATATAAAGTCGGTGTTCCAGTTGAAATCTTTTGTTTTAATATTCTTAGTTGATAAAGTGAATTCAATACCATGTGATTTCATTGAAGCGATATTTGCATACTTCAGGATCTGTCCACCTGCGCCTTGTGTATTAACGATACCAATCAAGTCGTAGTTGTTACGTTTGTACCAGTCTACAGCTAAATTAATGCGGTTATTCAAGAAGCCCATGTCGGCACCAATATTCAACTCGTGCTTCTTTTCATAAGTTAATTCGCTATTTTCTAGTTCCTTAATATACAATCCGGACTCCTGGATAGAAGTAAATGGTCGATAAGGACTATAGCTGGTTATAATAGCCTGTGAGTTTGTTACGTCTGCCGGACCGCGGTCGGCTGTTAACGAATAAGATGCTTTCAGTGTAAAGTGTGAAAGAACAGAAGTTAAATTGCTGAAGAATTTTTCTTCGTGGGCATTCCATGCTCCTGATACGTTCCATGTAGGTAACCAACGTGCCGAGCGGCTCTTACCCATACGGTTAGTACCTTCGTAGCGGGCTGTTCCATTCACAGTATAACGACCTTTATAAGAGTAGGTAGCATTGGCGAAGAAGGCGGCACTACGGCTACGGGTCTGACTCAATGAGTAGTAATTATTGCCGTCTTCGATACCTTTTTTGAAGAATTCATATACATAGTAGGGTATTTCGCCCATTGAGTATTGCATACCCCACCCTTGATAGTAATTCTTTGATCGGTCTGTAGAGTTGATTTCTGTTCCTGCAAAGAAGTTAGTGATATGTATATCATTAAATACGTGGTTCCAACTAGCTGTAGCTCGGAAGTCATAACCTAGCATCTTATAGTCTCTACGTTGATAAATACCACCTTCCGGTAAGATAGAGATCGGTAGTGCATATGGATTATCTGGGTTCTTATAAAGAAATGGATTGCGGTCCATAATTGTCTTGTCATCTAGACCTGCACGATAAGCCGATGCCTGGTTTGACTGGTCTTTAATGTTGTGCTCCTGTGAAGTTGATTGATACTTCACGGCTCCCAAAGCGCTTAGCTCTAATCCGGTAATTGGTTTCCATTTCAACTCGCCTTGGAACTTTAAATCTGCAATGTTCAGTTCCATGTAATTGTTGTCCAATTCGTTCAGAATGTTGAAATCAGCATAGTTGCTGGTGTAATAAGTGTTTGGGTCTAATGTACGTGAAGTATTCAATGCATATGAATAGGGGTTGATGTCAAATTCACGTTTTACCTGACCGTTTACTAGGTCAATGTCTTGTCCTAAAGTTCCCGGTGCTTTTTGCTTACGATAAGAAGCACTTGATATCAAGTTTATGCTTAGGTTCTTTAAGATATTATGATTCATATTTAAGTTGGCTGTATAGCGATCAACTCCACTTTGCTTGTACCATCCCGGATCGTGCATAGCACTTAAAGAAGCATAGAACGATGACTTTTCTGTACCAGAGCTAAGACTTACAGAATGATTCTGACTTAGACTGGGAGAGAAAAGTGTGTCAAACCAATCGGTATTTCTCATTTCAGCTTCACGTAGATAGGCATTTTTAGCTTCGTCAGTATTTAATAACGCATATTGTCCGGTAGTAGGATCGTATGTGTTAATTAACTGATACATCTTTCCGTATACACCACTTTCTGCAGTACGGGAGGTTTCAGCGAAATTTAACCAGCCTTTCTGTTGCATTTCTTTGTATACTCCCATCTGATCTTGCGAGTTCATGATGTTAAAGTCATTGTAGCTTGGTACTAAACGGGTAGTAAATTCACCGGTATAGCTTATTCTACTGACTCCAGCTTTACCTTTCTTTGTAGTAACAACGATTACACCTGCCATTGCACGTGCGCCATAGATTGAGGTTGCTGAGCCGTCTTTCAAAATCTGAAAGCTTTCAATATCATCTGCGTTCAGACCGGCAATAGCCGAACTAATCAGAGTTTCAGCATCGCCTGAAGATAGTTGATCAGCGCTGACTTCTACAGCGTCTTCCATAATAACTCCATCCACTACCCATAATGGTTTGGAACTACCATAAATGGAGGTAGCACCGCGAACGCGGATTTTGGGAGCTGTACCAAATGTACCGGATACATTCTGGACTGACACACCCGCAGCACGGCCTTCAAGACCACGGCTGATATCTGCCATACCATTAAGTTTTACGCCTTCTGCATCAAGTTTTGTTGCAGCTCCCGTGAAAAGGCGCTTGTCCATTTTTTGCATACCGGTTACCACTACTTCCTCCAGAACTTCTGCATCTGGTTTCATCAGAATTCTTATTGTTCCTGTTTTGATAGGAATCTCCTGAGTTTTCATTCCAATGTAGCTAATTTTCAAAGTTCTAGCAGAACTTGGTACATCGTTTATGGTAAACTTACCATCGATATCGGTGACTGTTCCCATCGTTGTACCTTTCACTAATACGGATGCTCCCACAACAGGCTGATCATCTTCTTCAGAAATGACGACACCTGTCACCTTTTTAGGTGTTTGGGCAATCACTAGACCTATGCTTGCCAGCAAGCAGGCCAATAACAGCATTAATTTTCTTTTCATAAACACTCTTTATTATTATAAGAATTAGTAAGTCGCTTATTTTCGCTTAGTGCTATTTTGCAAATATAAGCACATATTTATAAATACAAAACAATTATTCAAAATAAATTTGAAAACTATTGCAAATACATTATGATAGTTATGAAAACAAATACATATCATCAAACTATCATAATGTCATATTTCTGTCAGTATATGCAAATTTAGCCTTGTTTAAATAATCATTATGTCATCTAAACACTCCCTTTTTATCTTTAACTAAGCCTTGAATAATATAAAAATTATATTAGATATAAATAATTAGTATGAAAATAGGTTATAGGAGAATATGATACAATTATGTGTTACGTAAAAAAGAGAAAATAAAATAAGTTCTGCTAGAACTTTGAAGATTAGCTATATCGGATTGAAAACTCAGGAGGTCCCCATAAAAGCAGGAACGATAAGAATTCTGATGAAACCAGATGCAGAAGTTCTGGAGGAAGTAGTGGTAACCGGCATGCAAAAAATGGACAAACGCCTTTTTACTGGTGCAACTCAACAATTAACAGCTGATAATGTAAAATTGGATGGTCTCCCTGATATTAGCCGTGGACTTGAAGGCCGTGCTGCGGGTGTGTCAGTCCAGAACGTATCCGGTACGTTTGGTACTGCTCCTAAAATTCGTGTACGTGGTGCTACTTCCATTTATGGTAGCTCCAAACCATTATGGGTGGTGGATGGAGTTATTATGGAAGATGCTATTGATGTGGGACCTGATGATTTATCTTCAGGTGATGCTGAAACTCTGATTAGTTCGGCTATTGCTGGTTTAAATTCCGATGATATTGAGAGCTTTCAGATTTTGAAAGACGGTTCAGCAACCTCAATCTATGGTGCACGTGCAATGGCAGGTGTAATCGTTGTTACTACAAAGAAAGGTAAAGCCGGAGTCAGCAAAATTAATTATACGGGTGAGTTTACTACGCGTATGGTGCCCTCATACAAAGAGTTCAATATTATGAATTCTCAGGAGCAAATGGGAATATATAAAGAATTGGAGCAAAAAGGTTGGTTGAATAGTGCTGATTTATTTCGTGCAAAGAATTCAGGTGTGTACGGACGTATGTATAAACTGATCGACCAGTTTAATGAAACGAATGGTCAATTTGGGCTGATGAATACTTTAGAAGCACGTAATGCTTATTTGACCGAAGCCGAAATGCGTAATACCGACTGGTTTGATGTATTATTCTCAAATAATATTTCACAGAATCACTCTGTAAGTATTACTTCAGGTTCTGATAAATCATCTTTTTATGCGTCATTGAGTGCCATGCTTGATCCGGGATGGTATAAGCAGAGTGAAGTGAAACGTTATACAGCCAATTTGAATACGACTTATAATATCTTAAAGAACCTAAGCATAAACTTGATATCAAGTGCTTCTTACCGTAAACAGAATGCACCAGGTACCATGAACTCATCATTGGACGTTGCGGCAGGTCAGGTTACACGTGATTTTGATATCAACCCCTATTCATACGCACTGAATACTTCACGTACATTAGATCCTAATACAGATTATGTGGCTAATTATGCTCCATTTAATATTCTCCGTGAATTGGACAATAATTTTATTGAGTTGAATGTTGTTGATGTAAAGTTCCAGGGGGAGTTGAAATGGAAGGTGTTGCAGGGTCTAGAAGTCAGTGCGCTGGGTGCTGTGCGTTATCAATCATCATCACAAGAACATAATATAATGGATGATTCTAATCAAGCAATTGCTTATCGTACGGGGTTGGACGATGCTACTATTCGTGATGAAAACGACTGGTTGTATAAGAATCCAGATAACCCATATGCATTACCTATTTCGATTCTTCCTGAAGGAGGTATTTATCAGCGTCAAGATCGTAAGATGTTGGGACTGGATTTCCGTGGTACTGTATCATGGAATCATCTATTTGCAGAAAAGCATATAACTAATCTTTTTGCAGGAATGGAAGTAAATGATCTTCAACGCTCTAACTCTTCATTCCAAGGATGGGGTATGCAATATTCTATGGGTGAGATTCCATCATATGTTTATCAGTACTTTAAGAAAGGTATTGAGACTGGAGAAAAGTATTATTCTATGGGGCATACTAGATATCGGAGTGTAGCTACATTTGCAAATGCTACTTATTCGTATGACGGACGTTATACGCTGAATGGTACTTTCCGCTATGAAGGAACTAATAGAATGGGGCGTAGCCGTTCTGCTCGTTGGCTGCCAACGTGGAATCTTTCTGCAGCGTGGAATGTTCATGAAGAGAAATTCTTCCAATCACTTCAACCAACGCTTTCAAATTTGACATTTAAGGCATCTTACTCATTGACAGCTGATCGTGGTCCGGCTGATGTAACAAATTCACAAGCTATTATTAAGAGTTATTCACCTTATCGTCCTTTCACTGATATTCAAGAAACGGGTCTTCATATAGTGGATTTGGAAAATAGTGAATTAACGTATGAAAAGAAGCATGAATTGAATATAGGAGTGGATGTAGGTTTTATTAATAATCGCATTAATCTTTCAGCTGACTGGTACACGCGCAATAACTATGACCTGATTGGGTTGATTCCAACACAAGGAGTGGGAGGTACTATTTATAAATATGCCAATGTAGCTACAATGAAGTCACATGGTATTGAATTTACCCTTTCAACCAGCAATATTAAAACGAAAGACTTCTCATGGAATTCTGATTTTATTTTTTCTCATGCTAAGAATGAAGTTACTGATTTGCGAGGACGTACTCGTATGATGGAACTTGTTTCGGGAAATGGATTTGCACGTGAAGGATATCCTGTGCGCGGGCTTTTCTCCATTCCTTTTGCAGGTTTGGATGAAAAAGGTATTCCTATGTTCGATATCAATGGAAATATAACATCGACTGATATTAATTTCCAGGAACGTGAGAAGTTAGATTATTTGAAATATGAAGGTCCGACAGATCCTACAATAACTGGTAGTTTCGGTAACGTTTTTGCATATAAAGGGTTTAAACTCAATGTATTCATGACTTATTCATTTGGTAATGTTGTTCGTTTGAATCCATATTTTAATTATAAATATTCCGATTTGAGTGCTATGCCTCGTGAATTCAAGAATCGTTGGACGCTTTCTGGGGATGAGGCAAAGACTAATATTCCTGCAATCTTGAGTAATCCGCAATATGAAGCAAACCGAACATTGTATAAAGCTTACAATGCTTACAATTATTCTACAGAGCGAATTGCAAAAGGTGATTTTATCCGTATGAAAGAAATCTCACTTTCTTATGAGTTTCCTAAGAGCTGGATTTCTGCTGCGAAGATTTCCAATCTTTCTTTGAAGTTACAGGCAACTAATTTATTCCTTATTTATGCAGATAAGAAATTGAATGGTCAAGATCCTGAATTCTTTAATACTGGTGGTGTAGCTTCACCGGTGCCACGTCAGTTTACATTAACTCTGCGTTTAGGATTGTAAGAGAATGATTTTAATAATAAAAAAAAAGATTAAAGATGAGACGAAATCAATTATATATTCCATTGTTCATCGCAACGCTTGCTATTGTCGGTAGCTCTTGTAATGATTTTCTTGACGAATTACCAGATAACCGGACGGAGCTGAATTCTGAGCAAAAAATAGCTAAAATGCTTGTTTCTGCTTATCCGGAAGGATCTGCGAATGAACTGTTTGAACTTTATAGTGATAATACCGACGATAACAGTGCCAGATATTCTTATTATAAGTTATCTGAGGAAGAGTGCTATAACTGGAAAGATACCCAGGAAGAATATCAGGATACGCCTACAAATCTTTGGGAAACCCATTATATAGCTATTGCTTCTGCTAACATGGCTTTGGAAGAGATTGAGAAACGGGGAAATCCGGAATCGTTGATGCCGCAGCGAGGAGAGGCTCTTGTTTGTCGGGCGTACAATCATTTTGTATTAGCAAATATTTTTTGTAATGCTTATAATACTCATGCATCACAGGAATTAGGTATTCCTTATATGACTAAAGTTGAAACAACTGTGCAACCACAATACGGGCGGGGTACTTTGCAGGAGACTTATGAGAAGATTGAGAAGGACTTATTAGATGGTATGGCTCTTATTTCCGATGATAGTTATTCTGTGCCGAAATATCATTTCACAAGGAAAGCTGCATATGCTTTTGCTGCACGTTTCTATCTTTATTATATGAAGCCTGACTTTTCTAATTGTGATGAGGTGATAAAATATGCAGATCGTGTGTTGGGAAGTGATCCTGCTGCCGAATTACGGGATTGGGAAGCGTTGGGAAAACTCTCTGCTAATGATAATGTACAGCCCGACGCATATATTGCTTCTACAAGTAAGGCTAACTTGTTGATAGGTAGTACCGTATCTAACTGGGGTATTATTCTGAGTAATTACATGACAGGAAAACGTTATCTACATAATAAGTTAATTGCTTCTTACGAAACATCACGTTCTTCCGGATTATGGGGTATCCCTGACCGCATGTATATGCAGCCTTTTACAACATCGGGCTATGAATGCAGTATGTTGAGAAAGGGCGGTTATTATGCTGGTGACTACCTGTATTATATGCCTGTGATTTTCTCTACAGACGAGACTTTGCTTTGCAGGGCTGAGGCTTATACGCTGAAAAAGAACTATCCAATGGCTGCTGCAGATCTTACTACATGGGAGAAAGCATATACTTCTAATAAGCAAACTTTAACTCCGGGGATGATAAATGAGTATTATGATAAGATGGATTATTACAATCCGACACAAAATCCGACTCCCAAGAAAAAGCTTCAGCCTGATTTTACTATTGAATCAGGTATACAGGAGAACTTTATTCACTGCATTCTGCATATGAGACGTATTGCTACTTTGCACGAAGGTCTGCGCTGGCCGGATATTAAACGTTATGGAATTGTTATCTATCGCCGTTCTATTGCTAATAACAATATAGTCGTAACAGATGAAATGCCGGTAAATGACGCAAGACGTGCTATGCAAATTCCTAAGAGTGTAGTTCTGGCAGGAATGCAACCCAATCCACGTACTGAAAATTAAAAGGAGGAAATAATATGAAGAAATATTATATTTATATACTAACGGCTGTTTTGCCCATTCTTTGGGGAGCCTGTAATAATGGCGATGATATTGACACCAAGCATAGTATTTTTTCAACAGAGCCAATGGAACATAATGGTTTTGATGAATGGTTGCTTGCTAATTATACATATCCGTATAACGTTGATTTCAAGTATCGTATGCAAGATATTGAAAGTGATCACAAATATAATCTGGTACCGGCGGATTACGATAAATCGGTTGCTTTGGCCAAGATTATCAAGCATGTATGGATGGAGGCATATACTGAACTTGCCGGACCGGCTTTTCTTCGGTCTTATGTGCCAAAAACTTTTCACTTGATAGGTTCTCCGGCTTATGATAGCAGTGGTACGAAGGTGTTGGGTACTGCCGAGGGAGGAAAGAAGATAACATTGTACGAAGTGAACAGTCTGGACTTTGAGAATGTCGATATCGAAGTTTTGAATGAGTATTACTTTAAGACGATGCACCATGAATTTGCACATATCCTGCATCAGAAGCGTAATTATGACCCATCGTTTGATCGCATTACCGAAGGAAAATATGTTGGTTCCGACTGGTATTTCTATGTTGCTGAAAATGGAAATTCATATTTGCGAGAGGATGCGGATGCATGGCCGGAAGGATTTGTGACGGCATATGCGATGAGTGAGGCAAGAGAAGATTTTGTAGAGAATATCGCCATGTATGTTACTCACGATCAGGCTTACTGGGATAATATGCTGAAGGTTGCCGGAACTGCCGGAGCGGCTATTATTAATCAGAAGTTTACTATTGTATACAATTATATGCTTGAAACTTGGGGTATTAATTTAGATGATTTGCGTGAGATTGTGTTAAGGCGTCAGCAAGAAATTCCGGAGCTGGATTTAAGTACTATTGAATAAAACAGGAAGATTATGAAAAAGAATATAATGATTTATTTGTTGATGGCTCTTGTATGCTTTGGTTTGCAATCCTGTCTTTTCCAGGAAGAGGATTATTTTGATGATTCTTCAGCGAACCGTGCAACAGAGGAAGTGAAGCAATATAGTGAGCTATTAGAATCGGCATCTAATGGTTGGAGAATGGAATATTACATAGGTCAGGACTATGCTTTGGGAGGCATAACTCTTCTGTGCAAGTTTGATGGTCAGCGAGTTACAATGGCATCTCAAGGATACGAAGGCGATGAGACTATTTCCTCTCTTTATAAGGTTGTATCGGAGGAAGCTACTATGCTTACATTCGACACTTATAATGCTTTTATTCATGCATATGCCAAGCCACAAGGCGGAGGTTCCAACCCCAATGCCAACCTGCAAGGAGATTACGAGTTTATTATAAAGGAAGCTTCAGCCGAGAAAATTGTAATGCAGGGCAAAAAGTATGGAAATACGATAGTAATGTATGCGCTTCCGGATGATTTGAACTGGGAGGCATATATAAACTCTGTGAATGATGTAGAAGAGAATGCTTTCTTTATACAATATCAGTTGTTGGTTGATGGAAATTTAGTTGGTATGACGCAGCGAAGTAATTATACTTTTGTTATAGCCTATAATGATGGTGGTAACATTGTACAAGAGCAATCTCCTTTCCTTTTTACAACCGATGGCTTTCGTTTCCGGGAACCAGTTTCACTGGCAGGAGTAACTGTGCAAAATTTTGTGTGGGACCCTTCCTCCGAGCTTTTTACTTGTACTGACGAGGGGGCAACTAACGTTAAAATGAAAGGAATTTATCCGGAGGGATATATTAAATATAATGATTATCTAGGTAATTATACTCTTACCTGCAAGATGTATAAAGATAATAATTTGACAGACGAAGAATTACCAATATCTATTATGGAGGATGTAGAAAATAAGAGTTATATTCTCAGGGGACTAATTGGTGATATAGTGCTCGATTATGATAGAGGTGAAGGAATTATGTCCTTTAAGACTCAAAAGGTAGGTTATATATCAGGATATTATTTGGGATGTACTACATATTGTTATGCCATGGGATTTTATCCTACATATATTAGTTATCAGGCAGGTCTGATGTTTGGTTTTGTGGCAAATGTACAACAGTCTCCGTTTGGATTTACATTTGAGGATGATGGGGTATTCGAAGCAGTAGGTGGTGCAAAAGCTGATTATATGGCCTTCGACCGCTATTCGGCACCTGATTATAGTCAAAGTTCATATGTTCAAGGGGTGGAACGTATGTATGGAGAGATGGTCTTTATGAAAGTTGAGGAATAAATAAAAAACTAGATTATGAAAAATATACTGAATTTATACTTAATAATATTCTGCTTA
Source organism: Bacteroides sp. MSK.20.82 (assembly GCF_019052485.1). Classification (NCBI taxonomy): domain Bacteria; kingdom Pseudomonadati; phylum Bacteroidota; class Bacteroidia; order Bacteroidales; family Bacteroidaceae; genus Bacteroides; species Bacteroides sp. MSK.20.82. The sequence continues at coordinate 43,082 of NZ_JAHQUN010000006.1, forward strand.
TTTTTTGTTGCAGGATGTTCTTCAGATGACGATGCTGCCACTGTAAAATTGACAATTATAAAATCAGATTTGGATATGAAAGCTAGTGGTGGCACTGGAACTGTCGAATTTGCAGCAACTGGAACTGTCACGGCTACGGTGAATGCCGATTGGTGTCAGGTAATCGAAGTTGCAGATCATAAAGTTTCCATTTCTGTAGATGCTAATACAGGTTATCCGGGGCGTAGCGCACAAATCGTTTTAACTGATGGTGTGAGTACGCAGCAAGCAACCATACTGCAGGAAGGAGCTATTTGGAAATATAATAGAGATGCTACCTATTTCACATTGACAGATGCTGCAGAGGAGGTCCCTGTTGAAATGTCGAGTAATTTGCCTATTCAGGTATCTATTCCAGCAGATGCTTCTCAATGGTTATCCTATGAAATGACGAGTGATGGATTTAAGTTTATTGCAAAAGAGAATCTCACTGGTAAAATTCGTTCGGCCATTGTAAAAGTGACTACTGGCATTCGTGAAATTGAATATGCTTTATTGCAGTACGATATTGATGACTTATTGGGACAATGGACAGGTGTTGTGAAAGTCGTTGCTACAGCATTTGGTATTAATCAAGTTCTTTCATTAGAGGAAAATACTCAAATTGTTAAAAATCCGGGTGGTAATGGCTATATATTCCAGCTACCAATGACAAGACTGTTGGGAGCAACGATTGTTTTAGCGGTCACCTATCAAGATGGAGCTTTAGTTATAACCACTCCACAGCAGCAAAATTATGCTTTGTCTGATGGGCAAGGAGGAGTGATGTACGGCTCAATAATAACTAAAACTGATGATGGTTTGTATTTACAGGGAAAAATTATTCTTTCTCCTGTATTAATGAATGATGGGCAGGTTGCGTTAGCTTATATTACAGATGCATATATGTCAATGGGATTATTTAAGGGAAGAGTTCCGTCTCCTGCAAATTATGCAGGACTTTCTATTGATTTTCCTGCTATTTTGATGCAATATGCTGAATAATATTTTGCATGAAATACTATTTTTATATAGTGGTTTAACTGTTTGTTATGAGAAGAACTTGCATTAATTGATCCTAAGAGCTATTATCGTAAGGTAGTAGCTCTTAATATTTAAATATTTATTTAATAATCTTTATATTACGCATCAATCCACCATACTTAGCCCTTTTCACTGCACTACCTTTGAAAATGGTTTTATATTGCTCCTCACTCAGCGAATGCCAATCATCCTTCCTCATACTTAACAAAGAAGGAGACGGTTGAAATTCGGCTGTCCGGCAAGGAGTGGCAAAGCGATTCCAAGGGCAAGCTTTCAGGCATTCGTCACAGCCATATATTTTATTACCCATTTTTTTGCCTACATTGAGCGAAAGTTCCCCACGATACTCAATGGTAAGATAAGAAAGACATCTCTCGGAATTGAGCCTGAAAGGGGCTTCCAGCGCTTTTGTCGGGCAGGCATCCAGGCAACGTGTACACGAACCGCATTGATTTCGTTGTGGAGAGTCATAATTGTCAGCTTCCCTATCAAGAATAATTTCCCCTAAGAAGAAGCAGGAGCCGGCGTGAGGAATGATGAGATGTGTATTCTTTCCTATCCATCCCAAGCCGGTACGCCATGCCCAATAACGTTCGAGTATGGGAGCGGTATCACAGAATATGCGGCCTTGAAGCGGAGAAGCGGAGGTTTGGGATACTGGGGCTTGGGGTGCTGAGGCGTAGTTTTCAGTATATGTGCCGATATTGTTTGTCGAGGCGATAGTACTGTCTGTTTCTTCGGAGAATGAAACTTCTTTTTCTATAAACTCAAAAAGTTCCTTCAATTTCCCCTTCATCACATCGTGATAATCTTTCCCATAGGCATACCATGCAATCTGATACTCACCTTCGGGAAGTTTTTTTGCCGGATAATAGTTTAGGGCAACGCTGATCACCGTACGTGCCCCTTCCACCAACAAGCGCGGATCGAGCCGTTTATCCTCATAATTCTGCATATACGCCATCTCTGCCTGGCAACCGTCCGCCAGCCATTGACGGAAGGCGGTAGCCACAGTTTCATCCACAGCTTCGGCAGGCGCCAGTCCGCAGGCGGAAAAGCCGAGGCGTAGTGCTTCGGCTTTGATTCGGTCTGAGGAGAGGAACTTTTCCATTAAAATACCTTGAATTCATAGCCCTCCGCTTTCAGAAATTCGATGGCACGGGGGAGGGCATATTGCAGATTCCCGTTGTTCCACGATTTCAGAGAGTCGTGGAAGGTGATGATGGAACCGTTGCGTACGTAGCGTTTTACGTTATTCAGTACCTGTTCCGGGCGCATTCGCTTACTGTAGTCACGGGTTACGAGGTCCCACATAATGATACGGTAATGGTGGCGAAGAGTGTAATATTGCCGGAATCCCATGTGCCCATGTGGAGGGCGGAATAGGTCCGAGTGGATAATTTCGTCTACCCGTCTGGTGTTGGCCAGATAATCCGGATTGGAATATTCAAAGCCGCGGATGTGGTTGAAAGTATGGTTGCCGATGCGGTGTCCGTGTTCTACCACCATCCGGTATTCGTCCGGGTGTTTGCGGATATTGTCGCCTACCATGAAGAAGGTAGCTTTAATATCGTGTTTCTTCAGTAGCTCCAGTACCCAAGGGGTTACTTCCGGGATAGGGCCGTCGTCAAAAGTCAGGTAGACAGCCCGTTCGTTTGGGTCCATCCGGAAGATGGCTTGTGGATACAGCGCTCGGAAGAACCAAGGTGGTTGTTCTATAAACATAAGAGTCTTTATTAATAAGTAACAGGTAATAAGTAATAAGTAATAACCGTGCGGCTTATGGCGCAGCTTATTACTTATTACTTAATACTTATTACTTAGTTTTTATTTCCCTTTCATTCTCGCAACATACTCATTGTATAGCTGGTCGAGTTGTTCCGAGTAATGTTTAGCCAATTCTTCTGATTTGTATTTCTCCATCAGGCGTACTTCTGCGTCAAGCAGTCCTGCGTTGTACATGAAGTTTTCGCTGGCGATAGAAAGTTGGTAATCAGTCAGGCTGAGATACCAGATCATGTATTCGAGAGACTTGTTGGCAAGTTCGTCGATGATCTTGTTCGCTTTTTCGTTTTGTCCCAGCTGGTAGTAGGCTTCCGCCATTTGGAAGGCGCCGTTTGCCCAGTCATACGGTACGTTGTATGACGGGATCATCTTCTCGGCGTAGTCGAGTGCGGCGAGTGCCTTGTCTTTTTTGCCTTCCTTGATGAGTTGTCCTACGAGCTGTGTGAAGATGCGCCGGTGTGTGTAGCACATACGCATTACGTTTTCGTCGATGTAGATGCCCGGTTTCTCGATGCCGCCGAACTTGAACTTGTTCATCAGGTTGTCGTACATCTTTTCGCTGTCGATCTTGCTGTTCAGCTTGTCTGTATCGAACGGAGTGAAGCGGTATGCCAGACCTTCCTGCGTGAAGTGGTTGTCCATGCCGAGGTGGTTTTCACTGCCTACGGTGATAGCCATGTAGATGGGACGTTCCCAGTTGGCGTTGGCAAGCATTTCGAGCATCATCAGTTCGCTCTTGTAGAGGGCGCGTTTCGGGTTGCCGTTGGCGTCTCTCAGCAAGATGGTCATATATTCGGGGATGGAGTCGCCCAGTGCTTCCGGTATTTTCATGCCGGAACGGCGGACAGCTTCTTTGTCGATCTTCATTACGATGCTGTCGGTAGGGATGACGCGCAGTCCTTCCTTATCCGAACGAACCCAGTATTTGAGGATATTCTTCAGTTCATACGGGTTTTCTCCGAACTGTTCTTTCAGTTCGTTCATCGCTTCCGGATTTCCGTTTTCGAGCGCGCTGTCTGCCTGTGCATACATCTGGTCGATATTCTTCTTTACTTCCGGACGGATGGGGATGTATTCGTTCTGTCCTTCAACGTATTCCACACGGTCCCAAGTGATCGGGAGTGACGGAGAGTCGTAGGCGGGACGTTTCATCTGGTCGATGTACCAGTCGGTCTGCAGGTAACTGAGGTTACAGGTACGTGCATCGGTACGGAAACCTTCTGTCTCCTGATTGTACCACAACGGGAAAGTATCGTTGTCACCATTGGTGAAGATGATCGGATTTCCTTCTTCCTGCAAGGTCATCAGATAGTTCTGACCGAAGTCACGGGCAACAAAGCGTCCGCTACGGTCGTGGTCGTCCCATGTCTGTCCGGCCATTTGGATGGGGACAAGCAGACAGAGTACTGATGCGAGAGCGGCAGCCGGAACTTCTTTCATCTTGCAGTAATCGCGTAACATACGGATGATACCTGCGACTCCCATACCTACCCAGATGGCGAAGGCGTAGAACGAACCGGCATACGCATAGTCACGTTCACGCGGCTGCGCAGGTGTCTGGTTAAGGTAGAGCACGATGGCGATACCTGTCATAAAGAACAGGAAGAACACCACCCAGAATTGCTGGATACCCCGCTGGCTGTGGTATGCTTGCCAGAAGAGTCCGATCAGGCCGAGCAGCAGCGGCAGGCAGTAGAATACGTTGTGTCCTTTGTTGTTTTTGAGGTCCTGCGGAAGCAATTCCTGGTTGCCCACCAGCAGATTGTCGATAAACGGGATTCCGGTGATCCAGTTACCGTGTTCTATTTCTCCGCTGCTCTGAATGTCGTTCTGCCGTCCGGCAAAGTTCCACATAAAGTAGCGCCAGTACATGAAGTTGAGCTGGTAGGAGAAGAAGAACTTGATGTTTTCCCATTGGTTCGGTACGTTCACCATCACCATTTCGCCGCATTGGTCGTATGGGACGTCATGCCCCTTGATGTCTACCCACTGCTTGTAGAGTGAGGAGTGCGCGGAGCTGTACATACGGGGGAAAAGCATATTTTGCGCGTATTCGTATTCGATACGTCCCGGCAGTTCGATGTATGAGTCTTTTTCGTCCGGTGAGGTTTTTTCTTTGCGGACGTATTTGCTTCCCGTCTGTGACTGGCGGGGGACGCAGTATCCGTCTTTCACGTCGAGTGCCACTTTCGAGGAGAAAGCAGGACCGTAGAAGAGAGGACGGGTTCCGTATTGTTCACGGCCGAGGTATTCGCCCAGCGTGAAGATATCTTCCGGAGAGTTCTGGTCCATCGGTGTGTTGGCGGTAGAACGGATCACGATCAGTGCATAAGAGGAATAACCGATCACGATCATCATGGTGCACAGCAATGCCGTATTCATGGTACGGGCGGAGATGCGCCATTTCTCTTTGATCTTTTCCTGTACTTGCGGAGCAAGGTAGATGCCAAGAATTGCGATCACTACGACACCGATGAGGATGCTGCTTACGCCGTGTCCGTAGAATGGAATACCCAGCAGGGCGATGGTCAGAATGAATGAGATGGCCATGCGGAGTCTGCTCTTTTCGGTGTAGCTTTCGTACACACCCCAGATAAGGGCGGCGGCGAGCAGAATGATATAGACAACGACGCCGGAGTTGAACGACATGCCGAGTCCGTTGACAAACAGCAGTTCGAACCAGCCGCCGACTTTAACGATACCGGGCACGATGCCATAAAGCACGGCTGCTACGAGTACGCCCGATCCGAGCAGGGCGAGCAATGAGCCTTTGGCAGTGGCGTTCGGAGTTTTCTTGTAGTAGTACACCAATACGATTGCCGGCAGACAGAGGAGGTTCAGCAAGTGAACACCGATACTCAGTCCGGTCAGATAAGCGATCAGGATCAGCCAGCGGTCGCTGTGGAGCTGGTTGGCTACATCTTCCCATTTCAGAATCAGCCAGAATACAATGGCTGTAAAGAGGGAGGAGAAAGCATATACTTCGCCTTCTACGGCAGAGAACCAGAAGGTGTCGCTGAATGTGTAGACCAGCGCGCCGACCAGTCCGCTACCCATGACAGTGATAAGTTGTCCTTTCGTGATGTTGTTCTCGTCGGTGATTACCAGTTTGCGTACCAGATGGGTGATGCTCCAGAAAAGGAACAGGATACAGGCACCGCTCATCAGTGCGCTCATGTAGTTTACCATCTTCGCTACGGTGGTTACATCGGAGGCGAATTGAGAGAACAGGTTCGCTACCAGCATGAAGAAAGGTGCGCCGGGCGGGTGTCCTACTTCCAGTTTATAACCGGTAGTTATAAACTCGGGACAGTCCCAAAAACTTGCGGTCGGTTCTATTGTCAGGCAGTAGACCGTTGCCGCAATGATGAATGTAATCCAACCCACGAGGTTGTTTATAGTTCTGTACTGTTTCATTAGCACTATCTAGATTTTTCGTTAAAAAACAGATTACGTGGGCGCAAAGATAGTGATTTGTAAGGATAATGAGGCAGAAAGTAAGAAATATTAAGTAACAGAAAGGTGATTTACTTTATCTTATGCCCTTTTAGTGAAACGGGGGAATCACTAAACAGTATAAACAACAGTAGGTATAAAGATATTAATTTTGTATCTTTTATATTAAGCATTGAATCATTTATTGGTCAATAATACTTGCGTTGTCAGACATTAATAGCTGACTTCTCAACTGTTAATACCTGAGATGTCAACTATTAACATCTGACATCTCAATCATTAACAGTTGAGAAGTCAGTTGTTGCTGCTTGATGTGACCGTTGTAAATGACTGATATGCGGTGCAGCCGTTCTTTGATGTAGCACCGGCAAATGAATGTTTAGTGATGATGATGATGTTCACCGAGAACGCGGTGTGGCAACGTGCCGTGTCCCAGCAGTTCGATGGGGCAGTTGAAGTTTCTTTCCAGCCATTCTGTGGAGACGCCTGTGTCAGGGTGGTAATCCAGTGTCTCGTTGACGCAGGCAATGGATTTCACTTGTTGCAGTACAGTGCCGATGTCGTGACTGACAAGGATGATGGCGCATTCTTTGTTAATCTCCGCCAGCAGTTCGTAGAGACGGGCTTCGAAGCGTTTGTCGATATACGTGCTGGGTTCGTCAAGAATCAGTACCGAAGGGTCGGAGATGATGGCACGTCCCAGCAGTGCGCGTTGCAGTTGCCCGCCGCTAAGCTGTCCGATGGAACGGTGTTCGAGTCCTTCAAGTCCCATACGGGCGATGATATGCTTGCCTTTTTCTCTTTGCTCGGGAGTGAAGCGGGAGGTGAGGGATTTCTGGATACTTAGTCCGGAAAGTATCACTTCCTCTACCGAAATCGGGAATTTCCGGTCGATGGTGTTATATTGCGGCAGATAGCCGAGGGAAAGTGGAGAGTTGGAAGTGGAAAGTTGAGAGTGGGAGGATGCTTCTGTAGGGGCATGGAAGATGATTTCTCCGGCTGTCGGTTTCAGCAGACCGAGGATGCACTTGATGAGTGTTGTCTTACCGCCTCCGTTCGGACCGATGATGCCCAGAAAGTCCCGTTCGTAAATGTTCAGGTTGATGTCGTGGAGTACGGTACGGCCGTCGTATCCGGCAGCAAGGTTCTTTATTTCGATAATCGGTTTCATGTTTGGAGAATTACTTCGTTTATGTATCATTCGGTCATTAACGCTATGGAGGCCCGTTGTTATTCGGGGTCCATAGGTGTGAGAGCTTTGGCTACGTTCAGCATTTCCGTTTCCCAGTCGTAGCTTAACGGGTTGATGGGGACTACCTTTGTGCCGGTTTGCTGTGCGATGGTTTCCGCGTTGCGCTTGTCGAACTCCGGTTGGACGAAGATGACGCTTACTTTCTCCGATTTGCACAGGTCTATCAGTTCTTTCAGATGGGCGGGCGAAGGTTCTTTGCCTCCTTCTTCGATTGAAATCTGATGCAGGCCGTAGTCACGGGCAAAGTAGGAGAGAGCCGGATGGTAAATCATAAAGGCTTTGGCCGATTTCGGAGCGGAAAGTTGCCGGCGGATGAGGCTGTCGGTGTGCTGGATACGTTGGCAGAGGGAGTCGTAACGTGCCAGGTAATATGCTTCGTTAGGCTTGTCGAGCATACAAAGTGCCTTGAATGTGTTTCCGGCAAGGATGAGGGCGTTGGCGGTAGAGTTCCATATATGTGGCTCTACGGCGTGGTTGTGCCCGTCGTGGTCATGATGTCCTGCTGCGTGGTTGTGCTCACCGTTGTTCAGAATCAGGTCTATGCCTTTCGAGGTGTCGAATACTTGGATATGAGGGGTGTTATTCATCAGTCGGTCCATCCAGGTCTGCTCAAAGCCGATGTAGCCGATGCGGAGATAGGCTTTGCTGTCTCCCAGAGAGACAAGTTGCTGAGGAATAGGGTCGTATGTCTCCGGACTGGAACCTTTCGGGACCATGCTGACTACCGTGAATTTATCACCGGCAATCGCTTCCGTGAAGTAGCGCTGCGGTTCGATAGTGACGGTAATGACCGGTTTCGCTTCTTCGCTGCCGCTTGCTTTGGACGTGCGACCCGTGCAGGCTGCCAACAGGAGGCAGGAGCCGAGAAGAAGGAGTGTTTTCAAATCTTTTAGTTGTTGTTTCATGACTATTGTATTAATATCGGGGGGTGATTCTGTTCCAGTTTTCGGGCACGTAGTATTTCCCGCTTTCCTCCCGGAGGACCGGGAAGGCGCTCTACGGTAAAGCCTGCGGCCTGTAACATACGTCGGATGATTCCTTTGGCACAATAAGTGGTGAGGATACCTCCTTCATTTAATAAAACATATAAACGGTTAAATAGTTCCTGCGACCACATTTCCGGCTGCTTTTCCGGAGCGAAGGCGTCGAAATAGATAACGTCGAATGATAATGGAGAATGGAGAATGGATAATGGAGAATGGCTGCGCTGGGTAATCCATTCATTGACGTCGGCTTGTACTTTGCAAAGAGTGAAGTGTGGGGTAAAGGATATTTCTTCTTCCCACGGTGATGTATGGATTGCTCTGAACAGGTCGATAGCTGCTGGTTGTTCTAAATATCCCAGTTGCTCCACCATCTGCCATTCCAACGGGTAGAGTTCAAGTCCTGTATAATGTATGTTACGTCCGCTTCTTTCTGCTTCTTCAAGGGTAAGCCAAGCATTCAGCCCCGTTCCGAAACCGATCTCCAGAATATGCGGAGAGGGGGTAGCGGAGGCTTTCAGTCCCATGTTGATGAAAATATGCTGGGACTCCGTACGTGCTCCTTTGGTCGAATGATAATGTTCATTCAATTCCGGAACAAATAGGGTGGCGCTCCCGTCATCAGTCTTTTCAATCACTCTTTTCATCTCAAAAAACTTATTACCTGTTACCTATTACTTATTACCTGTTATTTCATCCTGCAACGACGTTCCATGCGCTTTCCAGTACATACAGAAGCAGAATGTAACGTATCAGTTTGCCGACAAACATGGAGGCGGTGGTAAGCCATATATTACTTCGCATAAATCCCAGTGCGATGGAGATCACCTCTCCGATGGCCGGCAGGAAAGCGAAGAATGCCATCAATGCTCCTTTCCCTTGCAGGAATTTCACCATCTTGTCTACTTTCTCCTTCTTTACTTTGAAGTATTTCTCAATCCAGCTTATTTTGCCCAGACGCCCCATATAGTAGCAGGTCATTCCGCCTGCCGTATTGCCGAGGGTGGCAGCCAATATACAGGCAGTGGGTGGCAGTCCGAGTTTTACCAGTGCTACCAACACCAGTTCGGAACTGAATGGTACAATACTCCCTGCGAGTAAGGCCGAGATAAACAATCCCGGAAGTCCCCATTCGATGAGGAGTTGTATCGTTGAATCTATAAAAGCGTCCATACGTTAAAACCAAATAAAAGGATGAGGCAGACCGTGGCAACAATGAAGAATATATTCGATGTTTTGTTGTTGGTCAGCACAAAAAGGTGTCCGATCAGTATGCTGTTGCTTATCATGAGCAACGGCAAGAGATTGCTGCATTGTGACGGCTGTAGCACAATCAGTACGAAGAGAAAGAGTGTCACGTCTATGAGAAACTGTAAATAGGCGCGCGTGCGTATCTTATCTTCGAATCCGGCAACGACGCAATGAGCGGCGCTGACGATGAACAATACAAGCAGATAACCGAGAGTCGCCAGTTCCCACGGCTGGAGTATCTGTAGGTTGAATATATCTCCAAAGGTAGCCAGTTCTTTGAAAGGATGATAGAACAGCTCCATCTGATCATAGAAGAAAGCGTGTCCGAACAGCATCCAGTAGGGCATTGTCCATCCTATCAGTGCGCCGCAGAAACTGCGGAACGTAAGTGACTGAAAGCGGTGCGCCTCAAACAACCAGAGCACCGAGAAGAAGGTGAGCTGGGGAAAGAGAATGCTCCCTGCACCGATAAACAGGAACGAGTAGAACAGATATCCTGACGCCTGCGACTGCTGGTAACTCTTGAACAGGAAATAGATGGAGAATAAAAAGGTTATGGCGGCAACGTTTCCGGCATATAACAGGTGCATCTCCGGACAGACGGTGACCAGCAGAAAATAGATAGCTGTCTGCACGGAAGCCCGCATACGGATGATACTGAACCGGTTGTTCAGCTCGATCAGGAAATAGCCGATAGCCGCGTAAATCAAGAAACTGACAAGATGCTCCGCCCATGCGGGGAGCAGCAACGTGCGGGCAGACTGCCAAAGCACGGAACCGCCTTCTTCGCCCGCTGTCATGGTGAGTTCGGGCAATAGGGCAGAGGTCAGCACCCAACAAAGGGTGCAGATGAAAATCGCAGCAGGGAGTGTCCACCGCCCTGCTGTGACCAGACCTTGTAGTCTCTTGTTTCTCATTATAAGTCGAATCCGATATCGCGTCGGAAATACTTCTTGTCGAAGTCGATCATATCTGCCACTTTATAGCTCTGTGCCAGCGCTTCTTCCTTCGTTGCGCCATAAGAGCAGACAGCGATCACACGTCCTCCGTTCGTTACGATTTGTCCGTCCTTCATGGCTGTTCCGGCATGGAAAATGATGCTTTCGGTAGCGGCGGCCTGTTCCAGACCACTGATAGGGAAGCCTTTTTCGTATGCTTCGGGATAACCGCCGCTGACAAGGATCACACAACCTGCCGAGCGCGGGTCCATGACCAGTGTCTTTTCATCGAGGTTGCCTGCGGCTGTACCTTCCAGCAACTCCACGAGGTCGCTCTGAATGCGGAGCATCACGCTTTCCGTTTCCGGGTCGCCCATGCGGACGTTATATTCAATCACCATCGGTTCGCCTTTCACCCGAATCAGTCCGAGGAAGATGAAGCCTTTGTAGACGATGTTTTCTTCTTTCAGTCCGTTGATGGTAGGTTCGATGATGCGGGTACGTACTTTTTCCATGTATTCTTCGTCAGCAAACGGAACCGGAGTCACGCTGCCCATACCGCCTGTGTTGAGTCCTTTGTCGCCTTCACCGATACGCTTGTAGTCTTTCGCTACAGGGAGGACTTTGTAGTGTTCGCCGTCGGTAAGCACGAATACGGAACATTCGATACCGCTCAGGAACTCTTCAATAACGACTGTTGCCGATGCGGAGCCGAACATACCGCCAAGCATTTCTTTCAGCTCACTCTTTGCCTCGTCCAGTGTGGGGAGGATCAGAACGCCTTTTCCGGCACAGAGCCCATCGGCTTTCAGCACGTATGGAGCTTCCAGCGTTTCGAGGAAGGCCAGACCTTCTTCGAGATTTTCGGCTGTGATACTTTTATATCGGGCTGTCGGGATTTGATGACGCATCATGAAGCCTTTGGCAAACTCCTTGCTACCTTCCAGCTGTGCTCCGTTGGCGGACGGACCGATAACGGCGATATGTTTCAGTTCGGGACGATTCTGGAAGTAATCGTAGATGCCTTCTACCAACGGGTCTTCGGGACCTACTACCACCATTCCGATGTTTTCTTTCAGAGCGAAAGCGCTGATCGCTTCAAAGTCGGTAGCTTTGATGTTGACATTCTCGCCTACGGCGTTTGTTCCGGCGTTTCCCGGAGCGATGTACAGCTTTTCAACTTTCGGACTTTGGGCAATTTTCCATGCCAGTGCATGTTCGCGGCCGCCCGAGCCTAGTAATAATATCTTCATAATGAGTATTAAGTTATGAGTTTTCAGTTATGAGTTTTTCGGTGTGATGCTGTGAACTGTCAACTATAGGTTGCTATAGGTTCTGCTCAAAGTATCGGGTGATTTTCTCGTGCAGATGTACACGGTCGCGGCCTGATACGTTGTGCTTGTGGCACGGATAGATAAACAGGTCGGGGTAGGTGCGGGCATCTACACAGGCTTTCATGAACGACAGTGTGTGCTGCGGTACACAAGTGTCATCGTGGTCGTCATGGATAATGAGCAGATGACCTTTCAGCTGTCCGGCAAGGTTCTTCAGATTACACTCTTTGTAGCCTTCCGGATTGCTTTCCGGAGTGTCCATGTAACGTTCGCCGTACATCACTTCGTAATATCCCCAGTCGATGACAGGTCCGCCGGCTACGCCTACCTTGAATATTTCGGGGTAGCGGAGCAGAAGGGCAGTGGTCATGTGTCCTCCGAAGCTCCATCCGTGTACACCGATGCGGTTTCCGTCTATGTAGGGGAGGGACTTCAGAAATTCAATGCCTTTCACCTGGTCTTTGCCTTCTTCGATGCTGAGGTGGCGGAAGGTGGCGTTTTCGAACTCCAGTCCACGGTTGGCACTGCCGCGGTTGTCGAGGGTGAACATGATATAGCCTTTGTTAGCCATATAAATATCCCATCCGCGGGAGCCGTTCAGCCAGCCACCGGTGACGAGTTGTGCGTGCGGGCCGCCGTATACGTAGACGATGACCGGATACTTTTTGTTCGGGTCGAAATCTGCGGGTTTGGTGAGGCGGTAGTATAGGTCGGTCGTTCCGTCGTCGGCTTTAATAGTACCGGTTTCGATGGTCGGCATCTCGTAGCCTTCGTATGGGTCTTTGGCTGTCAGCAGGTTGACTGTTTTCAGGCTTTTGGTGTCCACGATGTCAATGCGGCGCGGAAGGGTGGGAGTCGAATAACGGTCGATGAGGTAGCTTCCCGATGCGCTGAGCATTCCGTTATGTTCTCCTTCTGTGGTAGAACGGAAGCTGAATGGGAGGCTGCGCTTTCCTGTGTTGACATTTACTGCAAAGTTATTGGAGCCTGTGCCGTCCACTTCTTGAAAGATGACTTCTTTCCTCTTGGCGTTGAAGCCCAGAATGTCGCCTACCAGCCATTTGCCCTCGGTCAGTTGCTTCGTCGGGATGTATTCGATATGCTTGCCGCCTGCGGCATCGCTTTTCCATTCGCCTTTGAGGCTGGAGGTGAGGTCGCATAAATATAGATGGTTATATCCGTCACGCTGGCTTTGATAGATGAATTTGCTGCTGTCCCACGGTAAGAATACGATGGGGTGCTGAGGCTCTACATATTTGGGGTGCGTTTCTTCCAGCAGTTTGCCCAGTAACTTGCCTGTCGTTGCGTCATATTGGCAAAGTACGGCATGGTTCTGGTCGCGGTTCAGTTCGATAAGGTAGATGCTCTTTTCGTCCGGTGACCAGCTGATATTGGTGAAGTAACGGTTGGTCGGATCACCTGCATTCAGATAGATGGTCTTACCGGTGGAGGGGTTGTAGACGCCTACTTTTACTTGGTGGCTGGTCATTCCTGCCATCGGGTAACGGACGTTATTCACTTCTCCTACACGTGCGGTGATGTCTACAAGCGGGTATTGCGTCACCATGCTTTCGTCCATGCGGTAGAAAGCGAGCAGGTTGCCTTTCGGGCTCCAGAAGGTACCTTTATTGATGCCGAACTCATTGCGATGGACAGACTGCCCGCAGACAATGCCTTCGGGTTCGTCGGTGATTGCCTGTTCGTTCACATACAGGTTGTTGTTGACTGTGTAGGCTACGTTTCCGTTGGCGACGCAATAATCTTCGTTGGCTGCTTTATCTTTCAGCTTCAGCGTGCTGACAATCCGGTTGTTCTCGAAATCGTATACGATGTACTTACCGGATACTTTCAGTAACATTTGCGGTTTGTCCGCCCACGGGTAGCGGATTGAGTACGGGGTCGGCAGCTTCCCTGCTTTATTGTCTGCCAGTACTTTGTTGATTTGTCCGAGGGTAGTCAGCACTGTCTCTTTCCCTGTTCTGGGTTGAACAGTGTAGATGGTGTCGGTACTCGGTTTGATACACACGTCTCCCCACCATTGCAGGCCGTACAGGTTTTCTGCATAACGGTAGGTCTCGCCGCCCGGAATCAAGTCTTCCAGTGTCAGCTTTTTGATTTCCTGTGCCATAACATTGAATCCGATTGGTAGCGCCAGCAATATCAGAATGGCTCTTTTTCCAATTTTACTCATTGCTTTTATTTATCTTTATTGGTTTTAAATCCTTCTATTTTACCCTGTTCAGGAGAGTTGTCTTTCTCTGTCGGATGATACGTCTTTTTCGAGATATTCAGTTCGCTTTCTTACTCATCAAATGATAAGATCGCAAGATGCGACCTTATATTGTCTATCAATTAAGTTAATGGCATTTTTTTAGTGAGATGCCATTAACTATCTATGAAATTACTCTTCTTCCTTCTTCGGTATCCTAGGCTCACGGTTTCCTCTGAATTCTCTCGGAGCTCTCGAATCTCTTTCCCCACGGAACTCGCCTCTAGGCTTTCTGTCCCTGTCATCCCGGGTAAAGCTTCCTTCTTCCCGTCTCGGCTTGAAGTCTCCTTCTTTACGAGGTTTGAATTCCCCTTCCCGACGTGGCTTGTACTCTCCTTCTCTGCGTGGCTTGAATTCCCCTTCGCGACGAGGTTTGAATTCGCCTTCCCGTCTGGGTTTGAATTCTCCTTCCCCGCGCGGTTTGAATTCCTTTCTTTCTCTGGGTCTGGAAGTATCATAGTTTCCTTCAGTCTCTTTCTTCTCTTCTCCTTCTCCCTCCTGACTCTTGAACTCCTTATATTTCCCGTCGAAAATCTCGTATTTGCGGAACTCGCATTCCAATGCACCATTGAACAACGGCACTTTTTTGCTTGGTTTCAGCCCGATCTGATCGAAGCATTCTTCTCTATAAGAGAGTACCCAAGCCTCGTTTCCTACAAATGCGTGCTTCAGACGTTCGCCAATCATCTGGTACAGTCCGAGCAGGTCATTGGTGGAGATACGCTCGCCATAAGGAGGATTCATCACAATGATGGACTTCTCCTGCGGCTGTTCGAATTGTTGGAACGGTTGCAATTTCAGCGTCACATCTTTGGATACACCCGCTGCTTTTATATTATGGGTTGCGATTTCATTTGCTTTCGGATTGTTGTCGTATCCGTATATCTTGTGAGTAAACTCGCGCTCCTGACTATCGTCATTGTAAATCTCATCGAACATCTCCGAGTCGAAGTCCACCCATTTCTCGAATGCGAATCCTTTGCGGAATACTCCCGGAGCGATGTTTCTTGCGATCAGCGCAGCTTCTATAGGAATCGTTCCCGAACCACACATCGGGTCAAT
Organism: Bacteroides sp. MSK.20.82; assembly: GCF_019052485.1. NCBI lineage: Bacteria > Pseudomonadati > Bacteroidota > Bacteroidia > Bacteroidales > Bacteroidaceae > Bacteroides > Bacteroides sp. MSK.20.82. The sequence continues at coordinate 58,474 of NZ_JAHQUN010000006.1, forward strand.
CAGGTCACATTCACCGCGCCATCCTGTCATCAGAACCATACCGGCAGCCAATACTTCGTTCAACGGAGCTTCTACCTGTTCCTGGCGGTATCCGCGACGATGAAGCGACTCTCCGGAAGAGTCCAGAGACAACGTACAAGTCGTTTGTGCAATGTGAATATTGAGCAGCACATCCGGATTATTGATGCGTACTGACGGGCGTTTGCCTGTCTTTTCACGGAAATAGTCCACGATGGCGTCCTTCACCTTATATGAGACGAACTTTGAATGGCGGAATTCTTCGCTGAATACAACCGCGTCTATCGCAAACGTCTTGTTTACATCAAGATACTCTTCCCATGGAATGGCCTGTATCTGGTTGTAAACTTCATCAGCATCCTTTGCCGTAAAATTCTTGATCGGTTTTAGAATGCGGATAGCAGTACGGAGGCAGAAATTTGCCTTGTACATCATACGCTTGTCTCCTGTAAATGAAACCATGCGACGTCCTATCTGGATATCGTTGGCTCCCAATGTTGTAAGTTCTTCAGCAAGTATCTCTTCCAGTCCCTGGAAGGTCTTGGCTATCATCTCGAATTGTTCGCTCATATATAGTTTATTGATTTTATTTCTTTGCTTTTGTTTGTACAATCTTTGCTCCGGCAGGGATGTTTTCCGTTACCCAGATATTTCCTCCTACGGTTGCGTCGCTTCCGATAGTGATTCTTCCAAGGATGGTGGCGTTGGAGTAGACTATGACATTGTCTTCCAGTATCGGGTGGCGGGGGATACCCTTGATCGGCTTTCCGTCGGCATCCAGCGGGAAGCTTTTTGCTCCCAGGGTGACACCCTGATATAATTTGACATTGTTCCCGATGATGCTTGTGGCACCGATCACGACACCCGTTCCGTGGTCTATGGTAAAGTGACTGCCTATCTTCGCTCCCGGATGGATATCGATACCCGTCTCGCTATGAGCCATTTCCGTGATCATGCGAGGAATCAGGGGAACACCCAGTTCCAGCAGTTCGTGCGCAATACGATAATTGCTGATTGCCTTAATGGCGGGATAGCAGAAAATTACTTCACCATAACTTTTGGCGGCGGGGTCACCGTTGTAGGCGGCTTCTACGTCCGTAGCCAGTATTCTTCTCATGGCGGGTAGTTTGCTGATAAAGTTCGCAGCCAGTCGGGCGGCTTCTTCTCTTCTCGACTCCGAGCAGACGTTGCAGTCTCCTTCTGCCGTACTGAAACATAGTCCGGCCAGGATTTGCTCTGTGAGCAAGTCAAATAACTTTTCGATATTTACACCGATGTGATAATTGATTGTCCGGCTGTTGATGGTGGAATTTCCGTAGTATCCGGGGAAGAGAATGGCACGTGAAAGCTCGATAATTTCATACAAAACTTTAGCAGAGGGCAATGGTTCGCCATCTTTATGTTGATGAAACAGCCCTTTGTAAGATTCGCTTTCCGATAGCTCATCGACTGCCTGTGTCAGAATGTGGGTAAAGTTCAATGGACTCATTAGGTCAGTTACTCATGTTTATATGGGGACAAAGGTATTAAAAAAAATAATAAATTTCGTTGAGATTCAATATAATTAATGTATTTTTGTGGCATTCAAAATTCAACACGGACAAAGGGGATGAATAAAGCGAAATCTACTATGAAGCTATTTGGGTTGATAGGGTTGTTGATATTGTGGAACTGCAGTTGCGTGGATAGGCACCGCAGTCACGCTTTGTGTGAACAGTCACTTATCGATTCTTTAGAAGTCCGTGCACAGGATTCTCTGTTTTCCAACTTACCTTATTCACGTTCTTTATTGCGTAACGCAATGCGTCAGGCACAGGACTCGATGAGTTATTACCGCTTGATGGGATTGTATGGAAAGACTTTCTTCATCTCGTCCGATTTCGACTCTATCCTCTATTATAACCGCCCTGTAAAAGAGTATGATAAGCGTGCAGCTGCCTGCCCGCGATGGAATGATGTACTTTCGGATGTGTATAACATTGAGGGAAATGTCTGGATGCAACTCAATCAGCCCGATTCGGCGGTTGCCTATTATGAGAAATCCTATGCTTACCGTCTGAAAGGAGATAAGGCGCATCTTCTGTCGGATATCTGTATGAATCTGGCGGATGCCCATCTGCATCGTGGCGAACTGGCACATACCGCTTCCTATTACCGGAAAGCATTGTTTATCTGTGACTCCCTGCACCTGTCGGAACATTCCAAATTTCCGGTCTATTGCGGACTGGGACAGACTTACATGGACCTGCGTGATTTTGATTTGTCCAATCATTATTACGAACTGGCAGGACAGTTCTTTGATGAAATGACAGTCAGCGAAAAGTGGGTGTATCTTAATAATCGGGGAAATCATTACTATTACAAGAAAGATTATCAGGAAGCCCTGGTCTATATGCGGCAAGCAGCGGAGCTGATAGCGGATTACCCGCAAATGGTATTCGAAAGCAATCTTTCGAAAGTCAATCTGGGCGATCTTTATCTGCTGACGAACCGGCTGGATTCTGCCGAAAACAATCTGAATGAAGGCTACCGCTACTTTTCGGAGATAAAGAACAACTCCGCCATGCACTATATTGAAACCCTGATGATTGAGCTTTCCCTGAAAAAAGGAAATATCGCGCGTGCCAGAGAAATGATAGCACGGACTGCTTCTACCGGACATGTGGATGCCAATATGCTTACTATACGCAACCAATATCTGCAACATTATTATGAAAAGGCAGGTGACTACCGCAATGCGTATGAGTATCTGAAACGTGACTATCAACTGAATGACTCCATCCGTAGCGAGCGGATTCGCACCCGTGTAGCCGAACTGGATATGCGTTACCGTCAGGACACGATTGTATTGCGCAAGGAAATGCAGATTCAACGGCAGGCGGGTGAAGTGCGTGTCTTGAAACTGAGCATGTATATCTGGGTGCTTGTCTGCCTGTTGCTGGCAGCCGGAACGGTGGTGATCATCTGGTATATGCGGAAAAAACGGGAGTTTCTTCGTGAACGTTTCTTCCAGCAGATAAATCGTGTCCGTATGGAGAATTTGCGGAGCCGGATTTCTCCCCATTTCACATTCAATGTGCTGGGGCGTGAGATTAATCAGTTCAATGGATCGGAAGAGGTGAAGAATAATTTGATGGAACTGGTCAAATATCTCCGCCGGAGTCTTGAACTGACAGAAAAACTAAGTGTATCTTTGCAGGACGAACTGGATTTTGTACAGTCATATATTGGCTTGGAAAGCGGGCGTGTCGGCGAAGACTTTACGGCGTCGGTCGTAGTGGAGGAGGGGCTGGACGCAAAAAGTATAATGATTCCTTCCATGATTGTACAGATTCCGGTAGAGAATGCGATAAAGCACGGGCTCGCCGGAAAAGACGGTGAGAAAGAATTGACTATCCGTATTTCCCGTGAAGGAAAAGGAGTCCGTATCGTGATTTGTGACAACGGGCGGGGGTATCTTCCGCAAGTGGCTTCTTCGACCAGAGGAACGGGAACAGGTCTGAAAGTGCTCTATCAGACGATACAGCTACTCAATACAAAGAATAAAAATGAGAAGATACGTTTCAATATAGGTAACCGAAACGATGGGCAGACCGGTACGCAAGTGTCGGTGTATATACCGTTTCATTTTTCTTATGATTTATGATGAATGCAGAAGATAAATATAAAGTCGTTATTGTAGATGATGAGCGTACGGCAATCGATGCTTTGCGCAGGGAGCTGGGCGCCTATCAGGAATTTGAAATAAAAGGAACTGCAAACAATGGCGCAAAAGGTAAAAAGATGATAATGGAACTCCGTCCGGACCTGTTGTTTCTGGATGTGGAACTTCCGGATGTGCTGGGGCTTAACTTGTTGAGTGAGATGCGCGATGAGGTGCTGTGGGATATGAAAGTTGTCTTTTATACTTCGTATGATAAATATTTGCTTCAGGCCCTGCGTGAGTCTGCCTTCGACTTCTTGCTGAAACCTTTTGAGACGGAAGATCTGAAAGTTGTTATAGAGCGCTACCGGAAGGCTGTAGCTTCGATACCAGCAATTCCTTCTTCCTCTTTTTCTTCTTCTGTCAGTGCTTTGATGCCGCAACAGGGAATGTTTATGATCAGCACGGTGACGGGATTCAAGCTTTTGCGATTAGAAGAGATCGGCTATTTCGAATATCTGAAAGACAAGCGGCAGTGGCAGGTAGTCTTGTTCAATCAGACCCGATTGAATCTGAAGCGAAATACAAAAGCCGAAGATATCATTGGTTATTCACAAGCTTTTATCCAGATCAGTCAGTCGGCTATTGTCAATGTTAATTATCTGGCGATGATTGATGGGAAGTGTTGTCAACTTTATCCGCCTTTTCATGATAAGAGTGATCTGGTGATTTCCCGAAGTTTTTTGAAAGGGTTGCAGGACCGGTTCTTTGTGTTGTGACAATGATTCCTTAAGATAGATGCGAAAACGCCGTTTCTTCATCAGGAACGGCGTTTTCTCTTTGTTAGAATATTAGAATGAGAGAGTATGTTGTTAAAAAAATGCTGTTACAAATTAGTATTGTCCATGGTCACTGTCATTTCCGGAACTAACACGTAAGCGCGTTTCTTATTGTTCCATTTATAGTAATTGGTTGTTACCGTTTTTCCTTCGTATGTATAATTGATGCGGAGATCTTTTTCCCATTCCTCTTTGGTGCTGTTCCATTTCAAGGTCTCGCTTTCAATCATGCGCTTGTTGTCATCGTACTTATAGTTGTACTTCATATAGTTGGCAAGTGTACTTCCGTTCATTTTGTAAACGGTCTGACCTACCATTACTCCATTTTCTTCTACTGGATTATAAACCAACTGACCATCATAACTGCGTGCAGAAGCAACAAAAGAGGTCATGAGAAGAACTACGGATAGAACAAACATTTTTAAAGATACTTTTGTTTTCATGGCTATTTGATTTTAGTATTATACTTTCATTTGTCTAGTAATACTCTTGTATTACACTGCAAAGTTATATATTTATTCGGTATTTATGCAAATATGAGGCTGAAATAATATCAAAATGTCAGAGTATGGTTGGGGCGATACCTTGCTTTTTGCCAAGATTGGTGACAAAAAAATATCCGGCAGTCAACCTGCCGGATATAGAATGAAGCACTTCGTTGGGGAAGTGATCTTTTTCCTTGCTTTCTGGATAGTGAGTTAAATAATGTTATAACTCATTCTCTCCATTATTTAGCTGATTTATCCTGTTTTGTTATGGCAGGATAAACCTTGTTTTAGTGTGCTTCGAGCCAGTTCTTGCCCCAGCCGCAATCTGCTTTCAAGGGGACGTGCATACGGTAAGCATGTTCCATTTCCTCAATAACGATCTCTTCTACACGTTCTTTTTCGTTGACGGGTACGCTGAAGTTCAATTCATCATGTACTTGCAATATCATTTTGGCTTGTATGCCTTCTGTCTGGAATCGCTGATAAATGCGTGCCATTGCTACCTTTATGATATCTGCGGCACTTCCCTGGATCGGTGCGTTGATGGCGTTTCGCTCGGCATAGCCGCGTACAACGGCGTTTCGTGAGTTGATGTCCGGTAAGAAGCGCTTCCGGTGGAAAATCGTTTCTACATACCCTTTCTCCTGAGCTACCTGGATGCTCTTATCCATATAGGCTTTCACGCTTGGATAAGTTTCGAAATAGCCGTCGATCAGTTCTTTGGCTTCCTTCCGGTCTACGTTCATTCGCTCTGCAAGACCGAATACGGAGATGCCGTAGATGATACCGAAGTTGGCGGTTTTCGCTTTGCGTCGCATATCGGAGTCTACATCTTTCAGGTCGATCTTATATATTTTGGCAGCTGTAGCCGCATGGATATCGTGATTGCTGAGGAAGGCGTCGATCATATTCTTGTCTTCGCTGAGATGGGCCATGATACGGAGTTCTATCTGCGAATAGTCGGCAGAGAAGAACAGGCAACCTTCGTCAGGGATAAATGCCTTGCGGATTTCCTTGCCGTTCTCGTCGCGGATAGGAATATTCTGCAGATTCGGGTTACTGGAGCTGAGGCGTCCGGTAGAGGTGACGGTCTGGTTGAAAGACGTGTGTACCCGTCCCGTGCGCGGGTTGATCAGTTGAGGAAGTGCATCGATATAAGTTCCCAGCAGTTTCTTCAGTCCGCGATGTTCCAGGATCTTTTCTACTACGGGATGTTTATGCCGGAGGCTTTCGAGCACTTCTTCCGAAGTGACGTACTGACCGGTTTTGGTTTTCTTCGCTTTCTCGATGATTTTTAGTTTGTCAAACAGTACCTCGCCTACTTGTTTGGGCGAAGCGATATTGAAGGTTTCGCCTGCCAGTTCATAAATCTCCTGCTCGATGCGTTGCATCTGAGCAGTGAAATGAACAGACGATTGTTTGAGCGCTTCCGTATCCAGCAGTACTCCATTCCGTTCTATATTGACCAATACGGGTACAAGCGGCATTTCGATATCGTAAAACAAACGTTCGGCATCGTTCTCTTTCAGTTCTTTCTCCAGGACGTTTTTGAGTTTCAATGTTACGTCTGCATCTTCGCAGGCATAGCGGTAGACATCCTTCGGGTCGAGATCGCGCATGTTTTTCTGGTTCTTCCCTTTCGGACCTATCAGTTCGTCGATGTGGATGGTCTGATAGTGAAGATAGATTTCTGCCAGATAGTCCATTCCATGACGAAGTTCCGGTTGAAGAACGTAATGGGCGATCATTGTATCAAAGAGCGCACCTTTCACTTGCACTCCGTAATTTTCAAGAACGATCATGTCGTACTTGATATTTTGTCCGACTTTCAATGAATTCTCATTTTCGAAGACCGGACGGAACTCATTGACGATTTTTAACGCTTCGTCACGATTGTCGGGGACCGGCACATAATAAGCTTGATTTTCGGTGATAGAGAAACTCATTCCGACCAGTTCGGCGTCCATTGGTTCCGTTCCTGTAGTCTCCGTGTCTAACGAGAGAATTTTCGATGTAAGTAACTTTTGAATAATTTCAGTTCTTTTCTTCTCTGTATCAATGAGTTGGTAGTCGCAACTAAGCGTTTCTAACGTCTCTAGATTCGATTTTTTGGCTTCGCCTGCCTCATTGCCCGTAAAACTCGCAAATAAATCGCCTTGTATGGCTCCTCCTTCTTCGGGAAAAAGTGGAAGAGGAGAGGGAGCACTTTTGGTCGTTGCCGTTTTGCTTCCGGTTGCTGTTGTTACTCCGCCGGCAGAATTTTCTTTTTTCAGTACCCGGTCGATCAGTGTCCGGAATTCCAGTTCTTCAAAAATTCGTCGTAGTGAATCTTCGTCTGCCTGTTCGCGGACGAGCTTGTCCATTTCGAGTTGGATAGGGACATCGATTTTGATAGTGGCAAGGAATTTGGAGAAAGTAATCAGTTCCTTGTTGGTTTCCACTTTTGTTTTTAAGGCTCCTTTCAGTTGGTCGGTATGTTCCAGCAGATTTTCGATACTTCCGAATTCGGCGATTAGTTTTTGGGCAGTCTTTTCACCGACACCGGGACAGCCGGGGATATTGTCGGAGGCGTCGCCCATCAGTCCGAGCATATCGATTACTTGTGCGGGCGACTGGATATCGAACTTCGCTTTCACTTCTTCGATGCCCATCACTTCAAAACCTCCCGTATGTTTGGGGCGATACATGAATACGTTGTCCGTCACCAGCTGGCCGTAGTCTTTGTCGGGAGTCATCATATAGGTGGTGATGCCCTGACGTCCGGCTTCTGTGGCTAGAGTTCCGATCACGTCGTCGGCTTCGTATCCTGCCACTTCCAGAATCGGGATGCGGTAGGCGTGGATGATATCCTTTATAATAGGTACGGAGAGGCGGATGGCTTCCGGAGTTTCTTCACGCTGGGCTTTGTATTGTTCGAAAGCTTCGTGGCGGAAGGTCGGTCCGGAGGGGTCGAAGGCTACTCCTATATGTGACGGATTCTCCTTTTTCAGCACCTCTTCGAGGGTATTGACAAATCCGAGGATAGCTGAAGTATTGAACCCTTTGGAGTTGATTCTGGGATTCTTGATAAAGGCGTAATAAGCCCGATATATCAGTGCATAAGCGTCTAAAAGAAATAATTTATTGTCTGACTCCATAGATTTAATTAATTTTTCATGGTAAAAGTACAAAAAAATACCGTATTAAGCGTTTTATTATTACTTTTGTGCTCAAATAGTATTATGAATGGATAGTATCTCTCTCATCAAAACCCCGATAGAAGCGGAACTGGAGGATTTTAAAGCTCTTTTTGACACTCCTCTTTCCGATTCGAATGCATTGCTCGATAGCGTAATAACTCATATACGCAAGAGGAATGGTAAGATGATGCGTCCTATTCTTGTCTTGTTGGTGGCACGCCTTTATGGGGCTGTGACTCCCGCCACCCTTCACGCGGCGGTTTCTCTGGAATTGCTTCATACAGCCAGTTTGGTGCACGACGATGTAGTCGATGAAAGTACCGAGCGTCGCGGCCAGCTTTCGGTAAATGCTGTATTTAATAATAAAGTATCTGTACTGGCGGGTGATTATCTGCTGGCTACAAGCCTTGTGCACGCCGAGCAGACTAATAATTATGAGATTATCCGCCTGGTATCTTCACTGGGACAGAAACTTGCTGAAGGAGAGCTGCTTCAACTTTCGAATGTAAGTAATCATAGCTTCTCAGAGGAAGTTTATTTTGACGTAATACGTAAAAAAACAGCGGCTCTTTTTGCTGCTTGTGCCGAGGCGGCTGCCTTGTCAGTGCAGGTGGGTGAGGAAGAAGTCGCTTTTGCCCGTCTGTTGGGCGAATATATTGGTATCTGTTTTCAGATTAAGGATGATATTTTCGATTACTTTGATAGCAAGAAGATCGGCAAGCCGACTGGTAATGATATGCTGGAAGGTAAGCTGACGCTGCCTGCTCTGTATGCATTGAATGCGACGAAAGATGAGTGGGCGGAGCAGATAGCGTTCAAGGTGAAGGAAGGTACGGCAACTCCCGATGAAATCGTACGTCTGATTGAGTTTACCAAGGATAATGGAGGTATTGAATATGCCTGTCGTACGATAGAACAATATAAAAAGAAGGCCTTTGATTTGCTGGCTACCTTGCCGGATTCAAATATTTGCCTTGCCCTGCGGACTTATCTGGATTACGTGGTCGCCCGTGAGAAATAACTACTCCCCACTGTTTCTGAGCAGAGAGTAACACAGGATTAATTCCTCCCAATCTTCAATTTTATTCGATTTCATCGCTCCTCCGATGAGGAAACTTTTGTCTATTTCTTCCGGTGTACGGAGAATTTCGGAACATAACGTGCTTGCCTGTTCGATATAATCCCATGCTTGTTCTTTGGTGATATATCCGCAGTCTTTGGCAGCCCTTGCCAGTCCGACGACTTGTGCCATATCCCATCCGATTACTCCTCTCTCCAAGTCATTAATCCATACAATGGGGTCTCCTCTTTCTTCTATATACTCCTTGAATTTGTACAGATTTCTACCCTGCTGAATGAATCGGTCTATCCCGTAGAAGCGTTCGCGGATGATGTTTTCAAACTGATTTAGGTTCTCAGTCGAGAGCAGATAGGGGAGCATGATAGAGTATGAAGCCCTGTCTCCTTCGTTGATGAGGAATAGAAACAGCTGGCAGGACGAAACGGTATCTATGCAATGAAATTTATCCGATAATAATTGAGTTAGTTTCAGTGGGTGCACTCCGGTTTCTATGCAGTTGAGATAGAAGCCGTCCAGTGCGGCCTCCATATAACCGATGCGCAGCCCTTGTCTTTTTTTGGCGCCGAGTATAAGGCTTAAGGGGTTGCGGTTAAAACGTAGGTTCTTTGTGTGTGACTTCATTTTATACTCTTTATCACTTATGGTTAACTAAAAAAGCGTGAGAACTGTTGCAATATGTCTTTCCCTGGGGCTTCGGCAAACCGTTATGATGACATATAAGCAACAGTCTCACGCTCCGTTCGATATATAACAAGAGTATATACATGAAGGTGCGTGAGACCCGTTTGCTTATTACCATTCATAACTTTGAATTTTGCCGAATTCCAGGAATCAGGTAATAAATGAAACGTTCTCTAGTACAGTAGATTAGCTATATTTATATAGCTTCTTCTTTGACAAAGATAATGAAAATAATGATTCTCCCTATAAGTATCTTTAGTTTTTATTAAACAAAAAATACCGCGCTTCTTTCCGTATGAACGGAAGATGAAGCGCGGTACGGCATATTTGATTGCTAATGTAATTCCTTAGAAGAACTTGATCTCTTCGCCCTTGATATCGGAAAGAAGCAGGTTGGCCAAACGACTGGTTCCCAGGCGGAAGAGCTGATTGTTCAGCCATTCTTCGCCTAATATCTCTTTCACGATGGTGTAATAAATGATCGCATCATTGACGGTATTGATTCCTCCTGCCGGTTTGAATCCGATCTTGTTATTTGTTTTCTGATAGTACTCCTTGATAGCTTCGCACATCACATAAGCGGCTTCCGGAGTAGCGGCAGGCTGTTGCTTTCCGGTCGATGTCTTGATGAAATCCGCACCCGAATACATGGATAGGATAGAGGCTTTCTTGATGTTGGAAGCGGTTTTCAAAGCACCTGTTTCGAGGATTACCTTGAGGTGGCGTTCCTTGCAGACTTCTTTTAACTCCTGAATTTCCTCGCACATTGTTTCGTAGTCACCGCTCAGGAATTTACCGATTGAGATAACAATGTCTATTTCGTCCGCACCGTCGGCGATAGCCAGTGCCGTTTCCGCTACTTTCACTTCGATGAAAGTCTGAGAAGAAGGGAATCCGCCCGAAACACAAGCGATATTGATGCCGTCCACTTGCAGTGTATTCTTTACAATATCCGCGAAATTGGGGTATACGCAGATGGCAGCGATGTTCTTCATATCGGGAAATTCATTGTCGAACTCATTCACTTTTTCGGTGAAATGCATCACGCTTTCATCGCTGTCGGTGCTGTTCAGCGTGGTCAGGTCGATGCAGTTGAACAGGAGTTTCTTGACTTCTTCCGTATTGTTTTCCGGCACTTTCTTTTCAATCAGGTCAGCCACCCGAGCCTGTATGTCTGCATCGCTCAGATTGGTGTTATACTTTGCCAATGCGGCATCATACTTGTTGGATTGTGAGCTATTCTCTTCCATGATCGTTCAGTTTTGGGTTATTGATATGTCTTTTATTATCTCGTTTCGTTTTCTTTTCCAGGCTTTCCCTGAAGGCTTTGGTGATGTCTACGCCTGTCTGGTTGGCGATACACAGGAGCACCCATAAGATGTCTGCTATTTCTTCGTCAAGGTTGTCTTTCTCGCCTTCTTTGAAAGACTGGTCGCCGTATTTGCGGGCCATGACACGGGCTAATTCTCCGACTTCTTCAGTCAGTACGGCCATATTTGTCAATTCGCTGAAGTAGCGGACACCGTATGTCTTTATCCATTTGTCTACTTCTTTTTGAGCTTCTTCCAGGGTCATAATTGCTGTTGGTTTATGATGATTAGTTTGATGTTTAGAGCCTGTTTATCACTCTTCGAAGAGCTTTACCGGCTTTTTCATCAAGGTTTTACTCTTTATTTTTGGTGTCCATACATATAGTAACAGGACCGTCATTTAAAAGTTCAACTTTCATGTCCGCTCCGAAAGTTCCTGTGCCGATTTCTTTTCCCAGCGCCCTGCTCAGGTCTTTGCAGAACCGTTCGTAGAGTGGGACAGATATCTCCGGCTTGGCGGCTTTGATGTATGACGGACGGTTGCCCTTCTTGGTAGAAGCGTGCAACGTGAACTGACTGATGACCAGAATTTCACCTCCATCTTCCAGGATCGACTTGTTCATTACTCCGCTTTCATCGTCAAAAATACGCAGATTTACTATCTTTTTGCAGAGCCAGTCTATATCTTCCTGTCCGTCGGATTCTTCAATGCCGACTAATATCAGCATCCCTTTTCCAATGGAAGACTTGCACTGTCCTTCGATGGTTACTGATGCGTGGCTTACTCGTTGTACAACTATTCTCATTGATATTTTCTCTATTCTATTGAATGTTACGAAAGGCAAATTTACGAAATTAAGAAGAAAAAACGATGGATTGGAAGGAAATATTATAGGAGATAAGTATTAGGTATTAAGTATTAACCGTAGCTGTCATTCGGAAGCGTGTCTGTCTGTTGTGCAGAAGCATATCTATTAGGACGACAGATGTATTTGCCTCATAACTTGATTGAGTTTGCCTTAGAACCGTATAGACATGAACATAAACTCTATAACATTACCGGTAGTACTCTATGTGGTTAGAAATCAATGGTATATAGTTTCCTATGATTTCTTTTAATGGAAACTGTCGTTTCCCGGCGAGGGAACGGCCGTTCCTTTTAATGGAAACGACCGTTCCTTTTAAAGGGAACTGGCGTTTCCTCCGAGGAAACTAACGCTTGCCCCATATGATACTGATACTTGATTTATATGGACTAACAATTTAGCGTATAGCCACATAGAAGTGAGCCTATTCGTTGCTTAACCCTTTTTTTACAGTCTGAGCCTTCACTTCTCCTATGACCTTTGCGATTTCTTCAAGGGATGCCTCTTTGATTCGTTTTACGCTTTTAAACTCCTTCAATAGGGCTGTTTTTGTCTTTTCTCCAATCCCTTTAATGCTATCCAGAGCCGATGCGACCTGTCGCTTGCTGCGCTTGTCGCGGTGGAAAGTAATCGCAAAACGGTGTACTTCATCCTGAATCTGCGTCAGCAGACGGAATAAAGAACTTTGTTGTTTGATCCCAATCGTCTGTGCGGGAAACCCGAAAAGTAGCTCTGACGTGCGATGCTTATTATCCTTAGCCAAACCGGCAATCGGAATATTCAGATGCAGTTCATCCTCGATTACTTCTCTGACGACTTCCATTTGTCCTTTACCACCATCGGTAATAATCAGGTCGGGAAGGGGAGAATTTTCTTCAATGGCGCGCTGATAACGTCGTCTGACCACCTCTTTCATGGAAGCGTAATCATCCGGTCCCACGACCGTCTTAATATTGTATTTACGGTAATCTTTCTTCGATGGTTTCGCCTTTTTGAATACTACGCAGGCAGCTACGGCATCCGATCCTTGTATATTCGAGTTATCGAAACATTCAATCTGCAAAGGTGGCTTGTCTAAATGCAGTTCGTTTTGTATTTCTTTCAGCAGACGCATACTGCGCTGCTCCGGGTTCAGTTTCTCGGCTTGTTTCAATCGGTCGGCCTTATATTGCTTCACATTTAGGATAGAAAGATCGAGCAGTTTTTTCTTATCTCCCCTTTGAGGAACGGTGAAAACGACATTATTCAACTCCAGATCAAGTTCGAAAGGAACAATAATCTCCCGTGAATGGCTCTTGTAGCGCTCCCGCATTTCAATAATGCCTAGCGTCAGTAACTCTTCTTTCGATTCATTTAGCTTCTTCTTGTACTCAAAGGTGAATGCCTGATTGATGGCGCCATTGGTGATGTGCAGATAGTTGACGAAAGCCGAATTTGAATCGTCTTCTTCGATGGAAAAGACGTCGATATTGTGCAGGACAGAACTTACTACCTCCGATTTAGACCGGTAATTCTCTATCAGCAGATACTTCTCCTTAATCTTCTGAGCCTCTTCAAACTTCATTTCATTGGCCAGTTCCTGCATCTTTTCTACCAGCATACGGCTAATATCCTGCGTATTTCCTTTCAAAATCTCTTTGATTTCATCGATGTTCTTCAGATAATCCTCGTGCGATTGCAGTCCAACGCATGGTCCGGCGCACTTCTTGATGTGATACTCCAGACAAACCTTGAACTTTCCCGCCCGTATGTTCTCCGGAGAAAGGTTCAGATTGCAGGTACGCAACGGGTATAGATGCTTGATCAGGTCGAGCACCGCATACATCGAAGGAAGGTGGCTGTAGGGACCATAATAAGAAGAACCGTTTTTGATAATCTTTCGAGTCCTGAAAATGCGTGGAAAGTATTCATTCTGCACGCAGATGGAAGGGTAGGTCTTGTCGTCCTTCAGCAATACATTGTAGCGGGGCTTATATTTCTTGATCAGATTGTTTTCCAGCAATAATGCATCTTCTTCGGTGTTAACAACGATGTAACGGATATCGGCAATCTTGCTGACCAATACTCGTGTCTTGCCGGGTTCATGCTCTTTGCTGAAGTAAGAATATACCCTTTTTTTTAGGTTTTTAGCCTTTCCAACGTATATAATAGTCCCTTCTGTGTTCAGATACTGATAGACTCCCGGCTTTTCGGGCAGGTTGGCTACAATACCTCTCAGATATTCATTCGTTTTGGCTTCCGGTTCTGTATTCATAATCGTTATAGATGAAATAGCGGGAAATAAAAAAGGGCGTAGATTCTCTACGCCCTGCAAATATAAGCAATTTGTTTATAAAGTCAATACGGATTCTACTTCTACGTCATCTCCGAATACGGATTTGCCATTCAGGTCTTTCAATTCGATAATGAAGTTTACATATACCTTTTTAGGCTTCAGTTTCTTCACCAGTTCGCAGGCTGCTTTCATAGTTCCTCCCGTTGCCAGCAGGTCGTCGTGTAGTAAAACTACGTCGTTTTCATCGAGTGCGTCCTTATGAATCTGCACAGTGTCCGTGCCATATTCTTTGTCGTAGCTTTCTTCGATCACCTCTGCGGGAAGTTTGCCCGGCTTGCGGATAGGAATAAAACCTGCGTTCAGTCGGGTAGCTAGGATAGGCCCCATGATGAATCCTCTGGATTCTATACCTACTACTTTGGTGATACCTTTATCCTTGTACATTTCGAACATGATGTTCGATAATTCTTGCAAGCACCAAGGGTCTTTAAACAGGGTGGTGACATCGTAGAAAAGGATTCCGGGGATCGGAAAATCGGGAATTTCCCGGATGCTTTTAATTAGCGTTTCTTTGCTCATAATCATTGGTTTATCTCGTTTCTTTAAATGATTTGTTTCACGTGAAACGTTGCCGCTTATCGGCCGGAAAGTACCAGCAATACGTTGATGTCGCTTGGTGATACTCCCGGGATCCGGCTCGCTTGAGCAATCGTTTCCGGATCAATCTTCACTAGCTTCTGACGAGCTTCCGTAGATAGCGACTGGATGGAAGCATAATCAAATTTGCCTTTGATCTTGATGCTTTCCAGGCGTGCCAGCTTTTCTGCTATCATTCGCTCTCTGTCAATATAGCCTTGATACTTGATCAGTATTTCTGCCGCTTCCAGAATCTCTTCTTTACGGTCGGAGTCTGCAGCGGTTGCTTTTTCTAATTCTCTTTGGAAGGCGGGGACATGTTCCGCGATATTCTCAATCGTGATTTGCGGACGATTGAGAATTTCGATCAGCTTACAGCCTTGACGAAGGGGAGTTGTTCCCAACTTTTCGAGGGCATCATTAATTAATGCCGGTTTCATCGAATAGTTCTTTGCGAAATTTACTATCTGCTCTAATGCCTCCTTCTTGGTCTTCATTAATTGGTAGCGATCCTCTCTTGCCAGTCCGAGGTGATATGCTCTTTCGGTCAGTCTCATGTCGGCGTCGTCCATGCGGAGAAGAATACGGTATTCGGCACGTGAAGTGAACATACGGTATGGTTCGTCTACTCCTTTGGTCACCAGGTCGTCTATCAATACACCGATATATGCTTCGTCGCGAGCCAGTGTGAAGGCTTCACCACCGTGACAGTTGATGTGTGCGTTGATTCCGGCGATCAGTCCTTGTCCTCCCGCTTCTTCGTAACCGGTTGTTCCGTTCACTTGCCCGGCAAAGAACAGGTTTTTGATAATCTTCGATTCCAGCGAATGTTTTAATTGGGTGGGGTCGAAGTAATCGTACTCAATCGCATATCCGGGACGATAGATGACGATATCCTTGAATGCCGGTACTTTTTTCAGCGCGGCGATCTGAATATCCATCGGAAGAGAAGAAGAAAATCCGTTCAGGTATAATTCCTGTGTTGTTTCACCTTCGGGTTCGAGGAACAGTTGGTGCTGCTCTTTGTCGGGGAAGGTGACAATCTTGGTTTCGATGCTGGGGCAATAGCGCGGACCGATACTTTGAATCTGTCCGTTGAACAGGGGAGAATCCGGCAGCCCTTCGCGCAGAATCCGGTGCACTTCTTCGTTGGTATAGCAGGTCCAGCATTGCAGTTGCTTCAAATGGCGCGTACTGGTATTCATGAATGAGAACTTGTGGAAGTCGCATTCTCCGTCTTGTGTATCCATCAGATCGAAGTGGATGCTGCGTGCGTCGATTCGTACCGGTGTGCCGGTCTTCATCCTTCCGTAGGCAATGCCATGTCGGGCGATGGATTCTGTCAGCTGGTAAGATGCGGGTTCTGCCATTCTTCCGCCGGGCAATTGGTGGCGGCCTACGTGCATGAGTCCGTTCAAGAATGTTCCTGCGGTCAGTACGATACATTTCGCTTTGAATGTGACACCCCAAAGAGTGACGAGTCCGACTACTTCACCGTTTTCAACGAGCAATTCACAGACGGTATCCTGCCAGATATGAAGGTTGGGAGTATTTTCCAGTTTCTCACGCCATGACCAGATAAACTTGGCACGGTCGCATTGAGCGCGGGGACTCCACATGGCGGGACCTTTCGAGCGGTTCAGGATTCGGAACTGGATAGCAGTTTCATCCGTCACCAATCCCATCTGTCCGCCCAGTGCGTCTATTTCGCGTACTATTTGTCCTTTGGCGATTCCTCCTACTGCCGGATTGCAACTCATCTGTCCGATCTTGTTCATGTCCATTGTGATCAGACAAGTTTTGGAACCTAAATTCGCAGCGGCGGCTGCCGCTTCACAACCAGCATGTCCGGCACCAATTACAATTACATCGTACTTAAAATCCATTCTACCTTATTTATTATCAAACGCTGCAAAGTTACGGAAAAGTTGCGAGAGTTGTATCTTCTGCCGGTTTTTGCTTCCGAAATTTCGAGGAGGAGGCGGGGCGGGCGCAAAAAAACGCCGTAATTTTGGATTGGAAATATGCAAGATGTAACGTTTTTGGCTTCTTTTCTTTTGTGTTAAGGCTTCGATTCCTTTCAAAAAGAGATGTAAATGCTCTTTTTCGACATTCTAGGCTTACTTTTTGTCACTTGAAAAAGTGCGCGGCCGTGTGATGAAATAGAAGACGAACGGAGCGTTTGGACAGAATTTGTATCAAATCAACATTCGGATGTATGTTTTATACCCAACCTCCACTCTTTCTCTTGACATAAATCAAAAAAATAAGGTAAAACATGTTTTTTAGCATAAGAATTCTTGTTGTTTTCCAAAACACCTCTACCTTTGCAGTGTAGTTGTGAAACTACTAAGATTTTTAGGTATTAGAAAAAGGTAATAACAAAAGAGTAGTATTAGTTTATAAAATTAAGGTATTAGATTTTAAGATTAGTTTTTAGGAAAAAGATTGTTTTGATTAGGTATTAGAAAAAAGTAGTTTTCAGGTAACAGGTAAATTGAGATGCAGAAAAAAGAATCCCATTTATGGGGGATTCTTTAGGTGGGGCGGAGTTATTCGCTCTTTTTTTATTTTATGCCCCTTTATTCTATTTTTTTATATGAGGGGTGAACTTACATACTGAAAAAACAGATATATTTGTAAGTCATATCTATTATAACCAGTTTTTGCAGTAATTTGAAGAGAGTCTTTTATTGTTTGATTAATCTTGTTGCCGTATGAGCGATAAAGATGATTTGATAGTAGCAGGTGTCAACCAGAAAGATAAGGGAATCTGGAGGGACTTTTATAATCGCTATTATGCGGCCTTGTGCTCATATGTCGAGAAAATCCTGTTCCTCACCGATGCCGTAGAAGATCTGGTTCAGGAGGTGTTTATATCCGTGTGGGAAGGTAAGCGTACTTTTTCCGACTCCCGTGAGCTGACTAATTATCTTTATCGTGCCTGCTATAATAATGCACTGTTGTATATCCGCAACCATCAGATTCATGATTCTATATTGAATGGCTTGCCTCAGGAAGAAGATTTTGAAGACGAGGAAATGCTGTATGCTTTGACTGTGAAAGAAGAAGCTATCCGACAACTTTATTTCTATATCGAGGAGCTTCCTGCCGAACAACGCCGTATCATCCTGCTGAGAATTGAAGGACATTCGTGGGACGAAATCGCATCCCGGCTGGGAGTTAGCATCAATACGGTTAAAACTCAGAAAAGCCGTAGCTATAAATTCTTACGCGAGAAGCTGGCAAATTCCAGTTATTCTGTACTTCTTACTCTTATCTTTTATTAAAAACCGGGCTGTGCATCCTTGCTTTTGTGGGGGTGAAGTGACTGTGATGTGGCTTATTTAAGTGGATGAGCCGGTATGTTTAACAGGTAAACAAAGCTTGGTTAGCATTTTTAGTAAGCTATATGTGTTCGTTCCATGTCTGTGTCTTATTGCATTGTATATCAATCAGCTAAGTCCGAAAGTGACGGATGATGATAAAATATGAGTTTCAAACTCCTTGATAAAAGCTAAAAAATACATCATTTTAATAGCGGTAACGGAAAAAAACAAATATTTTTTAAGATGCCTAATTGTCATTTATTGATGGCTGAATTTTGATTCCGAAAAGGGAATGATTTGTTAAATACGTCATTTTTGTTGCTGAATAATGTCATAATGATAGTTTTTCGTTCTTTTCTGTTTTCGTACGGAGAGTATCTCATAAAAAATAATCATCTTTTTGTCACCCATTTATGGACGTTATGTATAATTATAGTAAAGCAAAGATAAAATCCTCATTAGAAATAGATAAAATTATGAAAAAGTTAGAAAACACATATCAAGATGCCTCTTTGATAAAAAAGGCTCTTTTGGGAGATGCAAGCGACAAAGAGCAGCAGGTGTTGGAACAACGTTTATCTATGCATCCGGAACTGAAAGCCGTGTATGAGAAATTGCAGGATAGTGAGGAATTAAAAGATGCTTTTAATAAGTATAAAGAATATTCATCGGAAAAGGCTTACGAGCATTTCCTTCAACAAATTCAACAAAAAGAGAATTCGTCCGGTGGAAAGATTCGTCGTATCCGGACATGGTGGTATGCTGCCGCAGCAGTGGTAGTACTGGCAGTAGGAATTTCTTTTTATGCCGTGAATCATTATCAGGCAGTGGAGGAGTCCCAGACACGTATCGCGCAAATCAAGCCGGGTAGCAAACAGGCAGTGTTGACTTTGCCCGATGGAAGCACTATTGATGTACAAAAGAAAGATATAAATGTAATAGTAGACGGCGTCCAGGTGAAATACAATAAAGGGGTGCTGTCATATCGACCGACCGTCACAACACAACAACACGAAGAAGAAAATGTCGATGAAAGTCCGGTGAAGTCAAATGAACTGGTTATACCACGGGGAGGAGAGAATACTGTCCTTCTTGCTGATGGAACCACTGTTCATTTGAATGCCGGTTCTAAATTGCTTTATCCGGTCCGTTTTGTCGGAAAGCGCCGAATTGTGACACTGGAAGGTGAAGCCTATTTTGATGTGAGAAAGGATGAGGAACATCCGTTTGTGGTCCGGACTCGTTTCGGAGAAGTAACAGTACTTGGTACGGCATTTAATATCAATGCTTATAATGATGCGGATGCGTGCTATACCACCCTTGTATATGGGAAAGTAAATTTCTCGACACCCGATCAGAATACAATTACGCTGGCGCCGGGTGAACAGGCAGTCGCCTCTTCCCGTGGCATTGAAAAGCGGGTGGTGGATGTCAATGAATATATCGGCTGGGCACAAGGTGTATATGTTTTCAATAACAGACGGCTGGGCGATATCATGAAAACCTTCGAGCGCTGGTATGATGTTCATGTCTATTATGAGAAGGAGTCTCTGCGCGACCTGACTTATAGTGGTGACTTGCAGCGATATGGCACGATCAATACTTTCCTGAATGCATTAGAACTAACCGGCGATATCTACTATAGAATAAACGGAAGAAATATATTGATATATGAGAATGAGTAATATTGAGTTTTGATTTAAAAATTATGAAAAAAAGAAGAGTCTTTATGCTATGTCTTTTTGCATTGAGTATGGTACTCAGTGCATGGGCACTTCCACCTGATGAGAAGAAAGTGACGCTTGATTTGAAGGATGTGCCGATGGAAACATTTTTAAACACGGTAAAACAGAAAGCTGGAATCAACATGCTTTATAACTCTCAGATGTTTAAAGGAGTTGAACCGGTGACTGTAAAAGCTACCAACGAGCCTTGGAAGGAATTGCTGGACCGCGTTCTTTCACCTAAAGGTTTCACTTATGCTACCAAAGATGGTATTGTGGTCATCAAGAAGAAAGATCAGAAGACACGTACGTTGGAAGGTAAAGTGGTGGATGAACAGGGTGGCGAACTACCGGGTGTGACGGTGCTGATACTGGGGAAAGAAAGAAATATCGGAACAATGACTGATGCAGACGGTGCTTTTTCTTTAGGACTTCCTGAAGGAGATGTAACAATTCGTCTTTCCTTTGTAGGCATGCAAACTTTGGAAATATATACTGGCAAGCTCAATCTTGATAAAGTGCATACCTTTAAGTTGAAACCCGATTCAAAGCAATTGGAAGAGGTGGTGGTAACCGGTTATGCAAAGATCAGTAAAAATAGCTTTACGGGTACTTCTGTGACGGTTACGGCAGATCAGTTGATGTCGGTTTCCAAAACAAATGTATTAGGGGCCTTGCAAACGTTCGATCCCTCTTTTCGTATTGCTGAAAATAATTTAGCAGGTTCGAACCCGAATAATGTTCCGGAATTGTATATTCGTGGACGTTCGGGTATTGGAACAACACAATTGGATGCGCAAAGCCTTTCTAAAACATCATTGAAGAACAATCCTAACCTTCCGACTTTTATCATGGATGGCTTTGAAATCAGCGTGCAGAAATTGTATGATATGGACCCTAGCCGTATTGCAAGCATTACGATCTTGAAAGATGCTGCCGCTACGGCTATGTACGGTTCGCGTGCAGCGAATGGTGTGGTTATTATTACAACAGTAACTCCGAAAGCTGGTAAAGTCAATATCGATTATAACTTTACCGGAACATTGGAATATCCTGACCTAACTGATTATAATATGATGAATGCACGAGAGAAACTTGAAACAGAGGTTGCTGCAGGTTTATTTAAGGCAAATCCAGAACAAGGTTTTAGTGAACAAAGTCGGTTAGATGCACTTTACAACCAAAAACTGAACAATGTAGTTCGTGGAGTTGATACTTATTGGTTATCTAAACCCCTTCGTACTGTATTCAATCACAAACATAGTTTGTATTTGGATGGTGGTACGGAGGATTTGCGTTGGGGAGCTGACTTTTCTTATAATAGTGGAGAAGGCGTTATGAAAGGTTCTTATCGCGACCGTATGGCTGGTGGGTTGTCTTTATCTTATCGACTTGGAGCTTTTCAGGTAAGAAACTATTTTTCATATACTTATACTAAATCTCAGGAGTCTCCTTATGGAAGCTTCTCCGACTATACTTCAAAATTGCCATATGATGAATATATTGATGAGAATGGAAGATATTTGGAGACAACTTATCCTTGGACCGGAGGATCAGGAGAAGTAAACCCTTTGTATGAAGCTACATTGAAGAATTATGATCGAAGTAAGTCTTGGGAATTGATTAATAATACAGAATTGTTGTGGAATATCGACAGTTACTGGTTGTTAAAAGGACAATTTAGTGTTACGAAGTCAAATTCGGATGCACGTACCTTTCTTGATCCGCGTTCAAAGAAGAATGATGATTTGTTAGGCTTAAATAATGTGGTTTCAGGACAGTTGGATATCGCTACTTCCAATAGTTTAAGTTGGGATGCTACTGCTACTTTATCTTATAACAGAAATATAAAGAAGCACAATCTGAATTTTTTGGTAGGTATTAATGCTACTTCAAGTACTGGTGATAGTTTTGGTATTACTTACAAAGGATTTCCGTCTGGCGAATTGTCTTCTCCAGGCTATGGTAATAAAGTCTCTGGATTACCTTCTAACTCGGATAGTAAAAGCCGTCTTTTCGGTGCATTAGGGACATTCAACTATTCATTTGATAATATTTATTTGGCGGACGTTTCTGTACGCTTCGATGGAAACTCAGAGTTTGGTGCTGATCAACGTTTTGCACCTTTCTTTTCCGGTGGTCTTGGTTTGAACTTGCATAATTATAAGTTCATGAAACAGTTTGAATGGATGGACCGTCTAAAGATTCGTGGAACTTATGGTATTACTGGTAAAGTTGACTTCTCTCCCTATGAAGCGCAGACTATTTATAAAGTAGTTACAGACAACTGGTTTAAAACAGGTCTAGGAGCATCATTGATGGCATTGGGAAATAATGGATTGGGTTGGGAAAAGACTCATAACATGGATTTAGGTCTAGATGTTGATATGTTTAAGGGATTACTCCAGATGAACTTTTCATATTATCGTAAGAAAACGGTGGACTTGGTTAATAGTGTTACATTACCTAGTTCTACAGGTTTTACTTCTTACAAAGATAATATTGGTGAGGTGATGAATAAGGGTGTTGAAATCCAGTTGAGAAGTAATATTTTGAATGCAAAGGATTGGTTTGTTGCAGTTTTTGCAAATATGGCTCATAATGAAAATAAAATAACTAAAATCTCAGATAGTCTGAAAGAGTACAATAAGCGCGTACAAGAAAAATATGCGAAATATGATTCTGGAAAAGGAGATTCAAAATATAGTGAGACTTACTTGCAGTATGTAGAAGGTGGTTCTCTGACATCTATTTTTGGTGTGAGATCATTAGGTATCAATCCAGCAGATGGTAAGGAAATTTATCTTCGTCCTGACGGTACAATAACATATGACTGGAATGCGGCTGACCAAGTTGTGATTGGAAACGAAGAGCCAAAACTCCAGGGTACTTTTGGATTTAACCTTCGTTGGAAGCAGTTTTCTCTCTATTCTACCTTTATGTATGAATTTGGTGGACAGCGTTATAATTCTACATTGGTAAGTAAGGTTGAGAATGCACATATTCAAAGTAGTAATGTAGACCGTCGTGTATTGACAGGACGTTGGCAAAAGCCTGGAGATTGTACTCCTTATGGACGTTTACAGACTGATGGTGTAGTTGCAGTGACTCGTCCTACTAGCCGTTTCATCCAAGATTATAATGTGCTGACATTTAACTCTCTTACTTTAGGATATGATTTTAATGCTGAATGGTTGAAGAAAGCGCGTATCGGTCTGTTACGTGTAGAACTTTCAGGAAATGATTTATTCCGTGTTGCTACTGTACGTGCTGAACGTGGTTTGGATTATCCATATTCACGGTCTTTTGCAGCTTCGGTGAAGATGAGTTTTTAATAGTTTAAAGTAGATGAATAATATGAAGAAATTATATACAATATTACTGTTGGCTACAAGTCTGTTTACTACAAGTTGTAGTGATTGGCTGGATGTAGCACCGAGTAATCAGGTGAATGGGGATAAGCTTTTTGAGGTAGGAGATGGATATCGAAATGCTTTGAATGGAATATATTTGAATTTGGGCACTTCTTCTATGTATGGACGAACAATGTCATGGGGATTTATGGATGCTATTGCTCAATATTATCAAACAGATAATAATTTTATACCTAAAAATTCAGCTTATTATAAATCGGCTAAGTTCCAATTTGATGATTCGGATGTGAAAACTTTCATTTCCAATATATGGTCTATTGGTTATAATAATATAGCTAATTGTAATAATTTGATTCTCAATGTTAGCGAAGCTAGTTCTTCTATTTTCAAAGAGGGAGAATTTGAGAAAAATATGATTTGGGGAGAAGCATTGGCACTACGAGCTTTTATACACTTTGATTTACTTCGTTTATTTGCTCCTGCCATATCGAAAGATGATGGAAAGTCTTATATTCCCTATGTAGAGGTATATCCTACCATTGTTCCTCCATATGAAAGTAGTAAAGAGATTCTTTCTAAGATAATTAGAGATTTAAAAGCTGCAAAAGAGATGTTAGCTAAGTGTGATATAACTGATGAACATAAAATTTGGATGAGTACAGGTTATCGTATGTTGGCATCAAGCATACTTTCTAGCGATATTGCTTCTAGTGATGTATTCTTCGCTTATAGAGGATATCGTATGAATTATTATGCTATAGTAGCGGCATTGGCACGTGTATATTATTGGGAAGGAGAATATGAACTGGCTTATAAAGAAGCAAAAGAGGTCGTAGAAGCGACTTATCCATATGGAAGCAAGCCTGAATCCTGTTTTAATTTTGTGGAATACTCAAGCTTAGGTACGAATCTTAAAGACTATAATAGTATTATTATGTGTTTTTTTAATAAAACATTACAAGAAGACTATATACCTTATATTACAAGAGGAAATCAGACACTGTTTATCCTTGACAGTGATAATATCTTTGCTGATAATAAAGAACAGGATCGTCGTTTCCTTCTACAGACAGGTTCTTATAATTCTAATGCATATTCTTTAAAATATGATATTAAGTTGGGACAGGATGGTTCAGATATGGTTCCAGGCATACGTTTGAGTGAGATGTATTATATTATGGGGGAATACTTTGCTCGTAAGGGTGAATATTCTCAAGCTGGCAAAATGCTGGATGAAGTACGTTATGCGAGAGGAATTCTGACTACTAATATGGAGAACAGTATTGGGTCATTGGAAGGATTTCATACAGAGTTATTGAAGGATATGCGTAAGGAGTTTGTAGGAGAAGGGCAAATGTTTTTTCAATACAAACGTATGGATAAGAAACCGGTAGATAATGCAATCTTTGTATTTGATAAACCGGATAATGAAGATGTTTAATGTATGATAATCAACGAAAAAGAAAGATGAAAAAATATATTCTATTTGCTTTAATATCTCTTTGTTTTTGGGGATGTTCGGAAGATGAGATAAAACCTTATCATGGTGGACAATATCTTTATTTTAGCCAACTGAAGGAATTTGGTGATGAGGATTTCGAAGTATCTTTCAATAACTATCCTACTAGTAATGCTATTATTGTGAAGATTGGTCTGGGGCTAATCGGAAAACCGTTTTCAATAGATACACCTTACAAAGTAAGTGTGGTTGCGGAAGATGAGAGTGAAGATAAGATAAAAAATGCCGATCAGAAAAATTATCGTTTGCCTGATAATCCAATGTTTAAAGCTGGACTATCTAATGATACATTGGAGGTTATGCTGTTAAAAACGGAAGATTTGAAAGAGAACGTGAAGTTGTGTTTGAAACTTCTCCCAAATGAGTATTTCGAAGGATCAATACCGGAATACGAACAAATTAAAATTATATTCAATAATATTATTAGTAAACCTTTATGGTGGACCAATGATGTCACGAAGTTGTATTTAGGTACATATTCTAGAAAGAAATATGAAGAGTTTGTAAAATGCACCAATATCTCAGATTTTGGAAAACTAAGTACTGCCGAAAAACGGCAATATGCATTGACATTCAAGTACTACATTGCAGTAAACAATGTAATGGATAAAAATGATACAACTGGTGAGGAGTTTCCGATGGCTGTACCTATTAACTAATTAGAATAGCAATTGAAATATGAAAATAAAGATATTATTTGTTGTAATGTTCCTTTTGATCATCACGTCTTGTTATGAGGATAAGGGAAATTATGATTATAGAGAAATGAACGATATCGAGATTTCTGTAGAGACTGAAAGTTCTTCGTATGCGTTAGGAGATAAAGTGACATCAAAACCAAAATTGGTTTTCACTTTAGGAAAAGAATCCTCTGATTTATCATATGAATGGACGTTTGATGGACATGTCATAGCTGATACTAGAGATCTAGAGTGGGTAGCTGATACAATTGCTAGTACTAAAGAACTGAGGTTGGCTGTAATGGATAATAACACAGGAGTTACCTATTTTGGTTCCACGTACATTTCTGTTTCTTCTGCTTATGCCTCTAATGGTTGGGTAGTACTTTCTGAGAAAGAAGGTATCAGTACTTTAGCTTTTTTGAGAGAACAGACTGAAGAGGGAATATTAAAGCCTGTTGTTACACGTGATATTTATCAAATGATTAATGGTGTACCGATGGGAACACAGCCTGTTTCTATGTATCCTCACTGGACAGAGCGCTGGGATGGAGAAGATAAAACCAGTTGGCTATGGGTAGCACAGAAGGGTGGTCAAGGAGCTGTTGATATATCAGGTAGCAGTTATAAGCAAGAAGGGATATTGTCTCAAATGTTCCTTAGTAAATCATATCCAGAAGGATTTGTTCCGGTAGGTGTTATTGATATGCAGTTTCTCACAATGGCAATTGGTGAGGATGGAACTATTTATACCCGCGTTAAAGATAGCAATTTATTGTTTAACTCTAGTAATTTCCTTGACCGACCATTAACATCTGATGAAGAAGGCAAGGTAAAAGTGGATGGTAGCATGATTGCTTATGCTCCTTTTGATGAACATGGAGGTATGGTTCTTTATGATAAAAATTCTTCGCAATATTTGCATATTGCTGATTATAAGAGTTGGCAAGGTTATAACTATTCTGGAAAGGTACTACCTTTGAAGGTGGAGGAGTATGAGTATGGTCCTTCTGATGCTAGGTTAGATAACATGAAGGATTATTCTGTATACTTTGTAGGCGCTAGTTTAGTTGATTGGGGAGATGTCTCTTATATGTCTATTATTAAAGATAAAGCTGGCAGGTTCTATATACAGAAATTTACGGTAGAAGCTTATGGAGGAGGTAGTTCTGTCACTAAAGTTGGCGCTAGCTTTACATCTCAAAGTGAGATTGAGGGGCTAAGTTCAGTAATTGACGGAACGTCCAAAAATTGCTTTTATCTTTGCCGCAATCAAGATAAAGCTCCTTATCTTTTTATAAGTAAAGGAGAGACTCTTTATTTTTATTATACGGATGGAAATAAGATATATACATGTGCCCAGTTTGATTCTCCAATTACTTCAATTGATGCTGAATGCTTTAATAACAAATATATTATAGTGGGTTTGGAAAATGGAGATGTTTATATTTTGAAAGGAGATGATGATAATTCGGATTATACTCTAAAAAAATATGTGATCCAACAGAATAAAGTAATTCAGGTGAATGATGCCGAAAATAAATTTGTGTTATTCCATGAAAAAGATTTTGGACGAATAATTCAAGTTCGTTATAAATGGAAAGAATCTTGGAATGAATCATTTAGTTAAAACTTTAAAACGATAAAACCTTGAAAAAACTGTATTTACTTCTTCTGGTTGCACTATGTGGGGCGATGATCAGCCCCGCTGTGGCTAAGAAGAAAAACAAGAAGAAAGCTTCCACCGAAGCGACTACAAAGAAAGAGAAGAAGGAAACCAAGTACGACAAACTGTTTAAAGACAAGAAAGTCACCACGGCTAAAGGTTTCATTACTCTTCACAAGTTGGACAATAAAATTTACTTTGAATTGCCGATTAAGGTGATGAATCGGGATATTCTACTTGGTTCTACCATCGTGGAAACGACCGATAACCAGTTCGGCTGTGTAGGAGAGAAGTCAGGTGATCCTTTTCTGATTCGTTTTGTGCAACGCGACTCAACTATTACATTGCGTCGTGTACAGGCAGGTCAGTTCTCTGAAGATCGTGAAATCAAGAAGCGCTTGGTAAGCAGTACCATGCCGGCAATCGCTGAAACATTCGAGATCAAAGCATATAATAACGATAGCACGGCAGTGGTATTCGATATGACAGACTATCTGCTGAGCGATAAAAAGAACCTTTCTCCGTTCTCACCATATTCAATGATGGAGATGATGGGAGCCGATATTAGTAAGGATTTTGAGAAGGAAAGCTCATTTATTCAGGGAGTCAAAGGCTTTGAGGATAATGTGAGTATACGTTCTTTACTGACCTACAAAATCAGCGTGGGTATGAAGGGAAATTATGCAGTGAAGAAAATGCCGTTTACTGCGGTTATGAATCGTAGCTTCATTCTGTTGCCTGAACAACCGATGCGTCCCCGTTATGCTGATCCACGTATTGGTATTTTTGAACACTCTGTAGTAGAATTTGCTTCCGAAGGTCGTGGGTTGCGTACTCGTCACATTGCTCACAGATGGAATCTGGAGCCATCGGATTCAGCAGCCTATCTCCGTGGCGAACTGGTAGAGCCGAAGAAACCTATTGTTTTCTACATTGATGATACTTTTCCGTTGAGTTGGAATAAATATATCCATAAAGGAGTTGAAGTATGGCAGAAAGCATTTGAGAAGATCGGTTTTAAGAATGCCATCATTGCAAAAGATTTCCCGAAAGATGATCCGAACTTCGACCCGGAGAATATCAAATATTCCTGTATACGTTATGCTCCGTCTACGGTGGCCAATGCGATGGGACCTTCTTGGATAGATCCGCGTTCCGGAGAAATCATTAATGCATCTGTTACGGTATTCCACAATATTGTGCAGTTGGTTCAGTACTGGCGCTTCTTGCAGACTGCCCCTGCTGATGAGGAAGTACGTGATGTTGTTTTGCGTGAAGACTTGCTGGGAGATTGTATCGCTTATGTGCTCTCGCATGAGGTAGGACACACATTGTCATTGATGCACAATATGGCAGGTTCTTCTTCTATCCCTGTGGAATCTTTGCGTGATCCGAAGTTTACTCAGGAGTTTGGTACGACTTACTCTATTATGGACTATGCCCGTAACAATTATATTGCTCAACCGGGTGATAAAGAGAGAGGCGTGCGTTTGACTCCTCCGGAACTGGGAGCGTATGATTATTACGCTATCGCCTGGTTGTATTCACCGATCTTTGAGGCTAAAACGGCAGAGGAAGAAATTCCTATCTTGGATAAATGGATCAGTGAGAAGTCTGGAGATGTTAAATATCGCTATGGTAAACAACAGTTCAGACGTCGTTTTGACCCAAGTTCAGTAGAGGAAGATTTGGGAGACGACCCGGTGAAAGCTTCTGAATATGGACGTCGCAACTTGCAATATCTGCTAAAGCATATCAATGATTGGGTAGCGGATAAGGATAAGGATTTTGAGTTCCGCACGGCTGTTTATGATGAAATTGTATATGCTTACGTACGTTATTTGACTTTCGTTTTGGGAGATATCGGTGGTATTTATCTGAACGAACGCTATGACGGTGATCAGCGCCCAAGTTTTAAAACTGTATCGAAGCAACAACAAAAAAAGGCTCTGAATTTCTTATTGAATGAACTGAAGGACCTTTCGTGGCTGGATGCACGCGAAACACTGAAAGAATTCCCTATCCGTACTTCTGTGGCCATGCAGATGGAAGATGCAATTATTGATGGTATCTTGTCTCGTTGTGGTGCGGTGGCTATCTGTTCGGGTAAGGCGACATCAGCTCCTTATACTCAGAAAGAATATCTTGCCGATATAGAACGTTTTGTATGGGCTCCTACCCGCGCCGGAAGAACCTTGACAGAAACAGAAATGCGTTTGCAGATGAATTATCTGACGAAGCTGATTGAAGGTTCGGTTGCAGGGGTTGCAAAGAATGCTACCCGTAAAGGTATCGCAGATATGTATGCTCACATTGAAGTGCCCGAATGGCTGAAAGCCGCTTCGCGCGAACGTTTCGGAATCATCTCGGAGGAATTTATGGGATGTTTTAATAACAAGCCTCGTGAGATGCAGGCTGCCCGTTTGGAGGAAATCAGTGGATTTGATGATGATGTAGATCTGAAAGCACCGATCGAACCGATGGAACATATATACTACGGTGAGTTGAAGAAGGTTCGTAGTCTGGTTGCAGCAAGTGCTTCTACCGGTTCGGCTGATACACAACGCCACTACCGCTTATTGTTGTACAAAATTGACCAGGCATTAAAATGATAGGAAGTATGAGAAATAGATATAGTAAGATACTTTGTTTATTGCTTCTTTTTGCATGTTGCCTGCCACAGGAAGGAAATGCTTTCTGGCCTTTTAAAAAGAAGAAAAAAGAAGATAAGAAGGAAAATCTGACACCATATCAGAAGCTGTTCAAGAATAAGAAAGTTCAGACAGCACACGGGCTGATGACTATTCATAAGGTGGAAGGGAAAGTGTATGTGGAGTTCCCGGTTGCCATGTTAGGCCGTGAGATGCTGTTTGCTTCTTCTATTGAAAATACGAGTGACGGTGGTGAAGGAGCTCCCGGACAGTTAGGGGGTACCGACGTACGTTTCCGTTTTGAGATGATCGATTCTACTCTTGTGGCACGTATGCCTTTATTGAGTAAGCCGGTAAATACCAGTGGTGATGCTTATATCGCACGTGCGTTGGACAATGCGCATAATCCGGGTATTTTCAAAAGCTTTAAGGTATTGGCTTGCACTCCGGATAGTTCTGCACTTGTGGTAGATATGAAGGGATTATTTTTGGAGGGATCTGCTTTTACCAAACCTTTCCCTTCGACATCGGCTAACGGATACTATGGATTCGTGTCGCGCGATCATTCTCTGCAATCGGATAAATCTGCTATTTTGGGTGTATCGGCTTCAGAAAATCATATAAGTGTACGTGAAGAGTTGTCATATACTGTCGACCATACGCTGATGGGAGCATACAATATGTACAAAGACGTACCGTTGACAGCGGTCGTCACTAAAATGCTTTGTATTCTGCCCGAGGAGCCGATGACTCCTCGCCTGGCTGACTCACGTTTGGGATTGACTACACAATTGAAAAGTGATTATTCAGGGGCAACTCAGGAAGTGAAGAGTATACGCTATGCAAAACGTTGGCGTATCGAGCCTTCCGACTCTGCTGCCTATCGCCGTGGCGAGCTGGTTCGGCCAGTCAAACAACTGGTGTTCTATATCGACAGTCTGATGCCTGTCAAATGGAATCCGTATATCAAGGCTGGTGCGGAATCGTGGAATAAGGCATTTGAGAAGATCGGCTTTAAAGATGTTATTTGTGTGAAAGAATTCCCGAAGAATGACACATTGTTCAATGCAAACAGCTTTGACTGTATGACAATACGTTATTCGGCTTCTTGGCTGAATTCGGCACAGACAACGATACACTCAGATACACGTACCGGTGAAATATTGAATGCGTCTATTCTGATTAATGCAAATATGATCAGTGTTCAGTATGCTGACCGTATAGGGGCCACTGTTGCTATTGATCCTCGTGTGCGTACTACTGTTTTCCCGCAGGAGATACAGGGTGAGTTGATTCAGGCTGCTATTGCTCAGGCTGTAGGAACCGGACTGGGACTAACAATGAACTGGGGAGCTTCCTGTGCTTATCCGGTGGATTCGTTGCGTTCGGCAAGCTTTACTCAAAAGTATGGTCTCGCTTCTTCTGTTATGGGAGGCGTAATCATTAATGACGTAGCTACGGAGGAGGATGTTCGTAATGGAGTGTGTCTGGTTAATACAAAGCCTGGTCCATATGACGAACTGGTGATTAAATATTTATATCAGCCTATCTATGCTTCTTCATTACAGGAA
This sequence comes from Bacteroides sp. MSK.20.82, assembly GCF_019052485.1. Lineage (NCBI taxonomy): Bacteria > Pseudomonadati > Bacteroidota > Bacteroidia > Bacteroidales > Bacteroidaceae > Bacteroides > Bacteroides sp. MSK.20.82. The sequence goes on from NZ_JAHQUN010000006.1 coordinate 90,004, forward strand.
GAAAAAGAGACATTGGATAGCTGGATTCGTGAACATACGGGAGACCCATATTATGCTTATATACGTAATCAGTCACGTTTTGATTCTGATCCTCGTAATAGTCGCGGAAGTCTGGGAGATGACCATTTGAAATCATTCGACTATATGCTTCCTAATGTTCGCAAAGGATTTGAAAACTATTATAGTTGGTTTGCCAAGGAAGACCGCGATTTTTTAATGCGCAGACGTGTACACTCTGCCCTTAGTGAAAGACTGAGCGGGCGTATTTATGCAATACTGAGTTATATTGGCGGTATTTACTTGAATGATATTCGCGAGAAGGATGCGATACCAAGTTACTCAATGGTAGATCGTGAGAAACAGAAAGCAGCTTTGAGTAAAGCATTGGAACTGGCAAAGAATCTGGATTGGGTGGACGATACCGCTCATTTGAATGAATTTGAAATTTCAGATAAGAAGGCTGACCGTTTACGTTTGGATATCTTTAATGGTATTTTCGGACGTCTGCCTTATGTCGAGGTTTGTACAGAACGCTTCCCGGATGCAGCATATACTGCTTCGGAATATCTGGATGATATCTATGGAATTGTTTGGGAAGGTGTCTTGAAGCATCGTCCGTTGGAGAATTTCGAGAGAGCACTACAGACAGCGTTTCTGGAAAGTATTATTTCAACATCGACAGCAACTGCGCCTATTGGTAGTTTCAAAGCCTCAAAAACAGGATTTGCGGCTACCGGCAAACCGGAGATCAATCTGGCTGCTTTGAGAAATGGCGGAAAGGTGGATATGAAGATGTATTCATTGCAAAATGCAGAAGAAGTAGCAGGCTTTTCTTCAATTCCGCCGATCTATACCAACCAGACAAAAATAGCTGCTTACTATTTTGACTTGTTGATGCGTACGAAAGACATGCTCAAGAAAGCAATTTCGACGGCTCCTGAGGCAGATCGTTCTCATTATGACCTGTTGATCTACCGCATCAATAAAGCTACGGAAATTGAATAAATCTCTATTACATAAACTCTCTCTTAATTAATTTGTCTCTATGAAAACAATATTGTAAGAGATATTTTTAAAGATTTCTTCTATGCAATATTGAGCATTTTTCACCCGGGTTTACATTGTCGAATGTAAATCCGGGTGAATCTTTTATAGGCGGATATCTTTTGGAAAGTACCATACAACTAGATTGCCTGAGAGAAAAATATCAGTCTTTCTGTATAGAACATTATTATTTAATTTGTATTTTTGGCGCAAAACTCCCGAAATGACTAACAATGAGATTTCCATAGAACAAATTAATAAGTTGGATGCGGCTGCTTTCCGACTGCTTTATAAGAATTATTATAAAGCATTGGTTTGCTATGCAATAACAATTGTCGGAGATTCAGAATCTGCAGAAGATATTGTCCAGGAGTTATTCTCCACTATTTGGGAGAAAAAGATGTTTTTCCGGTCTCTGGCTTCATTCAGGGTTTATCTGTATAACTCTGTCAGAAATGCTTCCTTGGATTATTTGAAACATAAGGATGTGGAAGGCAACTATCTTCAGAAGATGCTTGATAGTCATTCCACTACATTTAGGATGGAAGAGGAGGAAGAGGGCTTCTTTAGTGAAGAAGTCTATCGCCAGCTTCTTCAGACAATTGATGCGCTGCCGGATCGATGCAGGGAAGTTTTTTTGATGTATATGGAAGGCAAGAAGAACGAAGAAATTGCCACTGCACTCCATGTTTCTCTTGAAACTGTGAAGACTCAAAAGAAGAGAGCAATGTCCTTCCTTAGAAAAAAACTAGGCTCCTATCATTTTCTATTATTACAAATGTTATTTCTCTAAAAAGAAGTATAACACTCAATCTGCTTTACTTGTTAACACCTGTTTGCAATGAACAAAATGTTCGTTGTTTTTCTTGATTATTGTACAAAAAGAACGGTCTTCTAAGTAAATAAAGTATCTTTTGAATAAAAAAACTTCAGAATCCTGTCCCTCATTTTTTCTTCTTAGTCGTCTTTACTATAAATAACCTGAAATAATATGATAAAGCGTAAAAGAAGTATAAATTCTATTATCCATGATCAGTTGCTGGGATACGCTTCGGAAGAAGATAAAAAACAGTTGCAGTCATGGCTTGATAGTTCTCAAGAAAATAGAGAGAACTATGATCGTCTGATGCGTGAGGCTTGTTTGATTGACAGGTATAAACAGTTTGCCCAGGTAGATGAGGCACGTGCTTGGGAAAGGTTTCAGAAAAAGCATTTCTCTATTCGTTCTGCTCGTTGGATCAAAATAGGACGCTATGCTGCAATTTTCTTATTGCCGATAATTGGTTTTGCAATATGGTTTTGGACTTTGCGGCTGATGGATTCTCAGCCGGTGATTTCGGATGAAGTTCGTATTGCTATGATCCGGTCGGAGAAGATGGGTAAACAAAAGGCAACGCTGGTTTTGGCAAATGGACAGAAGATGGATTTAAAATCAGTGCCTGCTAAGCCGTTACAGGATTCGGTGGAACAGGTTCCTGTTGCTCAGCCGTCTGTCCCTAAGACTGATATGAATGAATCGGAAGAGGTTCCTGTTGTAGAAAATAATAAGTTGAGTACTTATGATGACAGTGAATTCTGGATGACGTTCGAAGACGGAACCAGAGTGCATCTGAATTATAATACGACGTTGAAATATCCACCACATTTTGGTACTACCACTCGCACGGTCTATTTGGATGGGGAGGCTTATTTTCAGGTAGCCAAGGATAGCAAGCGTCCTTTCCGTGTCATTACGGCGAATGGAGTGGTCAAGCAGTACGGGACAACTTTCAATGTAAATACACATGTGCCCGGAATAACGAAAGTAGTGCTGGTGAAAGGTTCTGTAAGTGTGCTTCCTAATCAGGGAGGGGAATATAAAATAAAACCGGGGGAATTGGCGGTTCTTCAGGCTGATACGCAAGATGTACAAATTAGCGTAGTGGATATCGAACCGTATATCGCATGGAACAGTGGACGCTTTGTTTTTGATAACTGTTCTTTGGAGAGTCTGATGAATGTAATATCACGTTGGTACAACAAAGATATCGTATTCGAATCGGAAGATACCAAGAAGATACGTTTTACAGGAGATATTGATCGCTACGGCTCAATAGAGCCCATATTGAAAGCGATACAGCGGGTGACTCATCTGGAAATGGAAATACAGGGGAAGACCATAATTATAAAGAAATAAACATATTAACTACTATTAAAAAAGGAGGACGACATGCAAAAAAAGAGAGCTCGAGAACGCATTATCATGTTTCTCTGTATTATTTCCTTGTTGTTTACACCGGTGTTGGCTGCATCGCAATCTAATGCAATGAGGGTATCCTTAGATCTTAAATCTGCAACAGTTAAAGAATTTTTTGATGCTGTAAAAGTACAGACTGGCCTGAACTTTATTTATAGTACGGAGCAAGTGAAGAATATGCCTCGTATCACTATTCAAAGCAATAGTCAGCCTATTAGTGAGGTGCTGAACAAAGTGCTGGCAAATACCGGATACAGTTATGAGATAGAAGGAAATATTGTAACCATTGTATATCAGCAACCTAAAGAGAATGTCCGCACGGCTACGGGCGTTGTGGTTGATGAGGGAGGGTTGCCCTTGCCGGGAGCTTATATAAAACTCTCTAAAACGGAGCATTCGACGATAACTGATAATGAAGGTAAGTTTTCTATTAATTTGTTCCATCAGAAAGAGCCTGTCCTGATTGTCTCGTATTTGGGAATGATTGTACAGGAAGTAAAAGTTGCCGGTACTAAACCTATGACAATCGTGATGAAATCGGATGTAAAGTCAATCGATGAAGTTGTAGTAACAGGTTATCAGGAGATTGACAGACGCAAGTTGGCAAGCTCTATATCCTCTATAAAGGGAGCTGATCTGATTGGTGGAGAGTATCTGTCTATCGACAAAATGCTGCAGGGACGCCTGCCGGGTGTTGCCGTGATGAATATGTCATCTACTCCGGGAGCTGCTCCTAAGATCAGAATCAGGGGATCTTCCTCTATTACAGGAAATAGAGAACCGGTATGGGTAGTCGATGGAATTATTCTGGAAGAACCTGTCAATATCTCTACAGAGGAGCTGAACAGTCCGGATAAGATAAATCTGATCGGAAATGCCATCGGTTCGGTCAATCCGGAAGATATTGAACGTGTGGATATTCTGAAAGATGCTAGTGCTACTGCTATCTATGGTATCAAAGCGGCCAATGGAGTTATTGTGGTCACTACCAAGCAAGGAAAAAGCCAGAAACCGAGTATCTCGTATACCGCTACATTGGGGATAACAGCTCCTCCTACTTACGATAAAATGTTTCGGATGAATTCTGCCGACAGAATTGATATGTCTATCGAAATGCAGGAGAGAGGATTATCTTTCGGAAGTTACAAACCTTCGGATATTGGCTATGAAGGGGCATTGCAACATCTGTGGAATAAGGATATTACTTATCAGGAATTCTTAAACCAGGTGAAGACCCTGAAAGGATTAAATACCGACTGGTATGACTTGCTGTTCCGTACAGCATTTACACATCAGCATTCGGTATCCATTACAGGTGGAAATGACCGGAGTAATTATTATATGTCCATGGGATATGCGAATAATAACAGTGTGACGATAGGGGAAGGGTTAGAGCGCTATAACGTACTGGCTAAAATAAATACCAGAATTAACCGGAATATACATTTGGGATTAAAGGTTAGCGGTTCGCTTTCCAAAGCTGAACATCCTCATACTTCCATTGATGTGTATGAGTATGCTTATAATACTTCACGGGCTATTCCACTTCGGACAGCTTCTAATGAGTTGTATTTCTATGCGAATGAGGCTGGACGTAACGGAGTATTGTCTTACAATATCATGAACGAACTGAATCATACAGGAAACAAGAATGATAATTCCGCTATAGATGTAGCTGTCAATCTGGATTGGAAGGTTGCTTCATGGATGAGGTTTTCATCCATATTAGGACTGTCCAGAAGCAACGTGACACAAGAAAACTGGGGTGATGAACAATCATATTATATTTCTTCTATGCGACAAAGTCCCTATGGGAAGATGTTGCCGAATCCCATTGAAGATTCCGAATTTGCAGAAAGATATTGTCTGCTTCCGTTTGGAGGAGAGTTGATGACGACCAATACACGTAATACTTCTTATACATGGAGAAATAGCCTGTCATTGATGCAAAGTTTCGGAAAACATGAAGTTTCCGGAAGCATCGGACAAGAAGTCAGATCTTCAAAATATGACGGATTAAGCTCTACACAATATGGTTATTTGCCCGAAAGAGGTAAAAAGTTTGTTGATATTGACCCGACAGTCTGGAAAAGATACGGTGCTTTGGTAAAGAGTCATCCGGATGTGGTGACCGATACAAAGAATAATGTGATTTCATTATATGCTACGGCTGCTTATGTTTATGACAGTCGCTATATTCTGAACTTCAATATACGTACTGACGGTTCTAATAAGTTCGGCCAGAGCAAGAGCGTTCGTTTTCTGCCGATATGGTCAGTGTCTACACGATGGAATGTCATCAATGAGAAGTTTATGAAAAACGTCGATTTCCTGAATGATCTGGCAATTCGTGCCTCATACGGTATACAAGGTAACGTGCATCCGGATCAGACCCCTAACTTGATTGCTAGTTTGGGGACATTGGAATCAATGCCACAGGAGTATATTTCAACATTGTATAAGCTGCCGAATAATAAACTGAAGTGGGAAAAAACCAATTCGTATAATATTGCAATCGACTGGGCATTCTGGAATAACAGAATCTATGGATCGCTTGATGTATATTATAAAAAGGGAGTAGATCAGGTGGTTACGAAAAACGTAGCTCCTTCTACAGGTGCGTCAAGTGTCTCCATTAATGATGGTGATGTTGAGAATAAAGGTTGGGATTTGGCTGTTTCTTTTGTTCCGATTCAGACCCGGGACTGGATGTGGAGTTTATCATTCAATACAGGTAAAAACTACAATAAAGTGTTGAATGCCGGGAACTCAGCGATCACTTGGCAAGACTATATTGCAGGAACATTAGTGAGCAATGGCAATGCGATAAATAGTTTCTATTCTTATAAATTTGATAAACTGGATGATCAGGGTTTTCCTACATTTAAGGATATTAATGAGAAAGATGAAGAAGGAAATGCTGTGGTTCATTCTTTGCAGGAGATGTATGACCGTGCTTTTGTTCTTTCCGGAAAACGTGAACCCGATCTGACCGGTGGATTCTCTACTTATTTGAAATATAAGAATATTACATTTAATGCGTTATTCTCATTCAGCTTTGGTAATAAAATGCGCTTGAACGATTTGTATGAGTCCTCCGGACAGCGGCTTCCTTATCCGGACCAGAATATGTCCAGTGAATTTGTGAATCGTTGGAGAGAGCCGGGTGATGAAGACAGAACCATTATACCGGTTTTATCGGATAAGAGTTTGCAGATCAACGATAAGGATGTGACCTATCGTATTGCGGATAATGGATGGGATATGTATAATAAGAGTGATATCCGTGTAGTTTCAGGCAGTTTCCTCAGATGCCGTTCGATGTCTATTCGCTATGATTTTAAACGTGAATGGTTGAAACCTGTCTATCTGAAAGGAGCAAGTGTCAGCTTTGATATGGGTAATGTATTTGTCATTAAAGATAAAGCGCTGAAGGGCAGAGACCCTGAACAGATTGGATTTGGCTCAAGAAGTATACCACCGCAGCGTTCTTACTCACTTCGCTTTAATATTACTCTTTAATAATGAATGATGATGAAAAAGTACAATTTATATATCATATTGTTTATCTGCACATTATCGTCGTGCAGTGACTTTTTGGAAGAAAGTTCACAAGATTTGATGATACCCAGATCGGTGAAGGATTACAAGGAACTGTTCTTCGGTGAGGTAATGAAAACGAATGAAAAAGACATACCTCATCCTTATCTGGAATATATGACAGACGATGTGAAAGACCAATGTTACTATGGAACCAGACCACAAGTCATTTCTAATGATTTCAGAGAATATGTTTGGGCATATTATACGTGGCAGGGAAACCCGGAAGTGGGAATTTCAAATGAACTTACGCCGGATGTTGCATGGACAGTCTATTATCATAAGATATTGATGACTAATATCATACTGGACCAGCTTTATACCATGAACGGGACGGATATGGAACGTCAGGATTTAGCAGGTGAAGCTTATTTCATGCGGGCTTTCTCGTATTTTATGCTTGCTAATTTGTATGGAAAGCCTTATCATCCTGCTACGGCAAATGAAGACTTATGTGTACCGCTCAATAAAGAAATCGGCTTATCAGATAAGATGATGAAGCGGGCCACGAATGCAGCTGTTTATGCCCAAATGGAAGAAGACATTAATAAGGCTATCCAGTGTTTTAAGGCTATAGGAGGTGAGAAAACTATTTTCCGTCCTAACTTGCCGAGTGCTTATCTATTGGCATCACGTATTGCTCTTTTTCAGGAGAAATATGATGAGACCATTCTTTATTGTGACTCGGTCTTTAAGGTCGCGACTCAGCCACTTTACAAACTTCAGGAAAAAAAGGACCACTATTTCTTTTCTCTTGCTAACAAAGAAATCTTGTTATCCTACGGACTTACATCACTTGAGACGCATATGAAAGAAGATTTCAGGTATACGGGGAATTTGGTGGTTTCTGATGATTTACTAGCGCTATATTCGGAAGATGATTTGCGTCTTACGAATTATTTCAAGAATACAATCGGCAACCAGACCAGACCTACTAACAAACAGTATAGTGTCTATACACCTATTAAGTGGACTAAAAATTCTGCTACAGTCTATGCCAACGCCTTACGTATTTCGGAAGCTTATCTGAATCGTGCTGAGGCTTTTGCTGAACTTGGCAATACGAACAAGGCTCTTGCTGACTTAAATGAGCTCCGTGAAAATCGAATGAAACCGGGAACTCCGCCGTTAGCTGTTGATGAAGACGGAATTGTAGCAACCGTACGTAAGGAACGTCGTAGAGAACTGGCGTTTGAAGGATTCCGCTGGTTTGATTTGCGCAGATATGGCTGCCCTCCTCTTACGCATACTTACAGTTCAAAGGAGAACGAGGGAGCAGGAGATGTCTTCGAACTGAAAGAGAAAGGCTCATACGTGTTGCCGATTCCTAAGAGCGAAAGAGAGAGAAATACGGAAATAGAAATATTCGACCGTCCGAATAGTGAACCTGTTAATAATTGATCAATTATGAAGAAACTTATATTATTAATTTGTATGTTGGCAGGTATGTCTTCTTGTTATCATGAAGATGCATTAATCGTTCCTGAGCAACCGGATAAATATAACATTTTGACAGATGACCCGTCAGATCCGACACAGCATTTTATATACCAGTTTTATCAGAAATATCAGACTGTGATTATAACCAATCCGACTGAGGCTGATTATAAATTCAACTTTACAGCGAATAACGGAATTAAAATAACTGCTCCCGAACAAAAGCAGGAGATTATTGATGAAGGGATTGAGTTTTTGCAAAAGGTATTATTGAATTTGTACTCGGATAGTTTTTTAAAGAAGAATTTACCTTTTTCTATATTGTTATCTGAAGAGGTCCGGATGGCCTCTTATGGTGAGACAACCATCATGAATTGCTATGCTAGTAGCAGCTTTATAGCTTTAGGTAATGTATCATCTTCTTTGAAAACAATGACCGATGAGGAGTTTGTGAAAATCAGAGCAGATGTGAATGCCAGCTTTTGGGCAAAGTATATGTCGGAAGTCAGAGGATTGTTTACTATTTCAGATGCTTTTTATGAAGCTAGTGAAGAAGTTGAACCGAAATTGTACGACCCGAACTGGTATCGTTTTAAAGGAACGGACCCTAATGAAATCGATTTTTATAAGTATGGGGTGATTACTTATTCTGAGAATTCCTATATTGATGAAGATTGGCCGGATTTTAATTCCATTTATGCTCCTTTAAAGAGTGAAGACCTTGCGCAATGGATGAATTTCGTCTTTGAGAAAACTCCTGCCGAGATTCAGGAAATCTGCGATAAATATCCGGTAATGAAGAAGAAGTATGATGTGATTCGGGAAGCTATGCTTGAAAACGGATTCGATCTGTCCAAACTGGAACTATAGAACTTAAAAACAGCATGATATGAACAAAATTTTCACCTTATTACTTGTAGGAGCATTAACTGCCGGAGCGGTAACTGCTAATGCCGAAAGTCAGATTTTTAAAAAGAAAAAGAAGAAAGCAAAAGCGGAAACAGAGCAGCCGGCGGCAAAAGATTCCACAAAGAGTAGTATGACCGAATACAAAAAACTACTGAAAGGAGCCAAGACGATTGATGGCATGTTTAAGGTACACATCGTTAAGGATAAGTATTATTTCGAAATACCTAAAGACTTGATGGGACGCGATTTTATGATTGCGTCCAGAGTATCGAGTACCAGTAACAATAAAGATATAGCTGCCGGACAAATGCCACGCAATCCGGTACTGGTAACTTTCTCGGCAGATAAAAAGAAAATCTACATGCACAAAAAGATGGTGCGCAATTTGTGTGACACCACTTCCAATATGTATGCTGCTTTTCAGCGCAACTTCTCAGACCCTATTTGGGAAGCATATAAGATAGAAAGTCTTTCACCGGACTCTTCAGCATATGTCATCGATATGAGTTCGCTTTTCATAACGGATGTACCCGAATTCAGCCCGTTTCGTTCGGAAAATATAATGGATGTATTGATGAAGAGAAAAGCACTGAAGGGAAGTCTTGCTTCTTCCAAATCGACTATTCTGGGAATGAAGTGTTTTCCGCTGAATATAAACATCAAGACGCTGATGAGTTATACTGTTGACGGAGGACCGTTCACTGTAACCATGACGCGTAATATTATTTTGCTGCCGGAGGAAATTATGCGTCCTCGTTATGGAGACTCGCGTATCGGTTATTTTGATGAAAGCAAGCGGTTTTATACTGAAAAGAAAGATGGTTTGCAAGAACTTACTTACATCAACCGATGGGATTTGCAACCAAAACCAGAAGACTTGGAACGTTATAAGCAAGGTGAGTTGGTGGAACCTCAGAAGCCGATTGTATATTACGTTGATACTGCTATCCCCGACAAGTGGAGAGATTACATAAAGAAAGGAATAGAAGACTGGCAGGTTGCGTTTGAGGAAATAGGATTTAAGAATGCGATTGTAGCGAAAGACTATCCGAAGGATGATCCGAACTTTGATCCGGATGATATTCGTTATAGCTGCTACCGAATGATTACCACTCCGATACAAAATTCAATGGGACCTTCCTGTGCCGATCCTCGTTCGGGTGAAATCATTCAGGGCGACGTCTTGTTTTATTCAAATATCATTAAGTTGTTGCATAACTGGCGGTTTGTTCAGACTGCTACTGTTGACCCCAAAGTACGCAAGGCTGTGTTTGATGACGAGACGATGGGAAGCTCGTTACGTTATGTAGCAGCGCATGAGATCGGACATACCCTGGGACTGATGCATAACTTTGGTGCATCTTATTCGTATCCGGTAGATTCGCTCCGTTCGGCCACTTTCACTCAGAAGTATGGTACAACTCCGTCCATCATGGACTATACGCGCTATAATTATGTAGCTCAGCCGGAAGACAAAGGAGTTGCTCTGACTCCTCCGCTTTTGGGTGTATATGATAAGTTTGCCATCAAATGGGGATATAAACCTATATTTGATGCGGCATCTCCTGAAGATGAGAAAGCTACTTTAAACAAGTGGATCAAAGAGAAAGAGAATGATCCGATGTACAAATACGGTCCGCAGCCTTTTATTAATGAGGTCGATCCTTCTTGTAAATCTGAGGATTTGGGTGATAATGCCGTGAAGGCAGGAAGATATGGCTTAAAGAATCTGAAACTTATCATGAAAAACCTGCCGGAATGGACCTATGAAGATGATCATCAATATGAACGCTTGACGGAATCATATCAGGAAGTGATTATGCAGATGCAACGCTACTTACTGCATGCCATGGTGTCCATCGGTGGAATTTATTTTGATGAGCCGAGACGGGACAGCGAAAAGCCTGTTATCCGTTTTGTGCCGAAAGCTGAACAGAAGGAGGCATTGAAGTTTATTATGGAAACTATGATGGAACTACCCGAATGGGTACTTGACAAGAAGGTGATTGAGTATACCGGTCCGACTTATTCGCCAAGTACTTTGCAGTCAATCATTATGAATCGTTTGTTCTTCACATACATTACATCCAGTCTTGTTTTGTATGAGGAGTTATATCCCAAACAGGCTTATACTTTTGCTGAATATATGGATGATATTTATGATTTTGTGTGGAAGAAAACTATATCCGGTGCCCGGTTGAATATGTACGACCGTAACCTGCAAATTACTTATGTGGAAAAGTTGTTGAAAGAAGGAGGAATGCTGAAACAAAAATCTTCTCCATTCTCATTTAAAGACTTGAATGAAGTTGAGAAACAACTGCTTACGGATAATGTCGATTGGACGAAAGCCGGCTTTGAACTCAACCCGCTCGGAAGTGTGGATATGGTTAAGAATCCGGCTATTTATCAGAAGGTAATGGATAGCTATAGTTTGCTGCGAAGCAAAGTAAATACGGGTGATGCTACTACCCGGGCACATTATCAAAGTCTTGTCTTTAAAATAAAGCAAGCGTTAACGGAACAATAACTATCTCTCTTAGATACTTGGGGGCACCTCGTCGCAGTGATTGTGGCGGGGTGCTAATTTTATCCGGTCAATGGCTTTTTATTGCATCGCCAACTATCGCATTGCCAACGCCTTATTCTCCGCCTCTTCCATAATTTCCCTTTCCCCGGGACCTTTGTCATTGATACCGCAGAGATGAAGAATACCGTGAATAATAACCCGGTGTAGTTCATCATCATAAGCTGCCCCGAATTGCTCGGCATTGGTGCGTATCGTATCCAGACTGATAAACAGGTCGCCCGACAGACGATCACCTTCGCAATAATCAAAAGTAATGATATCCGTGTAATAATCGTGTTGCAGATATTCTCGGTTTACCTCCAGAATCTTTTCATCGGAGCAGAAGATATAAGCGATTTCACCGAGTCTTTTTCCATAAGAGGCAGCTACATTCTTTATCCATTCTGTAGTTTCCCGTTTTTTGATATCAGGCATCTTGACGCCTTCGGTTTGATAAGTTACAGCCATAATTGAGTCTATGCTTTAAAAGAAAAATAAATAACTGATTAAGATGGCGGCTATAATACCGGAGAAGTCTGCAATCAAGCCGCAGGTGACTGCATTCCGGGTTTTACTGATTCCGACGCTGCCGAAGTAAACGGCAAGGATATAGAAAGTGGTGTCCGAAGCTCCGCGTACTACGCAACTCATCCGGCCTACAAACGAATCCGGTCCCATCTCTTTCATCGTGTCAATCATCAGCCCATTGGCACCGCTACCGCTGAGAGACTTCATCAGCGCTGTCGGCAATGCTCCCACAAAACTGGTATCCACTCCGCACAGACCGACTACATAACCAATGCCTCCCACAAGGAAATCCATCGCTCCCGAAGTACGGAATACGGCAATGCCTACAAGGAAGGCAACCAGATACGGAATGATTCGTACGGCTGTCGTGAAGCCTTCTTTGGCACCTTCTACAAAAGAATCATATACGTTAATCTTCTTCCGGACCCCTGTCAGAATAAACAGGATGATCACCCCGAACAGAAGAATATTTGCTATCAGCGTAGAGTAAGTACCCATTTCCTCACGCGAAATATTCAGAAACAGATAAATCAATCCGGAGAAGAAAAGGCAGATAACGCCCATCAATATCAGGATAGGCTTATTGATCAGATTGATCTTCTGGGCGATACTGACGGCTATGACACCGACCAGAGTCGAGATAAAAGTACTCAGCAGGATAGGGATAAACACATCCGTAGGCTGGGCAGCCCCCATCTGCGCACGGTAGACCATGATACTGATCGGGATGATGATGAGGCCGGAAGTATTGATAACCAGAAACATGATCATCGGATTGGAAGCCGTATCTTTCTTCGGATTCAGTTCCTGCAGTTCTTTCATCGCTTTGAGTCCCAATGGGGTGGCGGCATTGTCGAGCCCGAGCATATTGGCGGACATATTCATGAAGATGGAACCCAATACCGGATGCCCTTTGGGAATGTCCGGAAACAGGCGGCAGAGTACCGGACTCAGAAAGCGGGCGAGTGCATTGATTAGTCCGCTGTTCTCTCCGATCTTCATGATACCGAGCCAGAGGGCCAGTACTCCGGTCAGTCCCAGAGATATTTCGAAAGCGGTTTTCGAAGAGTCGAATGTTGAGTTCATGATAGCTGTAAATATCTCCGTGTCTCCCAGAAAAATTACTTTTATCAGGGCGATAATGAAGGCGATAACGAAGAATGCTATCCAGATATAATTTAGAACCATAGTCGATTGCGTGTATATAGATGGTGCAAAAGTAGTTATTACGTTTTAAATAAACTAATTGTTTTCGGGCAAAAGAGTAGAAGACCGGAACCGGGCTTGTGTACTTTTTCACTCTATTCTTCAATAGAATGATGCGTTGCTTAAGAAAAGAATGTGTAAATACGGTATTTTTAGGAAGAAGAGGCTTTTATGGTCATTAAATAGCAGAGGAAAAGCGGAAAGCAATTACTTGTTATTGTGTTTATACACAGCCAGATGCAGGTTGCTATATTCTCAGAGTATTCTCACCGTGATGAGAAAAAATTCTCAAAGGCGTGAGAAAAAATACTCATGCCTATGAGAATATTTTCTCATTGCATTGAGAAATTTTTCTCATGCCTTTGAGAATAATTGCGCTTTGGTAATATCGAAAATGATCCCCTTGTTATCAGGGAATGAAGTCACCGAAAGAAGGCTGAATGACATCTTATCATCGCATCGATTTTGAGATTTATTCTTCATTATTCCTCTTGGAAAAGAGAAATGGATAATGGCCGAAGGTTTTTATTATTCTTTCTTATATCGAAAATGAATGGATTTCTCTATCTTTGTCTCCTACATTTCAAGAAGAAAATGGAACAAGAAGATTTTAACATACGCGAACATCAGCTGACTTCACGGGAGCGGGATTTTGAAAATGCGCTCCGTCCGTTAAGCTTTGAAGACTTTAGCGGGCAGGATAAGGTGGTGGAAAACCTTCGCATCTTTGTGAAGGCGGCACGTCTGCGTGGCGAAGCGCTCGACCACGTTCTGCTGCACGGGCCTCCCGGATTGGGTAAAACAACGCTTTCCAATATTATAGCTAACGAATTGGGAGTAGGCTTTAAAGTAACTTCCGGTCCGGTGCTCGACAAACCGGGTGATTTGGCGGGAGTTTTGACCAGCCTCGAACCGAACGATGTGCTCTTTATCGATGAAATTCACCGCTTATCGCCGGTGGTAGAGGAATATCTCTATTCGGCTATGGAAGATTACCGGATAGATATCATGATTGATAAGGGACCTTCGGCACGCAGTATTCAGATTGACCTGAATCCGTTTACGCTGGTCGGTGCAACCACCCGTAGCGGATTGCTGACGGCTCCACTTCGTGCCCGTTTTGGTATTAATCTGCATTTAGAGTACTATGACGATGATATTCTGAGTAATATCATCCGGCGTTCAGCTTCCATACTGGACGTACCTTGTTCGGTGCGGGCGGCATCGGAGATTGCTTCCCGAAGTCGTGGTACGCCCCGTATTGCCAATGCTTTGCTTCGTCGCGTACGCGATTTTGCGCAGGTGAAAGGTTCCGGTTCTATCGATACGGAAATAGCTCAGTTTGCGCTGGAAGCGTTGAATATCGACAAGTATGGTTTGGATGAGATAGACAACAAGATACTTTGCACCATCATAGACAAGTTTAAAGGCGGTCCTGTCGGTCTGACAACCATTGCTACCGCTTTGGGCGAAGATGCGGGCACTATCGAGGAAGTGTATGAACCTTTCCTGATCAAGGAAGGTTTTATGAAACGGACTCCTCGTGGACGTGAAGTGACGGAGCTTGCCTATAAGCATTTGGGAAGGAGCCTCTATAGCAGTCAGAAAACCTTGTTTAATGACTGATAGTCTGATCTGACGGCTGTCGGTATGGAGAGTGTTGGCGACAATTAACAGCAGGCTTTTTGAGGAACGTTTAAACAGATAACTGATTTTATTGAATGATTGGAGTATGAAGCAGTGGAGTATCTTACTTGTATTTCTCTCTTTGAGTCTGTCATTATCAGCTCAACAAGGTTATGAGAAGGACGTATTTGTCTCTTCCACAGGAGATTCTTTGCCTTACCGGATGATTCGTCCCGAGTCAATGAAGGCGGGGAAGAAATATCCGCTGGTCCTGTTCCTGCATGGAGCCGGTGAGCGTGGAAATGACAATGAAAGACAACTGACGCATGGCGGACAGATGTTTCTGAATCCTGTCAACAGAGAGAAATATCCGGCTTTCGTACTTGTTCCTCAATGTCCGGCAGGTAGCTACTGGGCTTATACGGAACGTCCGAAATCACTGTTTCCGGCAGATATGCCTGCAGGACAGGAGATGAGTTCTCTTACCCGGACTCTCAAACAATTGCTGGATACTTATCTGGCCATGCCCGAAGTCGATAAAAAACGGATATATATTGTCGGATTGTCAATGGGAGCGATGGGGACGTATGATTTGGTGGTCCGTTATCCGGAGATTTTTGCGGCTGCCGTTCCCATTTGCGGATCGGTGAATCCGGACCGTTTGCCGGCTGCCAAAGAAGTGAAGTTCCGTATATTTCATGGGGATGCCGATGATGTGGTAACAGTTGAAGGGTCGCGTGAAGCGTACAAAGCACTGAAAGCTGCCGGAGCAAAGGTGGAATATATCGAATTCCCCGGTTGCAATCATGGCAGCTGGAATCCTGCATTCAATTATCCGGGTTTCATGGAGTGGCTGTTCAAACAAAAGAAATAATATTATTCATTGATAATAAAGAGATCTAAATAAACATGGCAGAACTAAAGTCATTGGCAAAGGACACTGCGATTTATGGTGCCAGCAGTATTATTGGTAAGTTTCTGAACTATTTTCTGGTACCGATTTATACTTTTTCACTTCCTGCTGCTTCCGGAGGATATGGAGTGATCACCAAGATGTATGCTATTGTGGCGTTATTGCTCGTGGTGCTAACCTTCGGAATGGAAACCGGCTTTTTCCGTTTTGCCAATAAAGGAGATGACGACCCGAAGAAGGTATATTCTGTTTCGTTATTGATGGTAGGGGGCGTATCGCTCCTGTTTTTGCTGTTGTGTCTGGTCTTCCTCAATCCTATTGCAGGGCTGATGGGGTATAGTGAACATCCATGGTATCTGGGCATGATGCTGATTGTACTGGCTATGGATGCCATTCAGGCTATTCCGTTTGCTTATCTTCGTTATAAGAAACGTCCTATCAAGTTTGCCGGACTGAAACTCTTATTTATATTTGTCAGTATCTTGCTGAATATCCTTTATTTTGTTGTCATGAAAGGTAATGACGTAGGGGTAGCCTTTCTTATTAATCTGATCTGTTCTTTTGTTGTAATGCTCGGGCTGATACCTGAATTCCGTGAATTCCGCTATTGTCCTGACCGTTTGCTGATGAAGCGGATGTTATATTATTCATTCCCTATTCTGATATTAGGAGTGGCAGGCATTGTGAATCAGGTTGGAGACAAGATTATTTTTCCTTTTGTCTACCCCGATAAGGTGGAAGCGGATGTACAGTTGGGTATTTACAGTGCAGCTACTAAAATAGCCATGATAATGGCAATGATCACGCAGGCTTTCCGCTTCGCATACGAGCCTTTTGTCTTTGGCAAAAGTAAGGATAAGGATAATAAACGAATCTATGCGCAGGCAATGAAGTTCTTTATTATCTTTACGCTGCTGGCATTTCTGGCAGTCATGTTTTATCTGGATATTTTACGTTATATCATAGCAGAAGACTATTGGGAGGGACTCAGGGTAGTTCCCATCGTGATGATTGCGGAGATGTTTATGGGGATTTATTTTAATCTCTCGTTTTGGTATAAACTGACGGATGATACCAGATGGGGGGCATATTTCTCCATTATAGCCTGTCTGACTGTTGTTCTGATGAATATCTTCCTGATTCCTGTATATGGGTATGTAGCTTGCGCATGGGCGGGTTTTACCGGATATGCCATAGCTATGTTGCTTTCTTATTTTGTCGGTCAGAAGAAATATCCTATTGCTTATGATCTGCGTGGAATAGGTTGTTATGTAGGCTTAGCTATTATTCTGTATCTGATTGGTGAATGGACGCCGATTCATAATACAGTCTTGCTTCTTGCATTCCGCACAGTCCTTCTGCTACTATTTATTGCTTATATTATCAAACGGGACCTGCCTTTGAGTCAGATTCCTGTTATTAACCGGATTATAAAAAAGAAATGACTATGAAGACAGATGAACGGAATAAGTTTGCGATCAAGTCGTTCCTGGGTGAATACCTGGACTTGAAAAAGGATAAAGACAATGAAATGGAAACCGTTGACTCTATCCGAAAAGGAGTAGAATTCAAAGGAGCCAATTTGTGGATTCTTATTTTTGCCATCTTTATGGCATCACTGGGATTGAATGTCAACTCTACGGCAGTGATTATCGGTGCCATGTTGATTTCACCGTTGATGGGGCCTATCATGGGTGTCGGACTTTCTGTCGGTTTGAATGATTTCGAGCTGATGAAACGTTCTTTGAAGAGCTTCCTCATCACGACTGCTTTCAGTGTGACGACGGCAACCATCTTTTTCCTTTTCACTCCTATTGCCGAAGCACAATCGGAGCTGTTGGCGCGTACTTCGCCTACGATTTATGACGTATTCATCGCACTTTTCGGTGGTTTGGCGGGAGTTGTCGCCCTGTCTACCAAAGAAAAGGGAAATGTGATTCCGGGAGTTGCCATTGCTACGGCGTTGATGCCTCCGCTTTGTACGGCAGGTTATGGCCTGGCATCGGGCAATCTGGTTTACTTTCTGGGTGCATTCTACCTCTACTTTATCAACTCCGTATTTATCAGTCTGGCTACCTTCATCGGTGTGCGGGTGATGCACTTCCAGCGTAAGGAATTTGTGGATAAGGCACGCGAGAAGATGGTGCGTAAATACATCATTCTGATTGTTGTGCTGACGATGTGCCCGGCTGTTTATCTGACGTTCGGCATCATTAAAAGTACTTTTTATGAGACGGCAGCCAATCGGTTTATCAATGAGCAGTTGAACTTTGAGAATACGCAGGTACTTGATAAGAAGATCAGTTATGAGCATAAAGACATCCGAGTAGTTCTGATCGGTCCCGAAGTTCCGGATGCTTCGATATCCATTGCCCGTAGCAAACTGAAAGAATACAAGCTGGAAGAAACAAAGCTGACTGTACTGCAAGGGATGAATAATGAGGCGGTAGATGTCTCTTCCATTCGTGCCATGGTGATGGAGGACTTTTATAAAAACAGCGAACAACGCCTGCAGGAACAGCAGAAAAAGATAACCCGACTGGAAGAAAACCTCGCTCAATATAAAGAGTATGATACGATGGGACGTACTTTAGTGCCCGAATTGAAGGTGCTTTATCCTTCCATCACTTCGCTTTCTATCGCTCACTCGCTGGAAACACGGGTAGACTCGATGAAAACGGATACGGTGACACTGGCTGTTTTGAAATTTGGCAAACATCCGTCAGTTGCCGAGAAGGAGAAAATCAGTGCATGGCTGAAAGCACGGGTGGGAGCGAAGAAGTTGAGGCTCATTACCGAATAATGGCCCCCGGATTGATCATAGAATATATAAATCTAAAAATAATAGCATGAAACTCAGACTAACCGCAATGATTCTCCTCTCCCTTTGCCTGTCACAGGCATTTGCTGACGAGGGAATGTGGCTATTGGGGAACCTTCGCAAGAACAAACAGGCGGAACGGGTGATGAAGGAACTCGGTTTGCAGATGCCTGTAAATAAACTGTATAATCCGAAGAAGCCGGCTTTGGCAAATGCCGTTGTCAGTTTCGGTGGATTTTGTTCGGGAGTGGTGGTTTCCGAAGATGGTCTGGTGTTTACCAATCATCACTGTGGTTTCAGCAGTATCCAGCAGCATTCTTCCGTAGAACATGATTATCTGAAGGATGGTTTTGTAGCCCGCAATCTTGGTGAAGAACTGCCGAATCCTGAATTATATGTCCGTTTCCTTCTTCGTACGGAGGATGTGACCAAGCGTGTGCTCTCGGCTGCCAAACATGCTCATACGGAAAGCGAACGTCGCGTAGTTGTCGACTCTGTCATGAATGTAATCGGCATGGAAGTATCAGAGAAGGACTCTACGCTGACGGGAATTGTCGATGCGTATTACGCCGGAAACGAGTTCTGGCTTTCTGTCTACCGCGATTATAATGATGTCCGGCTGGTTTTTGCTCCTCCTTCTTCAGTCGGCAAGTTCGGGTGGGACACGGACAACTGGATGTGGCCTCGCCATACAGGTGACTTCAGCGTTTTCCGTATTTATGCCAACAAACAGAACGGACCGGCGGATTATTCGCCAGAGAACGTCCCTTATCATCCGGAATACGTAGCTCCTATTTCATTGGATGGATATAAAGAAGGCTCTTTCTGTATGACTCTCGGCTATCCGGGCAGTACGGAGCGCTATCTCTCTTCGTATGGGATCGAAGAAATGATGAACGGCATTAATCAGGCTATGATCGATGTGCGCGGGGTAAAACAGGCTATCTGGAAGCGGGAAATGGATCGCCATCCGGATATCCGTATCAAGTATGCTTCTAAATACGATGAAAGTTCTAATTACTGGAAAAACAGCATAGGAACCAATAAAGCCATCCGGCACCTGAAAGTGCTGGAAAAGAAGCGCGCAGCAGAAGCAGCCCTCCGTGACTGGATTCAGTCTCATCCGGAAGAAAGGGAGAAACTGATTCGCCTGTTCTCTTCTCTGGAACTGAATTATAATAATCGTAGGGAAACAAACCGTGCCCTTGCTTATTTCGGGGAGTCGTTCATTAATGGTCCCGAACTGGTTCAGCTGGCACTCGAAATTCTGAACTTCGATTTTGAGGCCGAAGAGAAGTTGGTCGTTACCCGCATGAAGAAGTTGCTGGAGAAATACGATAACCTGAATCTGTCTATTGATAAGGAAGTATTTGCGGCCATGCTCAAAGAGTACCGGTCCAAAGTGGATAAGAAATACCTACCGGCGATGTATCTGCAAATAGACACCTTGTATAACGGAAATGTCCAGACTTATGTAGACTCTTTGTATGCTACCTCTCAAATCACTTCCCCGAAGGGACTGAAGCGCTTCCTTGAACGTGATACGACTTATAATCTCATCGAAGACCCTGCCATTTCTTTAAGCCTCGACCTGATAGTGAAATACTATGAGATGAATCAGAGCGTTTCAGAGGCTTCCGAACAGATCGAGCAGGATGAACGCCTGTTCAATGCCGCTATGCGTCGTATGTATGCCGACCGTAACTTCTATCCTGATGCCAACTCCACTATGCGCCTTAGTTTTGGTACAGTCTGTGGATATTCTCCTTTTGACGGGGCTACCTTTAGTTATTATACGACGGTAAAAGGAATTTTCGAGAAAGTAAAGGAACATGCAGGCGATATAGACTTTGCAGTTCAACCGGATCTTCTGGCTTTACTCTCTTCCGGTGATTTCGGCAGATATGCCGATGAAAAGGGAGATATGAACGTTTGTTTTATCTCGAATAATGATATTACGGGAGGAAATTCCGGCAGTGCCATGTTCAATGCGAAAGGGGAATTGCTTGGCCTTGCTTTTGACGGCAATTGGGAAGCGATGAGCAGTGACATTGTCTTTGAACCGGACTTGCAGCGTTGTATTGGAGTAGACGTCCGCTATATGCTTTTCATTATGGAAAAGTATGGAAAGGCTGCTAACCTTATCGAGGAACTGAAATTAACCCGCTGAAACGGAAAACAAAACAATCTTATAAGAAGGCTGCTCTTATCGTTTCAGTATAATTACCATTACAGCAACGATAATCAGTGCAATGCCTACGCCAATACTTGTGGTGAATGCTTCTCCAAAGAGGAAGATGCCTACACATACGGCAGTTACCGGCTCCATAGCTCCCAATACAGAGGTGAGTGTGGAGCCGATGCTTTTTACTGCTCTGACCAGTGCAAGATTGGAAACGACGGTCGGGATCAATGCCAGCAAGATTAGATTTCCGGCAGTATGCCATTCACTGATAGGCTGAAGATGGCTGATACTAGTAGTTCCGATAAAGAGAAAGATTCCTCCGAAAAGAAATACATAGAAAGTGAGCAGTAATCCTTTCATCCGGCCGATTTTTAACTGGCTCATCGTGACAAGGTACAGTGCATATCCCAATGCTGATAAAAGAACGATGAAAAGGCCGAAAAATGAGAAACTTCCTGTCTCTGTATTTCCACCGGATAAGAAGTAGACACCTATCACGGCAGAGGCGATGGCGGCTATCCGCCAACCGGACTTTTTTTCTTTGAAGAATAGCATCATGACCAAAGTAGTCAGTACCGGATACATGAAGTGAATGGTGGTGGCTACACCGCTTGCCATAAACTTATATCCCCAGAACAGGAAGACGGCAGACATCAGATAAAGTATCGCAAGCAGGAGCAGGGAAGGAATGTCCCGTCTGCTGATTCGAAAGGATTGCCCGTTGATCAGCAGAATCCCGCCTAATGCCATACACGCAAACAGGAAGCGATAGAAGAGTATCGATTCGAATTGCATGCCCGCCTGCATGGCAGGAATGGTGAATAGGGGGATAAGCCCAAAAGAGGCCGACGAAAGCAGACCGTACAGGAAACCGTTGACTTTATTCATAGTTAAGTATATATTCGGAGTGCAAAGATACTCATAATAGATAAGATGATATTATGTTTGAATTATAAAATAGAGATTACGTCCGAAACGTATGAAGCTGTCTCTGTTTTCTTGTTGAGTATATCGAATTTTTCGCTAAAACATGTGTTTAGGGTTGAAATAAACAGATATTGCTAAATTATGAACAGATATTTTCTTTGGTAGTGTTTCTTTTTTCTGACCTTTGGTGTGTCCAGAGTACAAACCTGTAAATATTTGAATTGACAACAAAACTATGATACATATGAAAAACAGATTAGTTGGCTTATTAGTGTTCGCGTTGGTTGCTTTTAACTTATATGCGCAGTCTGATCAAAGTAAAAAGGGACTTCTTACTTTTACCGGTACGCGTATTATTTCCTTTGATCCAATGCGGGAAATGCCTAAGATGGCTTGGTATAGTGAAAATCAAGATATTCGGGTAGATGAAGAAGTGCTCTTTAATAATCAGTCGTCATTGTTGATTCCGTCTGTACGGGGAAAGAAAACAGAAGCTTATTTCAGCATGAATAACCGCGATATTACAGGTAAGACGATTGTGTTTAAAGGCAAATACAAATATCAGCAGGCAAATAATGCCAAAGTGAGTTTCGCAATTAAACTGGACACTCACCTTCAAAGAATAGACGAGAAGGCTATTGATTTTGAATGTAACGGCAGTCAGGACTGGAAAGACTTTTATGTGGAAATGCCGTTTACACGTTCCAAGAAATTTTTCTTTCGAATACTCTGTGACGGGGAGGCCAGGCTTTGGGTGAACGACTGCCAGGTGCTGATAGATGGACAGTCACTTGATTTAATTAAGAATCCGGATGTTGAAGTAGACAAGGATCTGGAGTTCGCAGGAAATTCAGGAATATCGCTTGGAGACGTTGACGGGCAAACATTGGAAAATTTGGTGGTTTTGGGCAAGGTTTGGGGATTCCTTAAATATTTTCATCCGCAGGTTGTGGTTGGAAAGTATAACTGGGATTTTGAATTGTTCAGAGTGATGCCCGGGATAGCAGCTGCGAAGAGCAAAAAGGAAAGGAACTCACTATTAAATGAATGGATAGATAAGTACGGTAAAATCACGGAAACCGAGGAGTATGTAATCGGAGATTCGGCCCAATATCATCGTTTTGCACAGCTTGGCTGGCTGGAAGATCCGAATGTCTTCGATAAGAAACTGTCTGAAAAACTAGTGAGAATCAAGAATGCCAAACGTAATAGTGTATTGAACTACTATCTTCCGATATTAACCGGAAAGGAGGAGGTGGAATTTGCCAGAGACAAACCTTATCCTTCAATCGACTGGGAAGATCAGGGATATCGTATTCTTACGGTTTATAGATTGTGGAATGCCATCGAACATGGATATCCTTACGCCAACCTTACAGACCATAGATGGAGTACTCTGCTGGCGCAATATCTGCCTGAATTTCTTAATGCCTCTTCGGAAAAAGATTTGGACCATTCTATACGAAAACTGGCTGCTGAAATCAATGATTCACATGGAGGGCTTGAATTTCCGAATCATGCTCCCCGATTGTATGGTCTTCCATTGGGACTGACTCAGACAACGGACGGAAAGCTTGTAGTAGAATCAACTGCATTAAAACAGATTGAGCGGGGATCGGTCATACTGGCTGTAAATGATAAACCGATTTCGGAAATAATCGACAATTACCGTTCTATATTGCCTTCTTCAAATGAGCATGGTTTACTGAGGAATGTCTCATTCAGACTATTTGTTACATCGGAGAATGAAATGAAAGTCACAGTGGAGAATCAAGGGCAGTCTCATGAATATACGATACCCATGCAGTCTTTTGAAAGAGCATCTTTTAAAGGCCGAAAGAGTCCGTCAGATTACGGACTGGATGCCAGAAAGATTCTTTATGTAGATGCAGGTATAATAGGGCTTCTGGAACTGGATCAGATGATGAAAACAAATTTGAATGCCAAAGGAATGATATTGGATATGCGTAAGTATCCGAGATGGGACATTATGGAAGTACTTGGAAAATACCTTTATCCTCAACCGACTACATTTATGTGGTATTCCATTAATTCGAAGAAATTTCCGGGTAACTTTGGTCTTGATATAATTGGAAAAATTGGTTTTAAAGAAAATCCTGATTATTTCAAAGGTAAGATTGCTATTCTTGTAAATGAGATGACTCAGAGTTTTGGAGAGCTAATGTCTGTCGCTTATAGAGTGGCACCAAAAAGTGCGGTTATCGGTACGCAAACTGCCGGTGCGAACGGTCATGTCGGATATTTATATTTGCCTCGGGGAATCAAATTCACCTATACAATGGCGGGAGCATTCTATCCTGAATGGAAATTGAATCAACGGGATGGAGTGACTATTGATATTCCGGTGGAACAGACTGTAGAAGATATAGCTGCAGGAGAAGATATGTGGATTAGAAAAGCGATTGAATATATTGAGAGTAAACGGTAAGGTTTCACCCTGATTAAAGGGATATTCAGCCCGTCGATATAATTCGATTTGAATATATTGACGGGCTGAATTATACTATTAGCAAGCTGAACTTATTTCTTTATCGGTCTGCTTGGAATCTTTTCAAAGATAGATCTAATCCGTTCCATATCAAATTTAGGCTGTCGGTCGTAAGTGTAGATACCGTTTTTCTCTTGTTCGATATCTGAAAACTGTGTATAGCAGAATCCGCTGATGATTCCGGAGGATTGAATCGCATTGATGAGTTTTTCGATGCGTTCGAAGAGGGCATCTTCATTGGTAAATGTTCCTCCATGTCCCCATGTGTCTTCCTTGGTTCTGGATGTCTCCCATACAATACCGCCGAATTCACCGATGATAAAAGGTTGGTTGGCATAAGCTGCCTGGTTCTTGTCCGGCTTTAAGCTTAGTGCGAAACGTGTTGCATCCGGTTCGTAAGTACTGATGCTCCAGATATCTGTCAGGAAATGGAATCCACTGCCGGTAAGGTCGTTGAACGGACGACTGGGATCGATTGCTTTTGTCAGTTTTTGCAGGTCAAATACCAAGCGTGCAAATGTACCGGACGAAACATTGCTCAATGGTACGGTAAGAGGTGCCCATGTGATGATAGAAGGGTGATTACGGTCTCGTTCGAGTATCTCTATCCATTCACTGAGAAGATTTCTTGATGCGACCTCGTCATCGGGATTCATTCCCCAGTTAGGAGACTCTCCCCAAGTGATAAATCCCAGCTTATCTGCCCAGTAATGGAATCGTTCTTCGAAAAACTTTTGATGAAGCCGTGCCCCGTTGAAGCCGGCTTTCTTACTTAGTAAAATATCATTTTTAAGGGCTTCATCGGTAGGTGCAGTCCAGATTCCATCAGGATAATACCCCTGATTCATAACCAGACGCTGGAAATAAGGCTCGTTATTCAGGTAAAATTTGCCATTGGCTATATGCACTTTGCGCATACCTACATATGATTTTACTTCATCGATGGTCTGCCCTTTGGCATCTTTGACGCAGTAACTGATATCGTAAAGGTGTGGAGTTTCGGGGCTCCAGAGCTTGATATTCTTTATCGGTAAGATCAGGTTACTGCCATTGGCACATTTTGATGTCATTTGAGCGACTTTTTTCTGGCTGTCATAGATCGTAACTTCCAGTGTCTGGTCATTGGATATCTGATAGAATTCCGGAGTAATGATCAATTGATTATTGTCGATATCTGGATAGGTATTTGCCGATTTCAGTCCACAGGGAGAGAGCGCTTCCATCCACACCGTTTGCCAGATGCCTGTGACACGGGTATAAAAACAGGCAAAGGAGTTCTTCTCCGGAGACTGTTTGCCGCATGCCTGACGACCTGATTTTGCATCATCGGACACGGATACTACCAGATTGTGGCTATTCCCGGGTTTGGCTATGCGACTGATATCTATTACAAAAGGAGAGCTCCCGCCGTTATGAAAACCGACGAGGCGTCCGTCGATATAAATCTCTGCTAAATAGTCGACAGCACCGAAATGGAGTAAAATCTTCTTGTTGCTCCAGTCAGCGGGTATCGGCAGAGAACGTTGATACCACATTTTTTTTATAAAGTCCGTGTGATTAACTCCGGATAGTTTGCTTTCCGGGCAGAAAGGAACCGTAATTGTTTTGCTAAGCTCCTTTGCCGTAGGTAAGTTACGCTTTTTCCCGGAATCATCAAGATCGAATTCATATGTCCACGTACCATTTAAATTAACCCAGGTAGTTCTTTCAAATTGTGGGCGGGGATATTCCGGCCGGGGAATATCATTGGTTGCGTTTGCTGCAAAAGAGAGTAGTAAACCAACTAGCATCAGATGTGCTTTTCTCATGTTTTGTAATTTTTGTTATTGTATAATTTAAGTGCCTTAGCTGATTGTAAAAATAGAGATTTAAAAGAAGAAAAGGTGTAAACGATTGTTCAAATTAGGAAATAATCTGATCATAGTGAAGATTATTCGGTTATATTTGATAAATGTGTATAATAATGTCACAAATTTATGGTATGAAATAGGTAAAAGCCGCTACATTTGTAATCGAATAAATTTTAGGAAAATATTATAGAAGAACATTTAAACTAAATAACTCAATCAATTATTATGAAACTACGAATCATGCGAAGTGCATGGATTGCACTTTTGTTTATGTCTTTATCTGTAACAGCACAAACCACGGATAAGCCGGAGTGGAGCAATGAGCTGGTCTCGGGAGTCAATAAGGAAGAAGCAGTTCAGATTGCTATTCCTTTTACCGATGAACAACAAGCAATGAATCTGACTATTGAAGAGTCACCTTATTACAAAACGCTGAATGGAATATGGAAATTTCACTGGGTAGCTGACCCGAAAGACCGACCGCAGGATTTCTGTAAACCGGAATATGATGTAAGCCAATGGGATAATATTAAAGTCC
Organism: Bacteroides sp. MSK.20.82; assembly: GCF_019052485.1. Lineage (NCBI taxonomy): Bacteria > Pseudomonadati > Bacteroidota > Bacteroidia > Bacteroidales > Bacteroidaceae > Bacteroides > Bacteroides sp. MSK.20.82. Next base: position 116,902 of record NZ_JAHQUN010000006.1, read on the forward strand.
CTGCAACTTGGCAGATAGAGGCCGTAAGACATAATAAAAACTGGGATAAGCCCTTATATTGCAATGTGATTTATCCTTTTTGTGAGTGGGATTGGAAAAAGATTCAGTGGCCTAATGTAATTCAACCTCGTCCGTCTAACTATACTTTTGCGACGATGCCTAATCCTGTCGGTAGTTATCGCAGGGAGTTTATATTGCCTGATTCATGGAAAGGACGTGATGTCTTTATTCGTTTTAATGGGGTAGAAGCCGGTTTTTATATTTGGGTGAATGGTAAAAAGGTCGGCTATTCGGAGGACAGCTACCTGCCTGCCGAATTTAATCTGACTCCTTATCTGAAAGCTGGAAAGAATGTTCTTGCTGTCGAGGTGTATCGCTTTACAGATGGTAGCTTTTTGGAGTGTCAGGATTTCTGGCGTTTCAGCGGTATATTCAGAGATGTATTTCTGTGGTCGGCTCCTAAAACGCAAATCAGAGACTTCTTCTTCCGTACGGATTTAGACAAGGAGTATAAAAATGCATCCGTCTCTCTGGATATAGATATTACAGGTAAAAAAAAGTAATAACGAGATTCAAGTGAAGGTGACGGATCAGAATGGTAAAGAGATTGCTACCCAAAATGCGCGTGCTGTAACGGGAACGAATAAACTTCAGTTTGAGGTTGTGAATCCTTTGAAATGGACGGCAGAAACGCCCAACCTTTATAATCTCACTATTCTTTTGAAGCAAAAAGGGAAAACTGTAGATATTCGTAGTGTCAAGGTCGGTTTTCGTAAGATTGAACTGGCGCAAGATGGTCGGCTGTTGATTAATGGAAAATCAACCTTATTTAAGGGAGTTGACAGACACGACCATAGTTCGGAGAATGGTCGTACGGTATCTAAAGAAGAAATGGAAAAAGATGTGCAGTTGATGAAGTCATTGAATATTAATGCTGTACGTACTTCTCATTATCCTAATAATCCTTATTTCTATGATTTATGTGACAGATATGGTATATATGTTCTTTCCGAAGCCAATGTAGAATGCCATGGTCTTATGGCATTGTCCTCTGAACCTTCATGGGTGAAAGCATTTACGGAACGCAGTGAGAATATGGTGCGACGCTATAAAAATCATGCTTCTATAGTCATGTGGTCGTTGGGCAACGAATCCGGTAATGGCATTAACTTTAAATCTGCTGCAGAGGCTGTTAAGAAGCTCGATGATACCCGTCCTACTCACTATGAAGGTAATAGCTCTTATTGCGATGTAACCAGTTCTATGTACCCCGATGTGCAATGGCTGGAAAGCGTAGGGAAGGAGCGTTTACAGAAATTCCAGAATGGAGAAACGGTCAAACCTCATGTGGTTTGTGAATATGCTCATGCGATGGGTAATTCAATCGGGAATTTCAAGGAATACTGGGAAACTTATGAGCGTTATCCTGCACTTGTCGGTGGCTTTATCTGGGATTGGGTAGATCAAAGTATTAAGATGCCTGCTCCGGATGGTTCCGGTTATTATATGGCCTTCGGAGGAGATTTTGGAGATACACCGAATGACGGTAATTTTTGCACGAATGGCGTAATCTTTTCCGATCGTACATACTCTGCCAAGGCATACGAGGTGAAAAAAATACATCAGCCTGTATGGGTTGAGGCTATGGGAAATGGGACGTATAAACTGACTAATAAGAGATTTCATGCAGGGTTGGATGACTTATATGGAAGGTATGAGATTGAAGAGGATGGAAAAGTTGTATTCTCGGCTAATCTGGAAGAATTGTCCTTGAACGCACAGGACAGTAAGGTCATTACTATAGCTGATAATCAGATCAATAAAATCCCGGGAGCCGAATACTTTATAAAGTTCCGCTTCTGTCAAAAGCAAGATACTGAATGGGAAAAGGCCGGATATGAGGTAGCATCAGAGCAATTCAAACTTTCTGATAGTGCGAAGCCTGTATTTAAAGCAGGAGAAGGTAGTATTGATCTGATAGAGACTGATGATGCATATCTGGTAAAAAGCTCGCAGTTTGAAGCGTCTTTCTCAAAGCAGCAGGGAACGATCTCTTCTTATACATTAAATGAAGTGTCCATGATTAGCAAAGGGTTGGAATTGAATGCTTTCCGTGCTCCTACTGATAATGATAAGCAAGTGGATGGTGACTGGTATCAGAAAGGCTTGTATCAGATGACTCTTGAACCTGGACATTGGAATGTGAGGAAAGAAGATAATAAGGTAACTTTGCAGATAGAGAATCTATATCGGGGAAAAACGGGTTTTGATTATCGAACTAATATAGAATATACGGTGGATGCCGATGGTTCTATTTTGGTTAATAGCACTATTATTCCTTCAACAAAAGGTGTAATTATTCCCCGTATTGGTTATCGTATGGAACTTCCGGAAGGCTTTGAACGCATGCGTTGGTATGGTCGCGGACCGTTGGAAAACTATGTTGACCGAAAAGATGCCACTTACGTAGGCGTGTATGATGAGTTAGTATCTGATCAATGGGTGAACTATGTCAGAGCACAGGAAATGGGTAATCGCGAGGATCTGCGTTGGATTTCAATAACCAATCCTGATGGAATAGGCTTTGTCTTTATTGCAGGTGATAAGATGTCCGCTTCTGCTTTGCATGCAACAGCACAGGATATGGTTGACCCTGCCAATCATCGTAGGTTGCTTCATAAGTATGAAGTACCGATGCGTAAAGAAACTGTTCTTTGTCTGGATGCTAATCAGCGTCCGCTTGGTAATGCCAGTTGTGGTCCTGGCCCGATGCAAAAGTATGAACTTCGTTCTCAGCCTACTGTTTTCAGTTTTATCATACTACCTTTGGAGAGAAGTTATTCGACAGAAGAACTTATAAGGAAGGCGCGCGTACAGATGCCCGTATGTATGCCTGTATTGATAGAAAGAGATAATAATGGTTATTTGAATTTAAAGACTAATACTCCCGGAGCTACTGTTCATTATAGTCTGAATGGCGGAGAAGAGAAGATATATACTGAACCTTTCGAATTTATTTCTGGTGGTCATGTGGAAGCATATGCCGTTTCAGAACAATTAGGAAAAAGTGCGGGAACTTCAGCTGAATTTCCGATCTATGTGGATCGTTCACTGTGGAAGATTGTATCAGTTAGTAGTGAGAATGGGGGTGAAGAGGCCCGTAACGCAATCGATGGTGATCTGAATACTATCTGGCATAGTCGGTGGAATGATCCTGTGGCTAAACATCCCCACGAAATAGTAGTGGATATGTCTTCATCACTTGAGATTGATAAGTTTATTTATCAGCCTCGTAACTCTGAGAACGGACGTATCAAGGATTATGAGCTCTATTTCAGTAAAGATGGAAAGAACTGGGACAACAAGACTAAAGGTCATTTTGAAAATTCATCTTCTGCACAGTTTGTAACATTGGAGAAACCAATTGTGGCACGTTACTTTAAATTGATTGCTTTATCTGAAATTTATGGTCGGGATTGGGCTTCGGCAGCAGAATTAAATGTCAATGCAGTCCGTAATTTATCGGGTGCATCTGAAGAGAGACAGAAGGTTGTATATGTGGATAGTGATGCTGATGGAAGTATGAAATTGGCTGCGGATGGTGATATTAATACATTCTGGCATACGGTACATAACCAGTTCTATCTGGCTCCTTATCCTCATGAGATACAGATTGCATTAGCTAAAGAAACTACAGTAAAAGGTCTTAAATATACACCTCGTCAGGATTCTTCGGAAGGTAGAATCGGTAAATATGAAGTGTATATCAGCCATGATGGCAAGGAGTGGGGAAAAGCTGTGGCTTCTGGTACATTTGCCGATTCAAAGGAAGTACAGACAGTTGAATTTAATCCATGTAAAGCACGTTATGTAAAACTTCAGGCTCTGTCTGCTGTCATTAAAGAGGCTAAGATGGCTGCTGTGGCAGAGTTAGAGGTTCTCTTGGCTGAATAGGAAAAGCGATAAAGAGTGTTATGAAAAAGAGAGACTGCCTCATTTTTTGATTGGAGGCAGTCTCTTTTTTATGGGAGATATCTTGATTTCTACAGTATAGGCTTATTCGAGAACAGCTGCAAATCCACCATTTCTAGCCATTCTGATAGAAAGCTTTTTATTCTTATTCATTGTTGCCGATTTCATACGGTAATCCATTGCCTGATATCCTGCATTTATTCCATCCTCAAACGAGGTCACACGGTAGGTCCTGCCATCTTTCAGGAAGTCGAGATTTATTTCAAATTCTCTTTCATTTTCCTTATCATTAGTCATCCCACCAATAAACCATTTCTCTCCTTTACGCTTCGCAACGATTACATATTCACCTACTTTGGCTTCCAGAACAACTGTTTCATCCCATGTTACAGGTACTTGGGTAATGAAACGAGTGCAATCTTCATTGCGGTAATATAAGGTCGGATTGTCTGCCAACATTTGTAAACCGCTTTCGAATATGACAAATAAAGCCATTTGGTATGCACGGGTACCGATACTTGCAGAGTTAGGACGTTCGGAACGATAGATATTCGGTTGCATACTGATCATAGCTCCAGGAGTGTAATCCATAGGGCCTACCGCATTTCTCATGAAAGGCAAGTAGATGCTATTCTCCGGCTTACAGCCTCCCATTTGTTCCATACCTCTGACCCCTTCATAGGATAATACATTGGGATACTTGTATTCCAGTCCGGCCGGCTTGAATGATCCATGGAAGTCAACAAATAAATGATGTCTGGCTGCTTCTTGGGCTACTCGTTCGTAGTAGTTAACCATCCATTGATCGCTGCGGTCCATGAAGTCTATTTTTACTCCCTTTATTCCCCATTCATTGAATGTTTTGAAAAGGTCAAAATTCTTTTCTACTGTTAACCAAGTCAGCCAAAGGACAATACCCACATTCTTTTCTTTTCCATAACGAATCAGCTCATGAAGGTCTACGTCCGGATTAGGAGTGTAAGGATCGCGTGTACTCTTGGCCCATCCTTCATCCATAATAATGTAAGGGATTCCGAACTTGGACGCGAAATCAATGAAGTATTTGTATGTTTCCAAATTACAACCAGCTTTAAAGGTTACATCTTGCCCATACGGGGTTGCTCCGTTCCACCATTCCCAACTTACTTGCCCTGGTTTTATCCATGACACATCTTCTAACTGATTCTTATCAGCCAGTTTATAGGTCATAGTGTTCTCAACTAATTGCTTGTCTTCCTTGGTAATGACAAAGTAGCGCCATGGAAAGTTCCTTTTTCCACTTGTTTTAGCGATATATTCCGCTTCTTTTTCGATTTTGAGGCTGCGGTCTCCGTCTTCACCAAATGCAAGGGGGACTTTTGGAAAAATAGAGGATATGCCATTGGTCCCGTTTCCTTTCAGAAACATGCAAGGATAGTCCGACAGATCAGATTCACTGATTAATATCTTATACGATTTACGTGTATCAATGAGAACTGGAAGTACGGACATTTTATCTGATGGTTTCCATGAGTGACTGGAAATGTGTGTGTACGGCTCTTCATAAGCTGTTTTGAACCCTCCCGGCTGTTGGAGATGTAATAAATAGTCTGTCGGGAACTGCAATGAAAGGTCTTCTCCCAATACTTCGATTTCTCCTTTTTGGCGGGTGATAAAACGATAGGCTATTCCATCGTTAAAAGCACGGAATTCTACTGAGTAGTTTCCTTTAAAATTGAGTAGAAGTTGGTTATATTCGTTATTGATCGTTGAAAATTTCAGTGGAACGACAGGGGTTAAGGTTTCTTTTATTTTGTTCTGTTTTTGTCCGGACAGTTTGGGATGTTCGCCCAATGTTTTATCTTTTAGTTTAAGTTGGAGATAATTGTCTTTCAACAGAACTTCATCATTGCAGGCTACGTCATAGTAGATTTTGTCGGTGAGGCGGACGGATACTTTTATTTTTCCGTTCGGGGAACTTAATTCTACATTCTTTTGTGCTTGTGCATGTAGCACTAATCCACAAATAAATAGGAATAATAAGAGTGACTTTCTCATTGTTTTAGATCATCAATATGTTATATTTATAATATGAGTTATTTCTTTATGAATTAAATTTGCCAAATATAAGTATTTTTAATCTAAGTAAGGCTGTTTATGAATGAAAAGTGACACTTATAGCGAAGTTACTAACTAAGCTAAGTGTCACTTTTTATTTGGCAATAATTATTCTTTCTCCAATCAGATTGAGCATATAGTTTAAATGCTCCTTAGTATAGAATCAAACCATTGACTTGATATATTTCATTGAGTAGGGATATAATATTGCATTTTTACCATTGAATAGCTTGGTCTTGGTCTGGTATTAGAGTATTAATCTTTCGTTCCATGAGCAATGAACCGCTAGCTCTGTACGAAGTAGGAACATTGGATGAGGTTACGTCATCATAACTATATTCCATTCTTAATACATGATAACGATGCAATAGATAAGGCTGATTTGTATCCATTTCATCCCAAATCTCATAGGTAGGATTACCTATTATTTGGAAATTTATTGCCGGGTTGGTAGCTGTTATTGTCAGATTACCTGTTTTTTTTGTTTCAGTTTCTTCTATAGGTTTTTCGAACTTGACATTAATTTTGTAAGTTTCCCGGTCGATTGAGTTATCTTCCTTCGTTCCGACATAGAAAAATACTGTATTTTCATCAACGACGTGTGCTCTTCGATTATCAACTACTAATGGATCGTCATTAGAGCCAGCAAAATAAATATTCATTGCTGTTGCAGAATAATTGCCTGAGTAATCATTATATGGCAAAACATGGAGTAATGCTTTACGCCAGCCTTTCCGTTTATTGGTCACATATGAAGGATCTTCTTCAACGGTCAGAGGTAATACCCATTCTTTTGATAGGTTTAGTCCAGAAAACTTAAATTTGATAGGGAATAATTCCTTTCTTGTGCCTGCAGGCATATAGCAGGTAGGTGCTGTAAATTCATAGTTTTGCTCAGGTAATAATTCATACCATAAATCTTTTCTCAACTCATGGTAGTTGGCTAGATTTAGAGCAACCAGTGTGTCTGGGTCCACAGCAATACGAACATTCAAGTCTCTATCTAATGGGGTTGATCCGCTGACTAGCACCGGGAGATCATATACAACTTCTCCGTTAGGTTTGTATCGTACATAGATATCAGACACCTCTTCACTGCCTATAGGTGCTTTCAAGGAGATCATATGTGAATAAAGTTCGTCTTTCCATTCGTCATTACATGCACTAAAGAAAGATAGTGCAGCAAACATTGTAACTATATAAATTATTCTTCTTTTCATTTTTATATTCTTTTTATATTAATCGAAAGTTTCCCAGCCAGGAGCTTGTGTCATCCGTCTATTCCACTGTAGCTCTCTTTCCAGAATAGGCCAGAAATACATTTTACGTGAGAAGTTGGCTTGTAGATTCTCGACTCTTACACGTTCATAGAATCTTTCTTTAGTAGCTTCTGTCATTAATACATTGCAACCGTAGATCTGCTCCGATTCCTCGATAGCTACATTTTTCCAGCGTCTTAAATCGTGGTAGCGCTGGTTCTCTCCCATAAACTCAACTTGTCGTTCATGCATTAATTTTTTGCGGAATAATGTTTGGTCGTTATATACTTCCTGTTCATAATCTGGCATTCCGGCACGAATACGAACTCTTGAGACTGATTTACTCATTTCTTCCGTATTGCGTGAAACTACCATCGTTTCTCCTTGCCAGTTTGTTACCTCATAACTATTACCTGGAGTAAGTTCATTTAAAGCTTCTGCATACATCAAAAGAATATCGGCATAGCGAATTGCGACATCTACTTTATCATAGATCTTTCCATTATTTGTATTACAATCATTTGGATTGATGAATTTCATCATTCCAATTCCAGTTGGTATCCATTTATCAGATCCGTTTTTGCGTCCTTCTTTGTTGCCTCTGTAATACCATATTTGTTGGTTACGATATTCTGCATCTTTGGCACTGGCAAATGGCCAAAAAGCACCGCTAAATGCTACACTGGCATAAAAGCGTGGTTCTCGGTTGGCATATTCTTTCCATACATTCGGGCGAAGCTGCGGATATTTTCCTGCTTTGTATTCATCTTCGGTAACAAAACGTTTACTTGCTTCGCAAGTGTCCAAGAAATGTTGCAAATTAAAGGCGTCACCATTTGCCATATCGTAAGCATCACATTGTTTAGCGGTTAAACCATGACGATTCTCTCCTCCTGCAAAGGTCGGCATTTGATTTCTGACGAGATAATTCACTTGATCTGCTAAGGAGTTATTACCACGAGTAAAGATTAATTCTTCATTTTCATTTGCATATAAATCTCCGTTAAAAATCGAACGATATGATTCAAACGGATCGATATTTGCCCACCCATCAGGAAAGTTTTTGGTAGAATATTTTGCGTTGTATGGAGGCTTAACTGTAGCTGGATAAGTATTGTCTCCTTTATCTTGATAGTCTGCGATATGTAACTCATAACGACCTAAATCAATTACATCTTTTGCTGCTGCAGCGGCTCTTGCCCATTTACTTTCATCATATGTTTGTGACATTAATATACGGCCTTGATCATCAACAAAGTCTGTAAACTTATCGGGATCATTTGGTAATGGATTATTGAGTGGACTAGCGGAGTATAATAAAACTTTTGCACGTACAGCTAGTGCTGCGTCCTTTGTTGCCCGCGCAATATTTTGTCTGTCTCGTCTGTCAGGCAGATCGTTAGCTGCAAGTATCATCTCTTTATCAATGTAGTCTACTACTTCATCATATGTAGCTCTTGGACAGGACATGCCTATATATGTTTCATCAATACTGATTGTTTCATCAGGAATTAAGGGTACTGGACCATATCTTCTAAGTAGTAACCAATAGAAGTAAGCTCTTAAGAAACGGGCTTGTGCCTTTTTGTCTAAGATCTCTTCTTTTGTCAATTCTTCGTTAATATCTACATTATTGATCATGATGGAAGCTTGGCGTACACCTTCATAACAACGGATATAAGAGTCATTTACCCAACCGTTATCATATTGTCCAAATTTAAGAGCGTTGTAATTTACAGCACCATCGCTTTCATTAAAAATAATATCGTCCGAATAATTGGAGAGTGTAAATTTGATAAGTCCGTATTCTATATTCGAACCATTTAAAAGCCCATAGCATTTAGCTAACCATTCTTCAGTAAATTGTTTACTTTTGAAGATTTTTTCTTCACTTTGTCGGTCGTTGAAGAAACGTTCTACACTTAGATAGTCTGAACAGGAAGATAAACTAACTCCTAGTCCAATACTGAACGCAATGGCTAATAATATATGTTTCTTTTTCATGTCTTTGATATTAGATATTGATAGTTAATCCTAAAGTATATGATTTAGACAGTGGATATTTTTGTCCATTACTGCTACCTAATTCAGGATCCCAAAGTTTGAAACTGGAGAAGGTAACTAAATTGGTACCCATAAAATAAATACGGATGTTATTTAAATGCATTTTATTAACAAGACTTTTTGGTATTGTATATCCTATCTCTAAATTTTTCAAACGTAGGTAAGAACCATTACGCAACCAATAAGTGGAGGCGCGATAGTTATTGCTGTTTCCTCCATAGCTCAAACGAGGATATTTAGCATTTGGATCTTCATTTTCACCTAATATCCAACGGTTTGATTTTACTACATCAGTTAGAATGTTTCCCCAGTCTCCATTTTCAAATGGATATACAGTGGGACCATCAATGCAAAAAGTAGACTTTCCAGATCCTTGGAATAAAACATTAATGTCAATACCTTTCCATTGTCCGGAGAGACCGAAACCATAAACTAAGTTTGGACGTGTTGTAGCTCCGATAGGAACTATATCATTATCATTTACATAACCATCACCGTTTACGTCTGCGTATTTGATATCACCTGGCATTACATCTCCCCAAGATTGTTTGGGGCTATTGCGTATATCATCATAATCTTTAAATAGTCCCAATGCGATAAGTCCACGGGTTTGATCAACTCGGAAACCTCTCTGGCTTTTGTATGGGTAGTTGCTATATTCTTCGTCATATTCCAAAATTTCGCTTTTGCTATAGGTGAAGTTGCCACGTAAAGTGAGGTTCACATCTCCGATACGTTGTTTGAATCCGAAATTTCCATCAAATCCTTTGGATAAAACAGAGCCAATATTGGTAGATATTCTCATAGCTCCGTTCAGACCAACAGAAATGGGAATGAAATTACGTTGTTGGTAAATACCGTCACGTTGTTCGTGGAAATAGTCAATTGTCCCAGTGAACTTATCGTCCCATAAAGAGAAGTCGATACCAATATCATGTTTAGTTGCTATTTCCCATGTTACGGCTGTAGTAGCGTAATGTGTGTAGCTTAAACCTGTAAATTCATATTTTTGTCCGATGTCCGCATAATTAAATCCCCCACTGGCACCGAAAGTAGATAAATAGGGGAAACGCTGGTCATCGTCTCCTACAACGTCATTGCCGACTTTGCCATATGAATAACGGAGTTTGAACATATTCATCCATTTCAAATGTTTTTTGATGATAGGTTCTTCTGCAATATTCCATGCTGCAGAATAAGCTGGGAAAAAGCCATACTGATGTCCCGGTGCAAAGTTTTCGGAACCGTTATACCCAAAGTTGAAATCGAAGAAATAACGGTATTTCCATCCATAGGTGAAGCGTCCAGCAAGTCCTTGATGGCGTTTATCAATACCTTGCATAATATCATTTCCATTCTGAGAGGTATCTATCGTTTTGTCTTGAGAATATTTAAATACTGCTCCAACAATGTGGTCGCCAAAGGTACGGTCATAATGCAGTTCGGCTTCTAGATATTCCTTACGATTTCCGTTAGAAGATGATTCTTGTGTCATTAGTTGTTCGTCTTTGATTTTTTTCATGACTAAACTTCCGTCAGAAGCACGATTTTGTTCTGCCCTCCACATTTCAGGGAATTTTTTACGGTTTATCCACTGATAGTTGTTTGTGTCAAATCCGTAGCGGCCAATAAATTTTAATCCTTTTGTAATAAAGTTGAGGTTTTGTTCTAAAGTAGCATTGGCTTGCAACTTATTGTTCCATGTTTCTTGATAACCGGTTTGTGTAGCGGCTACCCACGGATTGAGTTGATCATTCTCCGAACCGTAGGCAGGAACGTATCCGTTGGAATACATCACAGGAACTGAGATAGGATTGTTGCGCATGGCTGATGCCCAAATGTTTCCTGCCATTCCAGGTTCGTTTTTTTTATCTAGTGAACCTGCGACTCCTACTTTCAATAAGGTGGACTTTGTGATATCCATATCTACGTTGAGACGGTAATTCCAACGTCTGTAATTTGCATTGGTGTTATAGTCTTTTAATCCTTCGTCCACTTTATACATACCTCCTTCGTCTACGTAACTAACAGATACATAATAACGGGCAAGTGAGCCACCACCGTTCAGATTTAAAGTTGCTCGATAAGTTGGTGCCCCTTTTTTTAAGAGTACATCCATCCAATCTACATTGGGGTATAAGTCTTTGTCCAATCCGTTGCGGAGTATGTATAGCTTTTCATCAGAGAAGAATGCTTCCTTATTACGAGTAGTACGTGCTTCATTCATTAAGTTGGCATAGGTATAGCCATCAACAAGTTCGGGGGTATATGTACGTGTGTTGTAAGTAGTTTCAACCTTTGCATCGATTTGAACCTTACCTGATTTACCACGTTTAGTAGTAATCAATACAACCCCATTTGCTCCACGTGAACCGTATATTGCTGTTGCAGAGGCATCTTTTAGTACAGTAAATGATTCAATATCTTCAATATTGATCTCATTCATATCTCTTTCGAATCCATCAATTAATACTAGTGCACCCGAACCTGCACCAAAAGTAGAAATTCCACGAATCCAAAATTCAGATATATTATTGCCTGGCTGTCCAGATGTTTGGCGTGCCATTATACCTGCTACATTACCAGCCAACGCATTTGTAATGCTTGAAGTGGAAGTTCTCAGTGTATTTACATCTACTGTAGTAGCCGCTCCAGTCATTGTAATTTTTTTCTGTGCGCCTGTTCCTGTGATAACAACCTCGTCGATAGCAGTTGCTTTTGCTTCTTGCATAATAACATTGATGCTCTTTTGTTCTTTAACAAGGATTTCTTGTTTATCAAATCCTATAAAAGTGAATACTAACCATTGATAAGGTTCAACCTTTATTTTAAACTTACCGTTTATATCTGTAATAGCACCTAGTCCGGGTATGTCTTTTACGGAAACGTTTACTCCGACAAGTGGCTCTTTATTCTGATCCAGAACAATGCCGCTGATTTCTATTTTTTCTTGTTGTTGCTTTTCTGTATGTGCGTATGTGTTAAGCACACAGCTAATTAGAAAAAACAAACTTAAAATATATTTTTTCATTCGAAATGTGTTTTTATAGTTTATTCTACAGAAATTGTGCGAATTCGATGGTTTTCTCTATCTGCTATATAGAATGTTTGTGTTTCTTCATCATAAGCGATCCCACAAGGACTGTCGAAACGTGCTTCTGTGCGTAGCTCGCCGTCTATGTATCCGTTTACTCGCCCATCAGAAGATACACTACCTCTGCCGGCATAAGTCGAGATGATACCGTCAGGAGTTATTTTACGGATGCAATGTCCGTTTCTATCACAAAGATAAAAATCGTAAATATCTGATTTACCAGCTTCTATGTAATCCTTGTTTTTTACAAATGTGCCTTGATAAGGCCATATGAAACGCCCTGATGTACCGGGAGAGTCTACCCAATCACTGGCTCCTTCAGAACCGGCAAACATTGTTGGCTTTTGGAATTCTTTTGTTTCTGGATTGAACATGGATTTATAAAGGCAATTTGCTCCTGTAATATACATATATTTACCCTCAGGGTGTACTGTTAGGTAGGCATGTTCATTCCTGCTTTCATATGTTGGGAATACTTCTTTTGCTACCATTCCTTGTGTTGTCGGGTCAAAAACGGCTTTGTCAATAGTTCCCTGCCAATAAACGGTATAATATAGAGTTTTTGTCAAAGGTTGATAAGCACAACTATATCCAGTACGATCATAAACATAAGGTCTTGCTCTTCGGAAGTCTTCAGAGCGTAGCAGGTAGGCAATCTCTCTTCGGTCTTTGTTACTTTGTCCGTGGTCGTCTGATACAAATAAAGTGTCTCCAGTCGCATCGAAACACATGTAGTACATACCTCCAAACAATCCTTGCCCTTCAGTCATAAGTGTGGATACTTCTTGAGTTTCCAGATTGATTCTCCGGATAGGTCCTTTAAAACCATTAACGATCAAGCATTTTTGTATTCCGAATGTATCCATTAACAACCATTCTGCATTTCCGAACCTTGCGTTTTCAAAATCTCCATCTACATCAGAAGAATTGCCTTGTTCATCTTCGTTTCCTACTAATGTACCTACTGAAGTTTGAGATACATATTGGAAACGTCTCTCAAACTCATATTCTATGGGTGAAGACGTCCCATCAGCACTTTCGATAGATATTTTTATATTTCCATCAAAAGCTTTTGGGGGTATCATACAATAAATTTCATTATTGTTACAGCCAATTGTAGTGGTAGTTCGCCCTCCTACAGTAATATAAATTTTTGATGGGTCATTTCCGAAGTTCTCACCGTAGATATGGAGCTGAGTACGGAGACTTCCCTGACTTGGAGAGAAATCTGTAAAAACAACAGGTTTAGACGGATCATATCCGCTAGGACTGATTTTGTCGTCTTGGCAACTACTAATACATGCCATCAGATACAGTAGCAATACCCCGCACCAATGGGGGTATTGCTTTTTCATGTGTTCTTTTTTCATAAAACTTTTTTTTTAGGTTTCCAAACAAAGTATAGTGCTTTTTTATAGTCTTATTTCAATGCCTTCCACTAGATTTCCACTGGCTTGACGTATGCCTTGATCTGTTATAATTTTAATCACTGCCATGTCTTTATTCTCAGTGTTGTATTTTCCGGTTTTCTTTGTTAGCTTTACAGTCACTTTATCACCATTTCGCTCTGCGACAAATTGTAGCAGGCTATAGTCCCCTTTTTTGTAAGACCAACCATCTCCCGCATCCCAATACATATTTCCGGAAGCTTTGCCCTGTTCGTCCAGACACACTAGTAATGTCAGAGGATCTAATGAATTTTCTGTAGTGTTCTGAATTATTTTTCCAGTCGGAATGATAGCTCCCCCACGAATCTTCATTTTTGCCTGATATTTATCATTCTGATCTCCTTCTACAAGTGACAGTTCTTTCCAGATCCCTTTCGGAAGTGCCGGTTGATTGGCAAATGCTGGAATGATAAGTAAATTATCACCGACAAGGAAAGCTTCTTCCTCTGCTCTCAGTGACAAGTCTTTAGGGTCGGAGAAGAAGACAGGACGCATGATGGGCATGCCATTGGTTGAGGCTTCGTGTAAGAGTGTATAAAAGTAGGGTAGTAGCATATATCTACGTTCCAAAGCGATGCGTGAGGCATCTTCTACTTTTTGTCCAAATACCCATGGTTCCTTGTTGTTTGTTCCGGCGCAAGCATGACCACGTGCGAAAGGATAAAAGGCACCGAAACCAATCCAGTTGCCGAATAAGTCAGCATCAGCATTGAATAAGAAACCGCCTATATCTGCACCACTAAACGGTTGACCGGATAATCCCAATGTTAATGACATGGGAACTGACATTTTTAGATGATCCCAGCAAGAACCGTTGTCGCCAGTCCATGTAGCGGCATAACGTTGTCCCCCAAGAAAGTTGGAACGTGTCAGAATGAAAGGACGTTTTTCCGGACGAACATCCAGTATACCTTCCCTGGATGCTTTAACCATCAGGAAGCCATATACATTATGATACTGAAGATGCGTACCTGCCGGAAGCTTTCCTCCTCCACGATGCAGGTTGTCTTCCGGCATTGTTTTGTTGGGCGTATCATTGATCTGGGGTTCGTTAACATCGTTCCATACGCCATCTACTCCTTGTGCCAGAAAATCTTTATATAAGTTTCTCCACCATTTGTTTACTTTAGGAGAAGTAAAATCAGGGAATGCTGCTGCTCCCGGCCATGCATCACCGTGGAAGTTCTTACCGTCTGCTGTTTTCACCCAAACGTCATTTTCTGTTCCCGATTTATATACGAAATAGTTAGGGTCAACTTTTGCTCCCGGGTCAATCATCCATGCAGAATGGAATCCACGTATGTGTAAATCACGGTTCACCGCTTTAGGATTCGGAAAACTTTTCGGATTAAAGGTAAAGATGCGGTATCCGTCCATATAATCAATGTCCATCCAGATAACATCACATGGTATTCTTTTTAGTCTGAAAGTATCTGCTATTTCAATGACACGGCTGTCGGGAGAATATGAGAACCGGCATTGCTGATAACCTAGTGCCCAGCGAGGAATCATTGGCATTGTGCCGGTCAGTTCGGATAGTCCGCGAACGACTGCTTGTGGAGATTCCCTGTCAATGATGAATACCCGGAAGGGTATTCCTTCACTTTTTAATTCGATTTTTTCGTCTGTACTGCTTAGTTCTGCTTTCCAAGTAGTATCGAATAAAATTCCAAAAGCTGTTCCGTCCTTTCGCACTCCCATCATCCAAGGGTGTGACTGATACAGGCGGGTACCTTTGTCTACACCATAAGCCCCTGAGTCTGTATTCCATAATTTGATGGTTTTTCCATTTCTCAGAAGTGAACCGGTCACTTCACCACCGCCATAGATGCTTGTACCTTCCGGCACTGTCAATGATGCGTTTGCTTTACCATTCGTGAGTGAGAACTCGGGAACAAGTATCCAGTCGGCAGGAAGTGCTCCTTGTTCGCGTGGTTCTTTTTCTATTGCAAAAGATGGTATCTTTTGAGCGTCGAAGCCTTCCGGGATGAATTTTGCGATTCCGTCCCCAACCATGACGCTATGTGTAATTTTTACCTTATGTGTTGAGGCGTTCGCCAATAAAGGTAAGGTTGCGAGCAAGTAAATTGCTACAGTTTTGATACAAGTATATTTCATGTTGCTTATTGATTATGCAATCTATAGTGTATATTGAATATTTTTTTGTGCTTTAATATCTCTAGAGGAGAAGCCAAGCATTATATTGTAAATACCCGGATCAGTGACGAACTGAGTTCTGTTGACATTAAAATACATAAATGATTCTTTAGGTAATGTCATCTTGACAGTTGTGGATTCTCCGGCTTTTAGGAATATCTTTTCAAATTTTCTCAGTTCTTTTTCTGGACGTTCTACCGGGCTGTTTTCTGCTTTGCCCACATAGGCTTGTATGACTTGTGCGCCATCTCTTTTTCCTGTGTTGGCAAGACGGCAGGTTACTTCTACTGTTCCATCAGCATTTGGCTTTGAGACTACTATATTAGATAGCTTAAAGGTGGTATAAGACAATCCGTAGCCAAAAGGATATTGTACTTCACGTTTCAATTTGTCATAGCCGCGATAGCCGATGAATATTCCTTCCGTATATGCTACATGTTTGTCTTTATCCGGGTCGTGATAGCTTTTGTAAGCGGGATTGTCTTCCCATTTTTTCTCAAAGGTCATAGGCAACTTGCCTGATGGGTTAACTTTACCGAATAAAGCTTCACCGATAGCTGTTCCCGCTTCCTGACCTCCATAGAATCCCCAAATAAGTCCTTTCAAAGACGGTTCCCATTTTTGCATTTCAATATTACCTCCGGCATTTACAATACCGATAACAGGCTTTTTACATCCGGATAAGCTGGCCAGCATTTTTTTATCTACTTCGGGTAGTTCGAATGTGCGGTCGCTTGCTTCTCCTTCTGTGTCGGAACTATGACCGAAGCATGCAATCACTAAATCTGCTTTGTTCAGGTAATCGGCAAACTTATTCTGAGTCTCATTCTTACGTTTCCATAAAAAGCAGACACCTGCTCCACCACCCTGCTGATAGTATTCTACACGTACATGATATTTTTCACCGGCTTTTAGTGTCTTGGTAACATTGGTCGTTCTGAAACCTCCGGGCGTCCAGTCATCAATAATCGGTTGGTCGTTGATAAACAATTTATAACCATCGTCGCCTCCTAATGTGAACTCATAGTCAGCGGTTTCGTCTACGCACATTGTACTGTACCATTTCACAGAGAAATAATCTTTGGGCATACCTTCCAATTCTGTGCCTGCAGCCCAAGAATAATTGATTTTTTTCTCAGTCTGTTTTACCACAGGGGCTCCTTCGAAGTGAATATTCTTGAAGTATTCGGCATGAAATCCCTTTTCGTTGAGATTGTCGTCTGTATACATGATGGACGGCATAAAGTCGAGTTCATCAATATATTCTACTTTTACATTATTCAGTTTACCTTCTTTTTGGATTCCGTCGAATAAATTGGTATAATGGAAAGGAACTACAGCGCCACTACCACCACCATGTACATATCCATGTGCATTTTTGCCGGTAACGATAATATGTTTGTATTTTTTGGGATTGATAGGAAGAATGTTGTTTTCATTCTTCAAAAGAACAAGTCCCTCTCTGGCAACATTTAATGCTGTTTCTACAGATTGAGGGTCATCCAGAGCGATACTTTTGTCAGCTTCCGTACCATCCTTGAATCCGAAAGCAATGAGTATGCGTAAGATGTGGCGTACTTTTTCGTCAACCATATCCATAGTCACATCTCCTGTTTTAAGATAGTAAGCCATATCTTTAGGATTCATCTTTTCTCCTCCTGCCATTTCCAGATCTAATCCGCTTCTTGCAGCTGGAACACAGTAATGAGTCGATCCCCAGTCAGACATCACTAATCCTTTGAAGCCCCATTGATTTCTGAGTACTTCTTTCAATAGCCACGGGTTTTCAGTGGTGTAGATGCCATTCATCAAGTTATAGCTTGTCATGATGGCTCCTACTTCTGCTTCCTGAATGGCAGCTTTATAAGCAGGGAAGTAAATCTCATTCAAGGTTCTTTCATCAATATCATTACTGATATTATTACGGTCATAGTCGGAGTTGTTGGCAACGAAGTGTTTGACTGTAGCCATGACACCTTGATCTTGTACACCTTTGATGTATCCTACACAGATGCGGGATGTTAAATACGGGTCTTCGCCCATATATTCAAAGTTACGTCCACACATTGGGGCACGGTAGATATTGACCGCCGGACCTAATATGACATTGATGTTTCTTGCTCTGCAATCGCGTCCCAGAGCTTTTCCGTATTGATAGGCAAGATTCTCGTTCCAAGTAGCTGCCAGTGTCACTGTAGCCGGGTATGCGGTAGACTTGCCTTTTGTGCCTATCCCTTGCGGTCCATCGGACATTCTCATGCGATGAATACCCAGGCGATCAATGCTTTTAGTGTACATCCAGTCAATGCCACCGATATATCCTAGTTTTTCTTCTACTGTCATTTGGCCCAGTAGCTCTTCAACTTTTAGATCAATCTCTGGTTTATACCATTTTTGAGCAGATGCACAAAAAAGGTTGGAGATTAACAGGAGTAAAAACGTAAGTCTTTTTTGTTTCATATTAATTTTCTTTTGAGTATTGGTTTTTATGTAGCTATTATTTTGTGCTGTGTTGTGACGGAAGACCTTTATATTATATAGCCTTAATTATTTATTGTTTTAAATTTGTACTTATTGTATAGCTGCTAGTCGGCTATACATTTCGACCATGGCAGCTTGCGTTAGCAGCCACTTCTTCTTATTATTATTGTTATTGCCAGTTAGGTCTGTACCGAATAAGCCGTTTTCATCACGAGCATTATCCCAAGCATATGACAGGCATTGATTGAAGGCGTCGATAAAAGTTTTGTTTTGGTCCAATTGGTAAAGTTCAATGAATCCTCTTAACATGACAGCAGTAAACCAGATATTTCCTTGTTTCAACATTTTAAGGCTTTCTCCTGTGTCAGTTGTAAAGTCTGTGAAGAAGTAATTATAGCATTCTTTGGCAATGCTCTGCGCATCTTCCAGGTAATCCGGATTTTTGGTCAGTTGATAGAGTAGGGCAGCCGATTGCATCATTTGTCCGCTGTTGTAGGCAAATTTGGCCTTTCCTATCTTACCGTCAAGACGGATATTGTCAAAATAGAGGTAGTCTGTAGAATCTTGCAGATTCTTTTGTGTCCATTTATATAATTCTTTTCCCCGTTTGAAATAGAGGCTGTCATTGGTTGCTTTAAATAGTTTGAGGGCGAATACAGAACCGGGAGCATTTGAACAAGTGTTTTTGGACTCTTTCTTTTGTTCACACCAATAGATGCCATCTCCTAGCAGACTATCAGTACCGCTTTCTATGAAATTCCATATGAGTTGAGCTTTATCCAAATATTTTTTTTCTTTGGTAATCTGATAGATATCGATGAAGTCAATGCCTACCCAGATATTATCGTCATAAAAGCGGTCGGAGGTCGGAGCAGTTCGGATATACGATGAGTAAGCAACAGGAGTTCTTTCTGTATCGAAGTATTCTTCCAAGCCGGGTAATACCTGTTTTTCTAATAATTGCTGGTATTTCTTGTCGTGGGTGGCTTCTAATAATGCGTTTACTGCGGAAAATGTACCTGAATATGGCCATAAATAGGAGAACTGATTAGGCATGTTTGCTTGGTTTTCCGATGCCAGATAAGTGACTTTATATTGTTCGTTGAAAGGATAGTTTTCACGAAGCAGATGAGAGTTGCTTACAGAATAATTTAGATAAAGTGAATCCAGTGTTTGCCGGGCTCTATCCAGATTTGAATTAGAGTCTGCCTGTTTGGTGGAAACGCAACTTGCCAAAAAGTAGGCACAAACTATGATTAGTAAAAAACGCAGTGCTTTCATTTTATATAATATTCATTATTAACTAAAGATTTTCCTTCCAAAATACAGGTAGCTGAATATGCTACCTGTTTGTGGATTACCTATTTCAAACTACAATCCTTTTTATTTTGCTTTTTACCTTATTCCGTTGTCTGATGCTGCAAAGTTATTGTGGTTAGTATAAGATGATGTATGGACTCATGACATAAATGTCTCTTCTCGATGAAATGTCGCAAAAATATATATATGTGTCGTAAAAGCGTACTCCTGTTATGTTAATTTTCAGATGATCAGAATGTTTTTTGTGCAGTTCTTGGACGTTTTCCCGATTTTCTATATCTTTCCGTCGATTTTTGTGTCTTGATTTAAAACAAGAGAATGCTATATGAAAAAACACAATGAATGGACGAAGAGAACTACTCTTTTAAGAAGAGTTCTGCTGATACTGGTTTCTTTTCTTTTGATAGGAGTAGACATAAATGCTTCGTATAGTCTCCGGCAATTTTCCAGTAAGAACGGATTATCCAATAGTGCTATTCTTTCGATGTGTCAGGATAGGCATGGCGTGATATGGATCGGTTCATGCGATGGGCTGAATATCTACGACGGCACTTATCTGGGATTGTACAAACCAACCAATGTGCACCATAGTTTCTCCGGTAATCTCATCGAACGGATTATCGAGGCGGACAACGATGTGCTTTGGATACAGACTAATTATGGGCTCGACCGCTTTGATACACGCAGACAGACCATACAAAGCTTCAAAGACTTTAAATACATAAACCGTATGGCGATAAGTCCCGAAGATGATTTCTTTATTATTAAGGATGATGGCTACATTTATTATTATCAGCCGGAGCAGAAGGACTTCTGTAAACTTGATGTGAAAAAGATACATTTTGAGGAAGTACAACAAATGGCTATTGATAACTTTGGAGTACTTTGGATATTCTCTTCGGATAATGATAACCGGAGTTATATAATAGAGAAAAACGGAAATCAAGTGAAGCTGGTTCCCAGTAATTGCCTGAATCATTCGGAAAAGTTGTTGTGGACGTTTGTAGATGGCGATTTTCTCTATTTCATAGACAGTACTTATGCACTTTATGAATACGATCTGAATAATCATAAAGCGTATTTTATAGCAGATATGGAGGCAGAGATACTTCGTCGGGGTGAGGTTTCTTCCATTATAAAACAGAAAACTGATTATTTTATCGGCTTTAAGAGTAGTGGATTAATCCAATTAAAGTATATGCCGGATTCAAAGGTAAAATATAGCCTCCAGTCCATAAATGTTCAGTCCGGTATCTTTTGTCTTATGAAAGACCGGTTTCAGGATATAATCTGGGTGGGCGCTGACGGTCAAGGGCTTTATATGTATTTTACAGATGAGTTTTCTATTGACAACATCATGTTGGATGTACCGGAGTATCGGGTAGATAATCCGGTTCGTGCTCTATATCAGGATCAGGATCAGACATTGTGGATAGGTACGAAGGGAGGGGGAATATTAAAGATGTTTGATTTCCATCCTGATATGGAAACTTTGCCTCGGGCAGAAAGGATCCTGGCAAGTAATAGTCCGTTGATGGACAACTCGGTGTATAGTTTTGCTCCCAGCCGGAGGAAACTCTTATGGATTGGAACGGAGAGCGGACTTAATTACTACTCCTATTCACAAAAGCGGATACAGGAATTTCCGGTCATGGCAGATGGCAAGATGGTGAAGTATGTACATTCTGTCCGTGAGACAAATGATAGTACGTTGTGGGTGGTTTCTGCCGGTGAAGGTATTGTGAAAATCATTCTGGATGCTACTTCACTTTTACCTAAAGTGAAGTCTGCCCGTCGCTTTACACTGGATGGCGGAAAGAGAAACTCCAATTATTTCTTTGTCTCTTTTCAGGAGAATGATTCGGTTATTTGGTTTGGTAACCGTGGATATGGTGCGTATAAAATGAATACGCATACCAATCAACTAACTCCCTGCCGCATTGACGATGTAGTGAAGAATCAGACTGTAAATGATATTTTTGCCATTCATAAGAATGACGAAGGATACTGGTTTGGTACGAGTTTCGGATTGACCCGGCTTTATCAGGGCGAATATAGGGTATATAACGAGACTGACGGCTTTCCCAACAATACGATTCACGGCATATTGGAAGGAAGGGACAATAACTTGTGGCTTAGCACCAATCAAGGGTTGGTGAGGTTTAATGTCCGCGAAAACACAGTTCAGACGTATCGGCAGCAGGGCGACCTGGAAGTGATTGAGTTTAGTGACGGTGCTTTCTTCAAGGATCAGCAGACGGGGACATTATTTTTTGGTGGTACGAACGGATTCATTACGATTAGCGAGAATGATCAACTTTCGGAAGAATACATGCCTCCTTTGCATTTCAACCGCCTCTCTATTTTTGGTAAAGAGTGCAATATTTATGATTTTCTGCAAGGCGCTACGAAGCAAGAAACTTTGGTGCTGGACTATAGTCAGAACTTCTTTAACCTTTCATTTATTGCTGTCGATTACATTAACGGGAACAATTATACTTACTCTTATAAGATAGACGGTTTGAGCGATAGTTGGATTGAGAACGGATTGTCTACGGTGGCGGTTTTCTCTAATCTATCTCCTGGAGAATACACCTTGCTAGTGAAGTACCGAAGTAATATAACAGGGAAAGAGAGTGAACCTTATTCATTATTGATCCGTATCACTCCTCCCTGGTATATGACTACTTGTGCTTATATTGTCTATTTCTTATTATTAGCCGGGGTAATTGCAGGAGCTATCCGGATGGTGATAAAACGTTATCGCAGAAAGCGGAATGTTATGATCGAGGAAATGAACCGCCAGCAGCGCGAAGAACTGTATGAATCGAAATTGCGTTTCTTTACTAACATTACCCATGAATTTTGTACTCCGTTGACATTGATCAACGGTCCGTGTGAAAAAATCCTTTCCTATAGCCGGGTAGACAGTTATGTCCGGAAGTATGCTTCCATGATTCAGCAGAATGCGTTGAAACTGAATGCGCTGATATTGGAACTGATTGAGTTCCGCCGACTGGAGACGGGGAACAAGATTTTGAAGATAAAACATGTTCCTGTCACAGAACAGATACGGACTATTGCCGAATCATTCGGAGAGCTGGCGGAAAGCCGGAAACTGAACTATCGATTGCAGATAGAAGATGGAGTTTTTTGGAATACGGATGTCAGCTGTCTGAGTAAAATTGTAAATAACCTGATTTCTAACGCTTTCAAATATACTCCGGAGAATGGTTCCATTACGGTAGAGCTGCGTATTGAAGGAGAACAACTTTGCATTCGGGTATCTAATACGGGAAAAGGAATCAAGGAGGCTGATCTCACGAAAATATTCGACCGTTATAAGATTCTGGATAATTTCGAAGTGCAGAACAAGAATGGGATTTCTCCGCGAAATGGATTGGGACTGGCCATTTGTCACAGTATGGTAAATCTGTTGAATGGACAGATTCAGGTATCCAGTATTCCTAATGAGGTGACTACTTTTGATGTATGGCTGCCTGTTATGGAGGTTACGGTGGATAATGAAGATGAAAAAGTAGCTGAAGAATTGGTTTTGTCATCAGATGAGCAAGCAGTCGAACTCAAGAATTCGTCGGTTGAATTTGATAAGAACAAGCAGACGATTATGATTATTGACGATGACCCTTCTATGTTATGGTTTGTTACGGAGATATTTGTCGGGGCATACAATGTTGTCTCTTTAGGCAGTGCAGAGGAAGCCTTGAAGCAGTTGGGCATCCAGTTACCGGATTTGATTATTTCGGATGTAATGATGCCCGGTATGGATGGAATGTCGTTTGCCAAAAAGATAAAGTCGGATAAACTGTTGAGCCGTATCCCGTTAATACTGCTTTCGGCACTGAATAATATTGACGAGCAGACGAGGGGAATTGAATCCGGCGCGGAAGCATATATCACGAAACCTTTCAATGTGGAATATCTCGAGAAAGTCGTTAGAAGGCTGTTACAGCGCGAAGAGGACCTGAAAGAGTATTATAGCTCTGTTCTAAGTGCTTTTGAACTGGATGATGGTCATTTTCTGCATAAAGAGGATAAATCCTTCTTCGAGAAGATGATGCAGATTATTGATAGTCATATACAGAATACGGATTTATCAGTGGAATTGTTGAGTAGTTCATTAGGATACAGTACCCGGCAGTTCTATCGGAAGCTGAAAAATGTCACGGAGAAGACTCCTGCCGACATCATCAGAGAGTATCGCCTGACGATTGTAGAACGCTTGTTGCTGACAACGCAACTTTCCATTGAAGAGATTATGGATAAAACCGGATTCTCGAACAGGGGGACTTTCTATAAAGCATTTGCCCAGAAGTTCGAGATGACGCCCAAGCAGTACAGGAATATCAAGACGAAGGATGTTCATGATGCTTCTGAGGAAGGAGGAGGAACTATGAACGTATAAAACTCCTGAAGACTTGACAAACGGCTTTTAATGTTGTATATTTGTATCCTTACAATAAATGAATTAAAACTTAGACCAATGAGAATATCTTACCTTATACTGCATTTGTTGTGCTGATATAGTATAATATGACAACATTTTATCCGATAATGCCTTGCTTCGGAAGGCTTTTCGGTAGCTTGTATATAAGAAACAGGCTGCAAACTTTTGAGAGGTTTGCAGCCTGTTTTGTTATATAAATTCGGATAAATGCTATCGAAAAGCCATGTAATCGTTTTTAATAAACTTGGATACCGTTTCTAATAAACGATCAAGAAGTTTATTAAAAACTGAAATATAGATTAGGCATAACAGTTCAGTATTTTTCAGCAGAGTCGGATAGAGAATAAATATGCTACGTCAATATCGGTTATGAATAGGTAAACTATATCAACGCCTTAAATCTTCTTCTTTTCCAACATTACCTTATAATGGCTGTTTTGCCTGTTACTTCTTTTTCGGCTTTCTGCGTGCCCATCCTTCCTCGCTGAAGTCAGGCTCTTTATCTTTAAAGAACTGTTGCCAGTCGTCTGTCTTTTTAGGACCACGTGCTCCGTAACCCCGTTCTTCGCGGCTGGGCTTGTCGCTTCTTTTTTTCTTGTCGGTCTTGTCACTGCCTTTAGTCGCTCTGTCAGCTCGCGGTGCTCTGTCCGATCTTTCGGAACGTGAGTTGCGGCTACTGTCACCACGCTTTTCGGAGGAACTTCCGAAAGGACGTTTTCCTCCTCTGCGTTCGGCAGAACCACTGCCTCTCCGGCCTTCTCCTGCTTCCTCACCGGCAACTTCTACAGATACTTTGCGGCCGTTCCAGTTAGCGCGGTTCAACGCCTTCACTACGTTTTGTGCTTCTTTCTCTTCTACTTCGAAGAAGGAGAAATTTTTCATCAAGTCAATGCGTCCCAACTCGATTCGTCCACGTGTATTGCTGTTCAGTAAGCTGATCAGCTCGCTTGGGAAGAAACTGTCCATTTTTCCCAGATTGATGAATAAGCGGGTGAAACCCGGCGCTGCCTTGCGGCTGCCTCTTTCACGGCTGTCATGTGTGTTACGTTCGCGGCTGTCGGTCGGAGTCTCGATCTCTTCACGGTCGCGGTAGTAGTCCAGAAAACGATTGAACTCATGCGATACCATGCGTTTGATCAGATCCTCTTTGCTCAGCCATTCCAGCTTACGATAAATCTCCGGCATGAAGTCCGTGATTTCTTCTTCGTTTACCTTCACCTTTTCCAGTTCATCAATCACTTTGATAAGCTGTTTTTCGCAGATCTGCTTGCCTGTCGGCATTTCTCCGGCAATAAACTTCTTGCCGATGATGCGCTCTATCTCACGCAGCTTTCCTTTTTCGCGCAGGTTGATGATAGCGATGGAAGTACCTGTCTTTCCGGCACGTCCGGTACGTCCGCTACGATGTGTGTAGCTTTCCGTATCATCGGGCAGGCCGTAGTTGATCACGTGTGTCAGGTCGTCTACGTCCAGTCCGCGCGCGGCAACGTCCGTAGCAACCAGTAATTGCAGGTTGCGGATGCGGAATTTCTGCATCACGGCATCGCGCTGAGCCTGTGACAGTTCTCCGTGCAGTGAATCTGCGTTATAGCCTTCCTGCATCAATTTATCGGCTATTTCCTGCGTTTCTTTACGGGTACGGCAGAAAATGATACCATATATTTGCGGGTAATAGTCAACAATGCGTTTCAGGGCTGCATATTTGTCTTTGGCTTGTACGGTATAAGCTACGTGTTTCACGTTGCTTGTACTTTCGTTCTTGCGTCCGATGGTAATCTCCTTGGCATTCTGCAAGTAGTTCTTGGAGATGCGGGCGATTTCGGGGCTCATGGTTGCCGAGAAGAGCAAGGTGTTCCGTTCTTTGGGGACATCGGCAAGGATAGCGTTGATGCTGTCGGTGAATCCCATATTCAGCATTTCGTCCGCTTCGTCCATCACTATGTTGTGAACGGTCGATAAAGATACGGTTTTGCGCTCCATCAGGTCGAGCAGTCGTCCCGGTGTTGCCACGATGATATGTACGCCGCGTTTCAGGCTGCGTATCTGGCTGTCGATGGAAGAACCGCCGTAAACTGGCAGTACTTTCAGTCCGTCAATGTATTTTGAGTAATCGTTCAGATCGCCCGCTATCTGGAGGCATAGCTCACGGGTGGGGCAAAGTATTAGTGACTGGGGAACCCTGTTCTTTACGTCAATCTGTTGGAGCAGAGGCAGGCCGAATGCGGCTGTTTTACCTGTTCCAGTTTGTGCAAGAGCTACTACATCATTATTTTCTCCTAAAAGGTACGGAATCACTTCCTCTTGTACCGGCATGGGATTCTCATATCCCATCTCTTCAATTGCTTTACGTATCTCCGGAGAAACGCCAAGCTCTTCAAATGTCTTCATTAAATCTCTGTATATCTTTTATTTCGGGCGCAAAGATAGAGAAAAATAATGAATAATGAATAATGGATAATGGATAATTATTGCTGCCTGCATAGCATTCTCCATTTTCCATTAACCATTATCTATTAATAAAATGCTGCGCAACCGTTCGATTTCTTCTGCCGAGAGTCCTATTCCTTTTTTCAGATATGCCTGTACGCTGCCGTATTCCGCATCAATCTGTTCTTTGGCTGCATTCAGGAAGTCTTCCTTGGCAGAGTAGATTGTAGTGATGGCTTCCTGCGAGTTGATAGGGAGTTTATACGCGTATCTGGAGGCTTTGGGGATGTTGAAATAGTCATTACTCAGGCGATAGTCTTTCATGATGGCTTCTTCATTGACTCCCAAAGCGGCAAGTACCAGTGCTGAAACAATGCCCGTACGTCCTTTGCCTGAAGTACAGTGGATGACGACGGGGTAATTGTTGCGGTCGAGCAGGAGTGTGAACAGTTCTTTGTATTCCTTGCGGTAGTTGGTGACCAGTTGACGGTTCATCCGCTCTACTAAACGATAGATCGTATCCGTTTCTATTTTCTTATCACGTATGTCTTGCAGGATGTGTTCCATGTTTCCTGTTGCAATGGGGAGGTGCAGGACGTTAAAGTCTTCATCATGAAACTGTGGATAGTTATGGCGTTCTTCTTCCGAACGCAAATCGATGATAGTCCTTATGCCCATGTTTTTCAATTCCCGGCGGGAGCAGAATGGAATGCTGTCAATCTGTGCAGAACGGTACAGCATTCCCCAGCGGGTATGTTTGCCTGTTTCTGCAGACTTGTATCCTCCCAGGTCACGGAAGTTCTGAATGCCGGGAATATTGACGTTACGGGCAGCTACCCTCACCCGATATCTGTTGTTGAATACCATCAGGTAGTAATAGCGCTGAGACGGATCATTGGTCACGATGGTCTTTTTCCCTTTTTCAATGTTGATGGTGGCTACGGGATTTTCTTCGGGAATGAAGTCGGGAGAAGTGGAAGCATATACTTTTACCTGTCCTTTCAGTATAGGGGCTGTTTCCCATTTGATAATGGCGTTTCCCACATTGTTCTCTTCACACACTACGGATATAGTGGGCGAAGTGCCGGAACATGACGGAAGTACCAGTAGGATGGTCAGCCAGTTTAACAGGTTTCTGTACATAGTTTCTTTGTCTGATGAATCATGTACTGCAAAGATAGGAATTACCGTTAGATGTGGTAATTCCTTTGCGATTATTAGCCAAAGTTAATAGTAATTTAGGGGATGGTTGTATCCGTAATTACTTCGATGCGTACTGTCCGGCAAACTCCACCGATACTGAATTACTGAAACTACGGCATACTTCGGCGGCAAAGTCTTTCCCGCACTGAACTACTTTGTCCCAGACTTCTTCATTCAGATTATTAAGGTCACGGTATCGTACATCATATTTAAGCAATCCGTAGATCAATCCCGCATTGAAATTATCTCCGGCACCGATGGTGCTGACTGCTTCCAGCGGTTCTATCGGATATTCTTTGCTGACCAGATTGGTACGAAGTGATACTTTGTCCCCACCGGCCGTGCATATAAACCGCGGGCAGTAGAATTTAATCTTGTCTTTATATATCTTGTCCACATCTTGCAAGCCATACATATAGAAGAAATCTTCCAGCGATCCCCGTACAATATCGGCGTACTCCAGATTCTCGATAATCGTAGGAGCTAGTTTCATTGCTTCGTTCTTATGTGAAGAGCGGAAGTTCGGGTCGTAATAGATGATTGCTTTCTTCTCGCGTGCCTGGTCCAGCAGTTCCAGAATCTTCTCCCTGAGTACCGGGTTGAGCGCATAGTAAGAGCCTACCATGACGATATCGTCTTCCTCTAACTTAGGATAAAGCACATCCAGACGTTGTTTGGGATAATCCTTATAGAAGATATATTCGGCATCGCTCTGTTCATTGAGGAATGCCAGTGATACAGGTGATTTACCATCCGGGAAGACATTTACGTGATCCGTCGGAATATTATTTTCACGCATGAATTGCAGAATGATATTTCCTACCCGGTCATTACCTGTTTCACTGATAAAACCTACCTTGATCCCCATTCGTCCGAGGGATACGATGCCGTTGAATACAGAGCCTCCCGGTACGGCTGCGGAAGGCTGGTTTCCCCGAAAGATGATATCGAGGATTGTTTCTCCGATACCGATTACTTTTCGCATAGCGATCTTGATTTTTCGCCCAAATAACCACCGTGATGGCGTTTTGAGTATTCTTCGATGGTGAATCCTGTCTTCTTCATTGTCTGTACTACCAGTATGTCACCGATGACGGTCATGGCGGTAGTCGATGTAGTAGGAGTCATGCCTAACGTACAAACTTCGGCAGGTTTACCGGTGCTCAGACAGACGTTTGATTCGTTGGCCAGCGGGCTGTCGGGATTTCCGGTGATAACGATAAACTTCAGTTCCGGGTCCAGATTATGTGCCAGTCGGGTCAGTTCCACGATTTCGCGTGTTTTGCCGGAGTTGGAGATAAGCAGGAGCAAATCGTTTTTTTGTAAGATGCCGAGGTCGCCGTGCTGCGCTTCACTGGGGTGCAGGAAGACCGATGGAATGCCGGTGGAGCAGAAGGTGGTGGCGATGTTCATGGCAATCTGTCCGGCTTTTCCCATGCCGGAAGTTACTAATTTCCCTTTTTTCTGATGTATCTGTTCTACAATCAGTTGTACCGCTTTCTCGTAAGCGTCTGTTACAGGGATATTGAGCACTGCTTGTGCCTCTTGTTGCAAGAGTTGTTTGATGGAGTCTATCATATAATCAGTTTATTTTTTCTTTTAATTCATCCAGATTGTTTGCTGTTTCATAATAGGTAGAGAAAGATTGTCGAGCGAAGCCCTTATCCTCTAACGTCTTAAGTGCAGCCAGAAGTTCATTATAAAAACCGTATTCGTTATAGAAGATCACCTTTTTCTGATGATATCCGATAGAGGCGGCGGCTATGACGTGGAAAATCTCGTCGAGTGTACCTACACCACCAGGCAATGCGACCAATATCTCCGACTTCTCTGTTATCACATCTTTCCGGTCGCTCAGGTTACGGGTATGAATCACCTCGTCCAGTAATGTGCTCACACTACCTTTTTCTTCCAGTTTGGCAGGAACTACTCCGATGATCGTACCGCCATTCTCTTTCACGGCGCGGGCTACGCATTCCATCAGTCCGAGATTGGCTCCTCCATAAATCAACGTTTTGCCTGCTTTTCCCATCCATTCTCCGATTTGACGGGCACTGTCAAAGTACATTTTGTCAATGTTTTCCGAGGCAGAACAGAATATTCCTATCTTTTTCATACACGTTGTTGCTAATATAGTCTACAAATATCTGCAATTTTCTATAAACGACAATAAGTTTTATTGTATTTTTGCGGCATTAATTCAATAAGGAAGTAGAAAACAATGCATTACAACGAATATACATTGCCGAATGGCCTGCGCATAATTCATGAACCGACTCTCTCGAAAGTAGCTTATTGTGGTTTTGCCATCGATGCCGGAACGCGCGATGAGGCTGAGGATGAGCAGGGGATGGCTCATTTCGTGGAACATCTTATTTTTAAAGGGACGGAGAAGCGGAAAGCGTGGCATATCCTTAACCGCATGGAGAATGTGGGCGGCGATCTGAATGCCTATACGAATAAAGAGGAGACGGTTGTCTATGCCGCCTTCCTGACCGGGCATCTGGAACGTGCACTCGAATTGCTCGGAGATATTGTATTCCATTCTACTTTCCCGCAGCATGAAATAGAAAAGGAGACGGAAGTGATCATTGACGAAATCCAGTCTTATGAGGATAATCCTTCGGAGTTGATCTTCGATGATTTTGAAGATATGATTTTCCGTAACCATCCGTTGGGAAGGAACATTCTCGGTAAGCCGGAACTGCTGCGGAGTTTCCGTACGGAGGATGTTCTCTCGTTTACCCGTCGCTTTTATCAACCGGGGAATATGGTATTCTTTGTTCAGGGACAATATGATTTCAAGAAGATTATCCGTCTGGCAGAGAAGCATTTATCCGATATCCCGGCAGTGACGGTGGATAATCAGCGTATGCCTCCTCCTCTTTATGTGCCCGAACGGTTGGTAGTGCCTAAAGATACTCATCAGGCGCATGTAATGATTGGTAGCCGGGGATACAATGCGTATGATGATAAGCGTACGGCACTTTATCTGCTGAATAATGTGCTTGGCGGTCCGGGCATGAACAGTAAGCTGAATGTATCGCTTCGCGAGCGGAGGGGATTGGTGTATAATGTAGAGTCCAATCTGACTTCTTATACCGATACAGGAGCTTTCTGCATCTATTTCGGTACGGATATCGAAGATATGGATACCTGTCTGAAACTGACTTATAAAGAACTGAAGCGAATGCGGGATGTGAAGATGACATCTTCTCAGCTGGCGGCAGCGAAGAAGCAACTGATAGGCCAGATCGGCGTGGCGTCTGATAATTTCGAGAATAATGCGCTGGGTATGGCGAAAACATATCTGCACTATCATAAGTACGAATCGTCAGAATCAGTGTTCCATCGTATTGAGGCGTTGACGGCAGAACAACTGCTGGAGGTTGCCAATGAGATGTTTGCGGAGGAATATTTGTCGACGTTGATTTATAAGTGATACCTTGAGTGAAGAATGTCATATTTCCTACAAAACTTTAATACTCTAATGAAAAATAAATGTTTGCTGTTGTTGCTGTTTGCTTCTTTTCCGATTTTTTCATGGGCTGATGAAACTCTTGATTCACTATTGCATGTCCTTGATCAGACAATCCTGGCACATGACACTTATGTGGTACAGCGCGAATCGCGGATACAGCATCTGAAAGAGCTTGCCGGAGACGTGGCTCCTAATTCCATAGAACGCTATAATCTGAATAATCAGATCTATAAGGAATATAAAGCCTTTATTTGCGATTCCGCTATTTACTATTTAAATGAGAATGTTCGTATTGCGGGTAATCTGGGAGATACTGACCGGGAAATAGAAAGTAAACTGCAACTTTCTCTTTTGCTTTCTTCTACGGGTATGTATACCGAATCAATTGATGTCTTGAAGTCAGTAGACCGACAGAAGGTAACTTCACATCTGATACTTGATTATTATACATGTTTCGATCATGTGTATGGTGAGATGGGATTTTATACACAAGATCAGACGTTATCTGCTTATTATCGGGAAATATCGTCAGCATATAAAGATTCATTATATGCGATATTATCTCCTCAATCGGAAGAATTTATGGTCATGCGCGAAACGTTGTTTCGTGACCGGCACAAGTATGATGAGGCCTTGGAGATAAACGACCGTCGCCTGATGGCAGCAGAGCCCGATACGCCTCAATATGCACTTGTAACTTACCATCGCTCACTTATTTATAAATATCTTGGAGATAAAATAAGAGAGAAACAGAATCTTTGCCTTTCTGCTATCTCTGATATTCGTTCTGCTATTAAAGATCATGCTTCTTTGTGGATGTTGGCTCAGTTGCTCTATGAGAATGGCGATATGGAGAGAGCTTACCAATATATGCGTTTCTCGTGGAATGCTACCAAATTCTATAATGCTCGTCTTCGAAGTTGGCAGAGTGCCGATGTGCTTTCTTTGATTGATAAAACTTATCAGGCGATGATTGAGAAACAGAACGACCGCCTTCAGCAGTATTTAGTGCTGATTACGGCATTGCTGGTGCTGCTGATTGGTGCGTTGGGCTATATATACCGGCAGATGAAGAAATTGGCTGTTGCAAGGAATCATCTGCAGACAGCCAATCATCAATTGAATCAATTGAATGAAGAATTACAGCAAATGAATGCCTGTTTGACATCTACCAATGCAGAACTGTCTGAATCTAACCAGATTAAGGAAGAATATATTGCCCGTTTTATTAAACTCTGCTCTACTTATATCAATCGGCTCGATGCATATCGTCGTATGGTAAATAAGAAAGTATCTGCTGGTCAGATAGCAGAATTACTTAAAATCACCCGCTCACAGGATGCCCTTGATGAGGAATTGGAAGAACTATATGCCAACTTTGATACTGCTTTCCTGCATTTATTTCCCGATTTTGTGAAGAAGTTCAATGCATTGTTGCAAGACAATGAACAAATCATTCTGAAGAAAGATGAATTATTGAATACCGAACTGAGAATTTTTGCATTAATACGTCTTGGTATTGAAGATAGTTCACAAATAGCAGAGTTTCTCCGTTATTCGGTGAATACAATTTATAATTATCGGGCGAAAGTAAAAAACAAAGCTCGTGGTTCCAGAGAAGATTTCGAAGATTTAGTTCGGAAAATACGTTGATCGATGTTGTAACCTATCCACTTTTTAGGCCTCTTTGGTTGATATTAACTTGCTGTTTATTAGTGGTTTGTCTGTTTGTATAATCCACTTATTATACCCTCATTGTCAAATCACTTCAGTTTCTTTATACTTTTGACCTGTGCTTCTGAAATAGTGGCGAAAGTCCTGTCAAGCACATACCTTAATTATAAACTTTAAAATTAATACGCATGAAAAAGAACAGGCGAAAAATCCTTTCGGGGAGTCGCAAGATTCTCTTTGCTATCTTAGCAGTATTTTTTTCTCTGAGTGCATCCGCACAACAATTTACTGCATCCGGTCAGGTGCTGGATGCACAGAAAGAACCGCTTATCGGTGTAAGTGTACAGGAAAAGGGGACAACTAACGGAGCGATAACTGATTTAGACGGTAACTTTACATTGACGGTCCAGTCCAATGCTACTTTAATATTCTCTTATGTAGGATATAAATCGCAGGAACAGAAAGCATCCCGACAGATGAAAGTTACACTTCAGGAAGACAATGAAGTACTTGAAGAAGTAGTTGTGATCGGCTATGGTTCGGTAAAACGTAAAGATGTTACGACAGCCATTTCCACTGTGTCTACTAAAGATCTTGATGTACGTCCCATCGTTTCTGCCGGACAGGCTATTCAGGGTAAGGCAGCCGGTATCTCCGTAATTCAGCCTAGCGGTACGCCGGGAGGAGAGATGTCTATCCGTGTGCGTGGTACTACTTCTATGAACGGAAGTAACGATCCGCTATATGTAGTGGATGGTGTTCCTGTGGATAACATTAAGTTTTTATCTCCGAATGATATTGAAAGCATGCAGATTCTGAAAGATGCCTCTTCGGCTTCTATTTATGGTTCGCGTGCTGCCAATGGTGTAATTCTGATTACAACAAAGGCCGGAGCGACCGGAAAGGCAAAAGTATCTCTGACAGCACAGTTTGGCTTGAACAAGGTGGCGGATAAGGTAGAATCTCTGAATGCTGCGCAGTATAAAGAGTTACAGGATGAAATCGGACTGGTATCCTTGCCTGATGGACTGCCCGACCGTACTGATTGGTTTGACGAAACATATAAGACCGGAAAGATGCAAAATTATCAGGTAGCAGTATCTAACGGTAATGAAAAGATGAAATACTATCTTTCTGCCGGATATCTCGATGAAAAGGGAATACTGGATATCTCTTATTACAAGCGTTATAATTTCCGGGTGAATCTTGAAAATCAGATTCGTAGCTGGTTGACAGTAAGTGCTAATATCTCCTACTCGGACTATACCAGTAACGGAGGGGGAGCGATGGGAACAGGAGCGAATCGCGGTGGCGTTGTATTGGCTGTTATCAATACGCCGACATATGCTCCGATCTGGGATGCTTTAAATCCGAACCAGTATTACAATAACTTCTATGGAGTTGGAAATATCACCAACCCGTTGGAGAACATGGCACGTGCGAAGAATAATAAAGATAAGGAAAACCGTTTGCTGGCATCGGGCAACGTGTTGCTTACCTTGCTGCCGGAGTTGAAGTTTAAATCAACTCTAACACTTGACCGTCGCAATGCTGTAAATACTACTTTTCTTGATCCGATTTCTACTGCTTGGGGACGTAACCAGTATGGTGAAGCCTCCGACAACCGGAATATGAATACGGTATTGACATTCGACAATGTATTTACTTACAATAAGAACTTCAAGAGACATGGTCTGGAGGTAATGGCAGGGTCATCGTGGACGGATTCAGACTACTCTAACAGTTGGATAAACGGTTCACACTACCGCAATGATCTGATACAGACCTTGAATGCCGCGAACAAGATTGCCTGGGATAATACCGGTACAGGTGCTTCTCAATGGGGAATTATGTCATTTTTCGGACGTGTAGCTTACAATTTTGATAGTAAGTACCTGTTGACGGCTAACCTGCGTGCCGACGGTTCTTCTAAGTTGCATCCTGATCATCGTTGGGGGGTATTCCCATCGTTCTCAGCTGCCTGGCGTGTATCTTCCGAGAAGTTTATGGCTGATCTGACGTGGATTGATGATTTTAAAATACGTGGAGGCTGGGGACAGACAGGTAATCAGTCTGGTATTGGTGACTATGCTTATTTGCAACGTTATAATATCGGTCGTATTGAATGGTTTAAGGTAGCGGCTGAAGGTGATACAACAGATTATGCGAATGCGGTACCGACTATCAGCCAGGCCAATTTACGTACGTCTGACCTTACTTGGGAAACGACTACTCAGACCAATATTGGTCTGGACCTGACAGTATTGAATGGACGTTTGACTTTTAACATGGACTACTATTACAAGAAGACCAAGAACATGCTGATGAACGTATCACTGCCTGCCGGTGCTGCCGCAGCTACTTCTATCGCCCGTAATGAAGGTGAAATGACTAATAAAGGTTTTGAGCTTACCATTAGTTCGAAGAACTTCCGGGGGGGAGCATTTACCTGGGATACGGACTTCAATATTTCCTTCAACCGGAACAAATTGACGAAACTTGAATTGCAGAAAGTGTACTATGATGCCAAAACTGCGGATGTAGTCAACGATTATGTAGTGCGTAATGAGCCGGGACGTGCTTTAGGAGGCTTTTACGGATATATCAGTGACGGTGTAGATCCTGAGACAGGTGAATTAATGTATCGTGACCTGAGTGGTGATGGTAAAATCTCGACTTCCGACCGTACTTATATCGGCGACCCGAATCCGGACTTTACTTATGGTCTGACCAACACTTTCTCATGGAAAGGATTTAATTTGAGTGTGTTTATCCAAGGCTCTTATGGAAATGATATCTTCAATGCTTCCCGTATAGAAACAGAAGGGATGTACGATGGAAAGAATCAGTCTACCAAAGTACTGAACCGCTGGAAGATACCTGGACAGATAACCAATGTGCCGAAAGCTAATTTCAAGTTGCTGAACTCTACTTACTTTATTGAAGATGGCAGTTACCTGAGATTGAAAGACGTTTCCTTGTCGTACAACTTTAAGGGCAAATTACTGCAGAAATGGGGAATTACCCGTCTGCAACCTTACTTTACCGCTACCAATCTGCTGACATGGACAAGCTACTCCGGCATGGACCCGGAAGTAAACCAATGGGGCAACAGCGGTACGGTGCAAGGCATCGACTGGGGTACATACCCGCATTCTAGATCATACGTGTTTGGTATTAATGTTGAATTCTAATGAAAGGAAAGACTATGAAACTAAGATATATATTTTATGGACTCACTTCCGGTTTGCTGTTCGGACTTTCTTCCTGCTCACTGAATTACGATCCGATCGATACTTATTCGGATGTGACCGAAGGTGTGACGGATACCGGTACAAAGGTGGTATTTAAAGATAAAGCGGCTGTAGAAAGTCACCTGACGACTATCTACAATCAGATGCGCGACCGTCAGGAACACTGGTATGTGGACTTGTTGCTCATATCAGATTCGCATGCGGATAATGCATACGCAGGAACTACGGGAGCTGAGGTACTTCCGTTTGAGAACAATTCCATCGAAGGTTCCAACTCTGTGCTCGAACGTGACTGGAACCGTTATCTGGAAGACGTTGCCCGTGCCAATAAATTGATATGTAATATTGACTTGGTGACCGATAACTCTTTGACTACTGCCGAACGTGCGCAGTATAAGGCGGAAGCAATGATATTCCGTGCCATGGTCATGTTCGATATGGTACGTCTGTGGGGGGATTTCCCGGTTATTACAACAGTAGCTGATGATATTACTTCAGAAAATATCGAAGATGTGTATGAACAATATTTCCCGGCACAAAACACAGAACTGGAAGCTTATCAGCAGATAGAGAAAGATTTGCTGGCTGCCATCCAGCATGCGCCGGATAATACGGCAGGCAACAAAACTCTGTTTACAAAATCCGTAGCCCGTACTCTTCTTGCAAAGATCTATGCAGAGAAACCGTTGCGTGACTATTCAAAAGTAATCCGTTACTGTGACGAGGTGAAGGCTGATGGTTTTGAGCTTGTGAAGGACTTTAGCGATTTGTTCGGCATGAATGCTGCCGGAACGGATGCAAAAGCCCGTAATACTAAAGAATCTATACTGGAAGCTCAGTTTACTCCCGGTTCGGGTAACTGGTGTACATGGATGTTCGGACGTGACCTTGTAAACTGGAATAATAACTTCACTTGGGCAAAATGGGTAACTCCGTCACGTGATTTGATCAATGCTTTCAAGAAAGAAGGAGATCAGATTCGCTTTCAGGAATCCGTAGTTTACTATGATTGTAATTGGAGCAACTATTATCCGTCGGACAATTATCCTTTCATGTACAAATGCCGTTCGGCTAATAGCAGCATTATTAAATACCGCTATGCTGATGTGCTGTTATTGAAGGCAGAAGCATTGATCATGCAGGATACACCGGATCTGGAAGCGGCAGCTAAGATCATCGACGAAGTACGTGAACGTGCCGGATTGGGCGAATTGTCTTCATCCGTACGTAAAGACCGGGATGCGATGATTACCGCATTGCTCAACGAACGTCGGCTGGAACTGGCATTCGAAGGACAACGCTGGTTTGATCTGGTTCGTCTGGATAAGGTAGAAGAGGTGATGAACGCCGTATATGCGAAAGATTCAGGTCGCAAGTCACAGGTTTACGCCTTTGATAAGAACTCTTATCGCCTGCCTATCCCACAATCGGTAATCGATGCCAATGACAAGATTGAACAGAACCCCGGATATTGATAGAGCCGGAGATAACATCGCTTATAATGTATTTAAATAGAAAAAGAAACTAACGATTATGATAAACATGAGAAATATAGCACTGACCTTTTTAGGATGCTTCACCATATTAGCGGCTTGTAGTAATAGTGATGATGCGGAAAAACCGGTAGTACCTGTCCCCACCGGAGATGTAGCCATTTATACGACAACCAGTAGTCTGACCCGTGATTTGACCCGTGATGCGGTTAACTTCAGCCCGAAAGACAATCTGGCTCCGACCACAATAACTTTGAATCCTGCGGAACAGTACCAGACGATGGATGGTTTCGGAGCAGCTATCACAGGTTCTACCTGTTACAACCTGTTACTGATGAAACCGGCTGACCGTCATGCTTTCCTGACGGAAACATTCTCCGACAAAGATGGTTTCGGATTCAGTTACATCCGTATTTCCATCGGTTGTTCGGACTTCTCGTTAAGCGAATATACCTGCTGTGATACGAAAGGGATCGAAAACTTTGCTTTGCAGAGCGAAGAAAAGGACTATATCCTTCCGATCCTGAAAGAGATTCTGGCCATTAACCCTTCTATCAAGGTAATTG
The DNA here is from genome assembly GCF_019052485.1 of Bacteroides sp. MSK.20.82. NCBI lineage: Bacteria > Pseudomonadati > Bacteroidota > Bacteroidia > Bacteroidales > Bacteroidaceae > Bacteroides > Bacteroides sp. MSK.20.82. The sequence continues at coordinate 155,360 of NZ_JAHQUN010000006.1, forward strand.
CCGCTCCTTGGACCTGTCCGAAATGGATGAAAGTGAAAAGCCTGACAGACCGTACACCATTGGATTCGTGGACGAACGGACAATTGAACCCGGATTATTATCAGGATTATGCTACTTATTTTGTGAAATGGATACAGGCATTTAAAGCCGAAGGCATTGACATTTATGCAGTAACTCCGCAAAATGAACCTTTGAACCGTGGCAACTCCGCTTCGCTCTATATGGAATGGGAAGAACAAAGAGACTTCGTGAAAACAGCGCTCGGTCCTCAGATGAAAGCTGCCGGACTGTCTACCAAGATTTATGCTTTCGACCATAACTACAATTATGACAATATCGAATCGCAGAAGAACTATCCGGGCAAGATTTACGAAGATGCCGCTGCTTCTCAGTATCTGGCAGGTGCTGCTTACCATAACTATGGCGGCAACCGTGAAGAATTGCTGAATATACATCAGGCATATCCTGAGAAAGAACTTCTGTTTACAGAAACTTCTATCGGCACATGGAACAGCGGACGTGACTTGTCGAAGCGTCTGATGGAAGATATGGAAGAGGTAGCATTGGGAACAATCAATAATTGGTGTAAGGGCGTAATTGTCTGGAATCTGATGCTCGATAACGACCGTGGTCCGAATCGTGAAGGTGGTTGTCAGACTTGCTATGGTGCGGTAGATATCAATAACAGTGATTATAAGACAATCATACGTAACTCTCACTACTATATCATTGCTCATCTTTCAAGTGTTGTGAGGCCGGGAGCTGTGCGTATCGCCACTACCGGTTATACGGACAACGGTATTACCTGTTCTGCTTTCGAAAATACGGACGGAACGTATGCCTTTGTTCTGATAAACAACAATGAGAAGTCGAAGAAGATAACTGTCAGCGACGGTCAACGTCATTTTGCTTATGACGTTCCCGGTAAATCAGTAACTTCATACCGTTGGGCAAAGTCAAAGTAAGAACCTTAAAAGTATAAAGACAATGAAAAAAAGTATCTATATAACATTGGCATTGGCGGGAATCTTATCCATGAATTCCTGTAATGATGACGAGTTCCTTCCCGGTAATCCGAGTATGGAGATCAAGGCGGAGAATGCGGATGCCCTTTTCGGCGACAGCCTTCCGTTTACGATCAAGGCTTCGGATGTAGACGTTCCTCTTTCTACTTTGAAAGCGCAGCTTTTCTATGGAGAAGAACAGGTATCTGAAACGGTGATCCGAACAAAGACAAGTGGAAGCGACTATACCGGAAAGATTTATATTCCTTATTATGCTAATATTCCTAACGGAAAGGCGACATTGAAGTATATCCTTCAGAATATTCACTTTACTACGACGGAACAGGAAACGGAACTTACGTTGGCACGCCCGGACTTTCCTTATCTGACCCTGGTAGATGAAGAAGGGCAGGAGTACCGGATGGACAGGCAATCGATGTATCATTATAGCGTATCGGGAGACTTTTCGCAGAAGATGAAAGCGTATATCAAAACTCCGAAAGTAGGGGAGCACGGCAACGAGCTAACTTTTGGCTGGGAAGACAATACGATTGCAGTAGGCTCTACTACGTCTATCCCGTTCTCCAATACAGAGCCGGGCAATTATACGATTCAGTTTAATACTTTCAACTATGAAGCAAGTCCGTTTGCCAAATTATTGCTGAATGGAAAAGAAATGGAATTGGTAGAAAACGATGTATATGCTGTTAAACTGTCGTTAAAGCAGAAAGACATTCTGACGTTCGAAGGAGTGCCTGCTTATGATGAATGGTGGATTGATCCGGACTTCTTTGAAAAGCAGGAGGATGGAACACTGAAGTTCCTGCCGATTGACGGAAGCTATCAGATTACAGCAAACGGTAAGAGACAGTACTTCTCTGTCATAGCTTTAAAAGACGGTGAAGCAGCTAAATTGCAGGATGACGGAACAGGAGCTATCTGGGCTATCGGAAATGGAATTGGCAAGCCGTCGGTATCTTTGTACGAAGTGGGATGGACGCCGGAGAATGGTTTGTGTATGCCGCAACTTACGGCAAAGAAGTATCAACTTACGTTTACTGCCGGTGTGACTATGAAAACAAGTGATATTGACTTTAAATTCTTCCACATAAACAAGTGGGATAATGGTGAATTTAAGGGAGATGCCATCTCTACTACAAGCGATCTTGTTGAAATAACAGAGTCGGGTAACTTGAAGTTGCAGGAAGGTCAGAAATTTGAGAGAGGCGGTGTTTATAAGTTTACGGTAGATGTAACGAAAGGTAATACCAAAGCAGTACTGACTGTAGAGAAAGTAGGACAGGTAGACTTGCCGCGACCGGACATTACAATCAATGGAATGAAGCTGGAAGAAGGCAGTTCCGATATGTATCAATTGCAGATGTCTTTGACGCAGAACCAGACACTCGAAATAGGTGGCATCGAAGATCTAAATGATTGGTATGTTGATCCGGATTATCTGGTGAAGACCGGAGATAATCACTTGAAGTTCTTGCCGGTTGCCGGTAGCTACAGGGTGATGGTAAATGCTACACGCAAATACTTTGCAGTAGTACGTATGAATGGCAATAGTGAAGCCGGACTGGATGCTGACGGGCATGGTGCCGTATGGTTGTTGGGCTATGGTATGGGCTCTCCGTCTATTAAGGACGAATTTAACTGGGACTTTTCGACTGCTTATTGTGTGGCGGAAATCAGTCCGAAAGTTTATCAGTTTACTGGGAAGACTGGTGCTGAAGGCAGTACGGTTATTGGTGAACGCATACGATACGATTATATCAGTGTTAAATATCTGGGTGGAAAGTCTTGGGATCAGCAATTTCATCAAAAGAACCTGCAAATGGATCAGGCTACCCGGAACTTATTCAATGTTGATGAGGAAAATCTTGTATTGGCCTCTCCGTTGGAACAGGGAGTTACTTATGTGTTTACGTTAGATTTCACTCAGGGGATAGATAAAGGAATTCTTTCTGTTGTGAAGAAGTAAAAATACAGAAATCATTTATGAACATGAAATTTAAAGCAACGTTACTTGGCTTGTCTATAGCCGCCGTTTTACCGACTATGAATATGGCGCAGACACCAGTATATCTGGACACGAGCAAGCCTGTCGAAGAACGGGTGAAAGATGCGCTGAGCCGTATGACACTTGAAGAGAAGGTGAAGATGACTCATGCGCAGTCTAAATTTAGTTCACCGGGAGTCCCTCGTCTGGGGATTCCCGAAGTATGGGCAACCGATGGTCCTCACGGCATCCGTCCCGAAGTATTATGGGATGAGTGGGATCAGGCAGGATGGACAAACGATTCCTGTATAGCCTATCCTGCATTGACTTGCCTTTCTGCAACATGGAATCCCGAAATGTCTTACCTTTATGGGAAGAGCATTGGCGAAGAAGCCCGTTACCGGAAAAAAGATATTCTCCTGGGGCCCGGTGTCAACATCTACCGCACCCCGTTGAATGGGCGTAATTTTGAATATATGGGCGAAGATCCGTACCTGTCTTCCATAATGGTAGTTCCTTATATTAAGGGAGTACAGGAAAACGGTGTTGCTGCTTGTGTGAAGCATTACGCATTAAACAATCAGGAGTTCAACCGTCACACCACCAATGTTCATTTGAGCGACCGTGCTCTTTATGAGATTTATCTTCCGGCTTTCAAAGCGGCCGTTCAGGAAGGTGGTGCTTGGGCAATAATGGGAGCTTACAACCTTTATTCGTTTAGTGAAGATACCGACTCCGGTAAGCTCTATAAGACTCAGCATGCGTGCCATAATAAGCGATTACTGCAAGATATTCTGCGTAAGGAATGGGGCTTTGATGGTGTCGTCGTTTCAGATTGGGGCGGAGTACATGATACTTTCCAGGCCATTTCGAATGGTCTGGATATGGAGTTCGGTTCATGGACAAACGGACTTTCTGCCGGGACAAGGAATGCTTATGACAATTACTATTTGGCACATCCTTACCTGAAACTGATCCAGGACGGCACAGTCGGAACCAAAGAACTGGACGAAAAAGTGAGTAATATTCTCCGTCTGATCTTCCGCACTTCGATGAACCCGTATAAACCTTTCGGTTCTCTGGCTTCGCCCGAGCATGGACAAGCCGGACGAAAAATCGGTGAAGAAGGAATTGTACTGTTACAGAATAAGGATAATGTATTGCCTATTGACTTGAAGAAATCCAGGAAGATTGCTGTTATCGGTGAAAACGCCATTAAGATGATGACTGTAGGGGGTGGTAGTTCTTCTCTGAAAGTGAAATATGAGATATCTCCTTTGGACGGCTTGAAGAACCGCGTAGGTTCACAGGCGGAAGTTTTGTATGCCCGTGGATACGTTGGTGACCCGACAGGGGAATATAATGGAGTACAGACCGGACAAGATTTGAAAGACGACCGTTCGGAGGATGAACTTCTTGCTGAGGCCGTAGAAGTGTCTAAAGATGCGGATTACGTAATTTTCTTCGGTGGCCTGAACAAGAGCAATCATCAGGATTGCGAAGATTCGGACCGTGCATCCCTTGGATTGCCGTATGCGCAGGACAGAGTGATTGGCGAGTTGGCAAAAGTAAATAAGAACTTGATTGTCGTAAACATCTCCGGTAATGCGGTTGCCATGCCTTGGGTAAATGAAGTGCCCGCTATTGTTCAGGGTTGGTTCTTAGGTTCGGAAGCCGGAACAGCTCTTGCTTCGGTACTGCTAGGAGATGCTAATCCGTCGGGGAAACTTCCTTTTACTTTTCCTGCAAGACTGGAAGACGTAGGCGCACATACACTGGGTGAATATCCGGGGAATAAAGAAGAACTGGCACACTCCAAGAACAATGGTGATACCATAAACGAAATCTATCGTGAAGATATTTTTGTAGGCTATCGCTGGGCAGACAAAGAAAAGATCAAACCACTTTTCCCGTTCGGACACGGATTGAGCTATACTACTTTCGCTTACGGGAAACCTTCGGCTGACAAAAAGGTGATGACTGCCGATGATACCATCTCTTTCACGATCAACGTAAAGAATACAGGTACTCGTGAAGGTCAGGAAGTTATCCAGCTTTATGTCAGCGATAAGAAATCCTCTCTGCCTCGTCCGGTCAAGGAACTGAAAGGCTTCAAGAAAGTAAAACTAGCTCCGGGTGAGGAGAAGGCTGTAACGCTGACGATTGATAAAAAAGCCCTGAGCTTCTTCGATGATGTCAAACACGAGTGGATGGCAGAACCGGGTAAGTTTGAAGCAGTCATCGGAACATCATCCAGAGACATTAAAGGAATTGTACCATTTGAGTTGAGATAGGTATCCGTTTGGTAAAACTGGGGTCCTCCCCCGGTAAAACAGATTGCTGGGAGAATGTTGTTATCTTATAAAAGAGAGAGTCACAACATTCTCCTTTTTCTTTGAAACGAGTTTGGCTTGTGATTAGAAATAAGGCTTATACCTTGCATTTTACTGTGGTATATGCAATTTAGAATGAATTTCTTTTTCCTATTCTGATTTATATCCTATCTTTGTAGTGCTCTTTATCAAAACCTACAACAGGGGAACCTGCTGTATCAATGTGGCAGGCTTTTTTATGCTTGTCCCATTCTTCTATATGGCGGTTTCGTACCCCCATGTAGAGTGTTAATGCACCTACTGCTGTTGTAGGATGGTGAAGAGCAATGGGACAGGCGGAACCGCTTCTTTTATTATCTAAAACCACCTTTCTGTTTAGCCCCGTTGAACTTAATTTATTTACCATTTAATTTAAATTCTTATGAGGGAGGTTTTAAACAACCAGCAGATTGTTTGTCCGGGGGACGCAACACAATTCATGCATGCCATTTTTTCTTCTGATCATGAAATGATGACCTTTTATCTTACGCTCAATCGTTTTATAAATCCATCCAGTTATTTGGTGGAACGCTCGGATCGGCAAAGACTGGAAGATTTAGAGAATGTTCTTTTTGGTAATGTAGCAGCCTTCGAGGCAGTTCATCATTTTAAGAAAATTAGTGTAAAAGATGTGATTAAAGGATTTGGTATGCATATGATGAATATGCAGGTTTCAAATGCCAATCGTATGCAAAGTGCCAATATAATGGGCTCTTTTATAGATTGTATTATTGATACTACTAAAAATAGTTGGCAATATAAACAGATGTACCAGGTCAATCATTTACATCTTGAGAATGTCAGATATTTGCTGAATCGACTGAATGAAGAGTAATCTGTTGAAGGAAATAATAGTGACCTGGTGATTATAATTTGTCTCTTTCTACAGAGTTAAAAACGTTATTCTTATTGTCACTTGTCACTTTTCAGACTTAATGTGCTGGAATTTAGCGTGATAAGGGTGATAATAGGTGGTGACAATAGGGTGATAATAGAGAAAAATCGCTTTTCTATTGTCACCTTCATAAGAGATTCTGCCTTCCTGATTCAGGTAAGCCGGTTCATTTAATAGTTTGTGCTACGTTTATTAAGCTGTTTTCAACGTTAGATTAATGTAGTACGGTCGTTACATTTCTTCGTTTCACGTCTGTAATCCCATGAGTTCATGTACGTGAACCGATGGGATCACGTACGCAGTCCCAACGGTTTACGTACGTGGAACGAAAACAGGAAGCGGACAAAAGATATTAATCAAGGCTTGTCCGCCTGTTAACCTTACCGGGATGTATGATAAGATACGTAGTGTCAGGACGTTTGATGTCTTTGTCTGGCTATTATAATGTTATTTACTTGTTAATACCAATAAACTCTCCGGTCCCATATTGAAAAGCAGGTCAATAATACTCAGATTAGGGAGAAAACCGAGTTTGGAATCAAAGACTTGGTAATAGGGATGCGGAATAAATTCTGGATCAGCTATCTGGAAATCTTTCTTAGGATGAATAATCTCGCGGAAATCTGTTTCTTCTGTTGTGAATTCCGTTTTATATTCTGAAGTTCGTTCAATGCAGGGTTGAATGTCTATCAACTTACAGACCAGCTGGCAGAGTTCCTCGTTGAAATCGGCTAAAAACTCGTATTTCTTTTCGTAGAAAGGGCGGAAGTCGTCTTTGTAATATTCAAAGTAAGGAGTACTGTTGTAGGCTGATTCGATGGCATTCCAATGCAGATGGCGCCAGTTACCGTGATCGGAAATACGTATATCCTTCATTGGACATTTCAGCGTATCCGGTTTGACGGTTGGAATGGAGAGTGCCAGTTCGCCGTCAGGTCCGGCAATCGTACAACGGTTGCGATAGGTTTGCTTTATATAATGATCGTGTTGTTCGACATATATTTTATCATATTCCAATAGTTTGGTATAATATTCTACTGGAGCAAGGTAGGCAGAAGATAAATAAGCTATTCTCATTATTTTATGTACAGATGTTATGTTGAAAACTATGCATGTGAATTATTTTACAGACTGAAAGAAGCGATTCCATCGGTATCCGTCAAAGATTCCCGTTCCTTTTTCTTTAGAGAACCAGATTAGTGATGCTTTCCCGATAATATGGTCTTGCGGAACGAATCCGAACAGACGTGAATCGGACAGATTGACACTATTGTTGGAAGCCATCCAGTAGTAATCTTTGGTAAAAAAACAATGCTGTGTGGGTTTTCCGTCGATATAAAGCGTATCATTCTTTATTTCCGCCTGTTTGCCTTCGTGCATCACGAGGGTATTTCGCAGCAATGTGATATTCCACGGATATACTCGTAGTGCTTTCCCTTTGCCGGGAACGATGAGCGGTTTAAGCTCTTTTTCGCTCTTTTCCGTCAAAGGCTGAATCCAGTTCTGATCGCTGATCGCTTGTTCCAGTAAGTAATATTCATAGCGGCTGAAACTGCGGACATGAGTGCTGTCATTGCTTCCCATCAGTCCGTCATTGGTGATGGAAAGGGTTTGCATAAGCGAAGTGATCAACTGCTCTTTAGTAGCGGGATAGGAGTAGAGTCTCTTCTTATCCGGATTGAATTGCGCTTCGGGAGAGGATACGGAGAAAAGGGAATCGACAAGCAGGGTATCACCGGGAGTACCGATACAACGGCTGATATAGATTTCTCTTCGGTCAATAGTCGGTTGCCCGATGGCGGCGGGATTATTAAAGACTACAACATCTTGTTGCCGGACAGATCGCTCGCACCAACGGTGATATGAGAACAGTGACATCAGCGGAACCCGCAGGCCGTAGCTCCATTTGTTGACCAGAATACGTTCACCCTGAAAAAGTGAATTCTCCATACCGGTGGAAGGGATAAGGCAGGATGTAAAAGCGAATCCCCGGAGCAGAAGCACGACGGCTATTGCTCCGGCGAATGCGAATATCCATTTGAATTTACGAATGTTCATCAATTTCTATCACCTTATCACTCTATCACGTCTGTATCCTTATCAGTCTACCCACTTGAAGAGGCGGTTCCAACGGATTTTTCCGTCAAACCATCCGCGGTCTTTGTCAAGTGACAGCCATACAACGATAGGTTTACCTACTACATGGTCTTCAGGAACAAATCCCCAATAGCGGGAGTCCGCAGAATTGTGGCGGTTGTCGCCCATCATCCAGTAATAGTCCATCTTAAAGGTATATTGATCGGTTTTCTCGCCGTTGATATAAATACCGTCCGGCTTGATTTCCAGCTTATTTCCTTCGTAAGCGACAATACAACGTTCGTAGATAGGCAGGTTATCTTCAGTCAGAGTGATAGTAGCACCTTTGGCGGGAATCCAGATCGGACCGTAGTTGTTACGGTTCCATTTGGTATGTAAGTTGAGCGGGTACATCTGTCCGGCATACTCTTCCGGTTCCATGAGGATCTTGCTGATGAGCTTTTTGTTGCCGGACAATGTTTCGTACATTTTCTTCGTCAGCGGAAGATGATAAATAGGAGCCATCTTTCCTTGTGCATTCCGATTGTCCAGTCCGATCTGTCTGAAGGTTTCTTCCCATGAAGAATCATCATACAATGTCTGGTCTGCCTTGCTGATGCCTAATTCACGGAACATATCTTCTGTGATATACGGGCCTGTGGTCTGTACGAAGTAGTTGAACTGCAGATTTTCGGGATTCTCGATAGCCTTGCCGTCAATCATGACCTGACCGTCTACGATCTGCAGCGTATCTCCGGGCAGACCGACACAGCGTTTTACATAGTTTTCACGGCGGTCTACCGGACGATAAACGACCTCTCCGTAAACACGCGGATTCGATAGAATCTGCTGGCGACCGGCATTATAATACAAATCGTAAACAGCACGTTGCTGCTGGCGTGTCAGACTGTCCATCTCTATCTGCTTGGGATACAGGCGCTGACCTTCACCGTAAGCTATAGAGTAGAAATCTGTTTGCTGATTGTTGAGCGCTACCGTATCACCGGCAGGAAAGTTGAAGACAACAATGTCATTGAGTTTCACTTTTCCGAACCCGGGCACTCTTTTATATTTCCACTGAGGCCATTCGATATATGATTTGGTATTTAAAATAGGCAACGTATGTTGCGCCAACGGCATGGAAAGCGGCGTATTCGGCACACGTGGCCCGTAGCTCATCTTACTGACGTACAGGAAGTCGCCTACCAGCAATGACTTTTCCAAAGACGAGGAAGGAATCTGATAGTTTTGGAAAATGTAGATATTGACAAAGTAGACAGCAACCAATGCAAAGACAATGGCATCTACCCAGCTCATAACATTACGAACGGTAGGATTCTTCGATTTTTTCCAGAATGACCAGGGTATTTTCTTGGTGATATAAATATCGAAGATGAAAGGAACGACAATCAGCCCCCACCAACTGCGTACCCAGATGAGGAAGGCGAGATAAAGGAGAATAGCAATGGTGCATTTGATCCATTGTGTGCGTGTGGCTTGTCTCATAATCTATATTCGTTTGATAGTGGCTTTGAAGCCTTATTCGTTTAAGAATGGGAATAAATCACTCATGCCCAGATATCCCTCATGTTGGGCCGTGTATTCGGCAGCAAGGATGGCTCCCAATACAAAGCCGCCGCGATTCTTGGCATCGTGCGTGATGGAAATGCTGTCTACTTCTGACTCGTAGCGGATGGTATGGATGCCGAAAACCTCTCCTTCACGGATCGAGTCGATAGGAAACTCGTTGGAAGCGCAGGCGTCGGTGCCGCTGACGGTACCGTCCGGTGCAAGGAGCGTTCCTTTTACCCATTTGTCTTTGCGGTCCATGTTTTCCAGTATGCCTTCAGCCAGTGTGATGGCAGTGCCGCTGGGTGCATCCAGTTTATGGATATGATGAGTCTCGCTCATGGTGACGTCATAACCGGGGAATTGATTCATTATTTTTGCCAGATACTTGTTGACAGACGAGAAGATAGCTACTCCAAGACTGAAGTTGGACGACCAGAAAAGGGTTTTTCCTCCTTCGGTACATAGCTTTTTGATTTCTTCGCCATGTTCCGCCATCCATCCTGTACTGCCTGATACTAATTTGACTCCGGCTTTGAAAGCTTTCATATAATTGCTGTAGGCTACCATCGGATTGGTGAACTCAATGGCTACGTCGGCGGACTTGAATGCTTCCGACTCAAAGTCTTCCTGATTATCAACATCAATAATGCAGACAATTTCGTGTCCGCGACTAAGGGCTGCCTTTTCAAGTTCCTTGCCCATTTTTCCATAACCGATCAACGCTATTTTCATTGTTTTCTGACTTATATTCAAAATAATAGTCGCAAAGATAAGATTTTTATTACATTTGCAGTGCACATTAACTTTCTGTTAACATGGAACACCTTCTCCACTATGTGTGGAAACATAAATTATTCCCTCTCAAAATACTGCAAACCACCAAAGGCTTACTGGTAGAAATTATCGATTCCGGACTGCAGAACCCTGATGCCGGTCCCGACTTCTTTAATGCAAAGCTGAAGATAGACGGTACATTGTGGGTGGGAAATATAGAGATACATACTCATTCTTCAGACTGGTACCGTCACGGTCACGACCATGATAAAACATACGATTCTGTGATTCTGCATGTAGTGGCCGAGGCAGACGCCGAAGTAACCCGTTCCAACGGTGAGCAAATCCCCCAACTGCTATTGACCTGTCCCGAGAATGTACAAACCCATTATCATGAACTCTGCATTGCCGACCAATATCCTGCCTGCTATTCCATCATCAGCTCTTTATCCAAATTAACGATTCACTCCTGGCTGACAGCTCTTCAGACCGAACGACTGGAGCAAAAGGCAAGGCAAATTGCCGAACGGCTGGAACGATGTGACCGTCATTGGGAAGATGCTTTCTTTATCACTCTTGCCCGTAATTTCGGTTTTGGCTTGAATGGTGATGCCTTTGAGACATGGGCTGGGTTGCTTCCGTTCCGGGCGATAGACAAGCATCGGAATGATCTGTTTCAGATAGAGGCTTTTTTCTTTGGGCAGGCCGGTTTGCTGGAGGAGGCGTTTTTAAAGAAGGAGCAGGAAGATGAGTATAGTCTCCGGCTTCGTAAGGAATTTCGCTATCTGCAACGGAAGTTTGAAATAACTCAGGTGATGGATGCCGGTTTATGGCGTTTTTTGAGGCTTCGTCCGGAAAACTTCCCCCATATTCGGTTAGCACAGTTGGCCTACTTGTATCAGAAAGTTGATAAGCTCTTTTCGCAGATGATGGAGGCAGAAACCTTGCCGGAAGTGCGTCAATTACTGTCTACTCATGCTTCTGCATATTGGGATAATCATTATATATTCGGCCGGCCTTCTCCGCAAAGAGAGAAATCGATGGGAGAGAAGTCACAGGACTTGATTGTGATTAATACCGTTGTTCCTTTCTTATATGCTTATGGTCTGCATAGAACCGATGAGCGGATGTGTGATCGTGCCGGACGTTTTCTGGAAGAGTTGAAAGCGGAGAATAATCATATTATCCGGTCGTGGGGAGATGCCGGGCTACCGGTCGGTTCGGCGGCAGATAGCCAGGCATTGATACAGCTCCGCAAAGAGTATTGTGATAAACGGAAATGTCTCTTTTGCCGTTTCGGATACGAGTATTTGCGGAAGAAATGAGTCGTTTATTTCTCTAATAACTTATAGACTGCATTGAGAAGATCATTTTCCCTGTTGGGTCTGGGGGCGTCACGGTTTACGATGTTTCCTTCCTTGTCTATCAACATATAGGTGGGGAAGGAGCGAACCTGCAGGAACTTCTCAATAGCCCTTTGCTGCTCATCGGGCAAGTTATAGTGGACGGCAATTTTGCCGGTCAGTCCATATTCCTTGATAATGTTTTTCCACGATTTGTCTGAGGAATGGTTGCAGAGATATAAGAATATCACGTCTTTTCCCTCAAACAGTTTCTTGGCGCTTCCTGCATATTGCATCATGTCCTTGCACGGACCGCACCAGGTGCCCCATACATCCAGATAAACCACTTTCCCTTTATAAGGCTCAATGATTTTGCGGAATAATTGTTCTCCGTCTGTGATCTCTGCCAGAGGTTCGTTAGGCATCAGGCTTTCGGGATATTCGATGGCCTTATGGGATATTTCTTCGTATATCCCTTGTTGGTTTAATACATAAGCCTGTAGGGAAGGATTAGAAACTTCTGCTTTGAATTTATTGATGAGGCTGTCCGGCAATTCTTTGTGAGTCTGCTGCAACATCTCATAATAGCAATTTGCCTTTAGTATCTCCTTTAATTTTTCGTCCATTTGCAGGGAGTCAATGATAGCAAGGGTACGATTGATGGAATTAGCGAGCAAGTTTCCCATCATATAGTCATTGAAAATTTCGTCTCTGCCTACGAGGCTCTGTATTGTTTTGATGCTCGGTTCCATCTTTTTGTTGTAGGCAGCCATTGTCAGCGAGTCAGCCGTATTCGCAGCTTTCATTTTTTCAATTTCTTGTTCGAAGTTACTGAAGGCGTGTAATGCGTCTTTTTCTTCTTGTGATAGCTGAATCTTTCCGTCCCTTTCAAATTTGAGATAGAGCATTTCCATCTTTTGAGGAGTCACGGTCAATCTGTTTGAAGAAGCGGGAGCAATGTCCGTTATGTATCCGACGTAATCCCGCAGGAAAGAACCATAATCTCTGAGAAGCGTATAAGGCTCTACCGGACGGGGATATAGTGCCGAGTCTACATAACTCATAAATTTCGGTTGCAGATGCTCCTGCTTGTTACGGTCTACCGAAAAGCGGCGCTGCATCAGGTCACGTGCGGCGTTGTAGCGGATTTCCTGTTCTGTGTAATAGCGGAACTTGTGCGAGAGAAGCGGATGATCATTGAGCATCTTTGCACGATATTCTGATTTATGACGGATGATATCCTGCGTCTTTTGCAAATATTCCATATTTTCCATTTTTTCTCCTTCGTCGTAGCCGATATATTCACTGAGTCCTTCGTGGGCCAGCAGTTCGTTGAGGATACGTGCCTTTTCTCCCATCACTAATTTCTTTTTGTCAGCGAAGTCCACATAGAGGAAATAGGTCTCTCCCGGCTCTACGGATGTACAGATAGTGGTACGTCCCCAATCGATGAACACGTTGTGGCTGTTCAATACAGGGAAACGGAGGGTGAACCTTCCAAGTGAGTCGATTTCGGTTGTATATTCTTCTTCATTATTGGTGATCATATCCGGTACGTCTACTTCGAAAGGACGTGTCGAAGGCAGGTTACGCAGGTATCCGATGAGAGTCACGCTATCCGTTTGATAACCATTGTCTACGAAAGGAGTGGTATCAGCTACCGGATAATCGGGTAGATATTTGTCGTTACAAAGAACATATGTCTGTGCCTTTTCTTTTCCGACAGACAGGGTGCAGGATGTTTCATCTTTACGAGTTAAACGTACTTTCAGTTGTTCTGTTCCATTTTTCAGGATGATGGTGGTCTGATTCTTTTGGGTGTTTATCGACTCATAATCCCAAAATTGACATTGGTAGACAGCAAAGTCTTCGAAGAATCCGATGCGCCAGTCCCCGGTTGCTTGATTGATCCAACATCCGGCGAAAGCATATATTTCAGGGTGTGAGGCGATGGGAGAGACTTTTTCATTTTGCAGTTCAGCGGCTACGTTCATTGTTTTCGGCAGGGGGAAGCTGAGGTAAAGCAGTTTGTATGATTCTCCGCTTTTGACGAGCAGCCGATATTCTTTATTGAGAAAATATCCGGCCGATAAGATATCCCATGTTTTTCCGTCATAGAGCAGTTTTCCGTCACGGGTGAATTCGTAGATTACTTTTCCGGATAATCCTTTCACCCATTTCTGATAAACACGGTCGGGCAATGTAAGGGGAGTGAGCGGTTCCGTGTGGTCGGGGACTTGCTTGCGGATACAGTTCTTCGGCTCTTTCCAGCCTTTGTACCAGATGGTGGCGGCGTCATTGCCGGTAGGTGTGATACGGAATTCCGTCGTATCTCCTTTCTGATTGCGTAAATGGAAGAAGTAGCTGCCGTCAGCTTCCTGTTTTATCTGTTCGGCATAAAAAACGACATAATAGTTCTCTACGAAATTCTCTCCGATGAGCGGACCGTTCCAGTCAGACACATTGTCTGCTTTAAATTGCCAGTAGCCTCGCAAAGATTCGGGAATTGTCTGATAAGTGCCGGATTGGGCGAAAGCGATAGTCTGTGTACTGCATAAAAGCAAAAGACCTATCAGGAGAAAACAGTAGGGGGGTCTCATGGTGTGTTTTTATTTAAGTTAGTATTTCGATTTATGACAAAGGTATTTTAATACCGGAATAATGAGGTGTGGTAAGTTTATTATTTGTAGTAGTTTAACTATTTTCTTCCCGATTCGTATCAAGATATTGAACTTGTCATTATCTTTGCAGCGTTATTTTAAACTCTTAATTTATATCGTGTTATGAGAGCTAAGAAGTTTGCATGCTGTTTGATGGTCATGTCATTGCTGGCAGGTATTTCATTTATTTCCTGTGGCAATAGCTCCAGGGCGAAAGTAGAAAGTGAAGCAGCACAGACAGGAGAAGATTTCAAGTCGTTTCTGGATAAGTTTACTTCCAGTGCGGCGTTTCAGTATACTCGTGTCAAGTTTCCGTTGAAAACGCCGGTTACTTTATTGGCGGATGACGGGGAAACTGAGAAAACGTTCCCTTTTACGAAGGAAAAGTGGCCGTTGCTGGACAGTGAAACGCTGAAAGAAGAACGTATCACTCAGGAAGAGGGCGGTGTTTATGTATCTAAGTTTACGCTGAACGAACCGGCGCATAAGGTATTTGAGGCGGGATACGAAGAATCGGAGATCGACTTACGTGTGGAGTTCGAATTGCTGCCCGATGGAAAATGGTATGTAGTAGACTGTTATACCGGCTGGTATGGATATGATTTGCCGATTGCAGAGCTGAAACAAACCATTCAGCACGTGCAGGAAGAGAATGCGGCTTTTAAAGAACTTCACCCTTAAGGGCAGGACCGGCAGAGAGCATATCGGTCATTATTTATAAGAGATAGCACATAATTTGAACTATTTTGTACGATTTGAACCCCTCTTTCCAACAAAAGAGGGGTTTCTTTGCATTCGGGAGATGAACAGGTGATCTTCTCTGTAAATACCGGCTAATGATAAACCGATTTACCATCGGACCTAAAACGATATATTCTATGATAAAGCAATCTTTTACTCTGTCAGTGACAATGCTGATATTGTCTTTTCTCTGTCCGGCATTCCTCAATGCGCAGATAGTTACGGATGAGCGGATGTTCTCTTTTGAAGAGCCGCAGTTACCTGCCTGTATAACCGGTGTTCAGTCTCAGTTAGGCATATCCGGTGCACATTATAAAGACGGGAAACATTCGTTGGAATGGACCTTCGAACCGAACGGGAGACTGGAACTCCGGAAAGACCTGAAGTTTGAAAAGAAGGACCCGACAGGGAAAGACCTGTATCTTTCCGCTTTCATCGTATGGATATACAATGAGCAGCCTCAGGACGCTGCTATCGAGTTTGAATTTCTGAAAGACGGCCGTAAGTGCGCTTCTTTTCCTTTCGGCATCAATTTCAAAGGTTGGCGTGCGGCATGGGTCTGCTATGAACGCGATATGCAAGGCACGCCGGAAGAAGGAATGAACGAGCTCCGCATCGTGGCTCCCGATGCAAAAGGACGCCTTTTCATCGATCATCTGATCACTGCGACAAAGGTGGATGCCCGCCAGCAGACAGCCGATCTGCAAGTCCCCTTTGTCAATGCCGGCACTACCAATCACTGGCTGGTACTCTACAAACACTCCCTGCTGAAACCGGACATCGAACTGACTCCCGTAAGCGACAAGCAGCGGCAGGAAATGAAACTGCTGGAAAAGCGTTTCCGTGACATGATCTATACCAAAGGGAAGGTGACGGAGAAAGAAGCCGAAACCATCCGTAAGAAATACGACCTCTATCAGATAACCTATAAGGACGGGCAAGTGTCCGGAGTGCCCGTTTTCATGGTGCGTGCTTCCGAAGCCTACGAACGGATGATTCCGGACTGGGACAAGGATATGCTGACCAAGATGGGAATAGAGATGCGTGCCTATTTTGACTTAATGAAACGGATTGCCGTGGCTTACAATAACAGTGAGGCAGGATCACCGATCCGCAAGGAGATGAGGCGGAAATTTCTTGCGATGTACGACCATATCACCGATCAGGGAGTGGCTTACGGTAGTTGCTGGGGCAATATTCATCATTACGGATATAGCGTGCGCGGACTTTATCCGGCTTATTTCCTGATGAAAGATGTATTGCGGGAAGAAGGAAAACTGCTCGAAGCGGAGCGTACGTTGCGTTGGTATGCCATCACCAACGAAGTATATCCCAAGCCGGAAGGCAACGGAATCGACATGGATTCTTTCAATACACAAACCACCGGGCGTATCGCAAGCATTCTGATGATGGAAGACACACCGGAGAAGCTGCAATACTTGAAATCCTTCTCCCGATGGATTGACTACGGCTGCCGTCCTGCACCGGGACTGGCCGGTTCTTTCAAAGTGGACGGAGGAGCTTTCCATCACCGTAATAACTATCCTGCCTATGCCGTTGGAGGACTGGACGGGGCAACAAATATGATATATCTTTTCAGTCGGACAAGCCTTGCCGTTTCCGAATTGGCACACCGGACGGTCAAAGATGTCTTGCTTGCCATGCGTTTCTACTGCAATAAACTGAACTTTCCCTTGTCTATGTCCGGGCGCCATCCCGATGGAAAGGGGAAATTAGTTCCCATGCACTATGCGATAATGGCAATTGCCGGAACTCCCGATGGAAAGGGTGATTTTGATAAAGAGATGGCATCCGCCTACCTGCGTCTCGTATCTTCCGATTCTTCTTCTGCGGAACAGGCACCGGAATATATGCCGAAAGTTTCGAACGCTCAGGAGCGTAAGATTGCCAAACGACTGGTAGAGAACGGTTTTCGTGCCGAACCCGATCCGCAGGGTAATCTCTCGCTAGGCTATGGCTGTGTATCTGTGCAACGGCGTGAAAACTGGTCGGCTGTGGCACGCGGACATTCACGCTACCTTTGGGCAGCCGAACATTATCTGGGACACAACCTCTATGGACGTTATCTGGCACATGGAAGTCTCCAGATACTGACAGCACCTCCGGGACAGACAGTGACTCCCGCCACCAGCGGATGGCAGCAGGAAGGTTTCGACTGGAACCGTATTCCGGGAGTGACTTCCATCCATCTCCCGCTGGACCTGCTCAAAGCCAACGTGCTGAATGTAGATACATTCTCCGGAATGGAAGAGATGCTTTATTCGGATGAAGCCTTTGCCGGCGGCCTGTCACAAGGAAAGATGAATGGTAACTTCGGAATGAAACTGCACGAACACGATAAGTATAACGGAACGCATCGTGCACGAAAATCCTTCCATTTCATCGATGGAATGATCGTTTGTCTAGGCTCGGATATCGAGAATACAAACACGGACTATCCTACGGAGACGACCATCTTCCAACTGGCGGTGACAGATAAAGAGGCACATGACTATTGGAAGAATAATGCGGGTGAAGGAAAAGTATGGATGGATCATCTGGGTACCGGATATTATGTGCCGGTTGCTGCAAGATTCGAGAAAAACTTTCCGCAATACTCCCGTATGCAGGATACAGGCAAAGAAACGAAAGGAGACTGGGTATCATTGATTATCGACCATGGGAAAGCACCGAAAGCGGGAAGCTACGAATATGCCATTCTGCCGGGAACCGACCGGAAGACGATGACTGCCTTTGCAAAGAAGCCTGCCTACAGCGTATTACAGCAAGACCGGAATGCACATATCCTTGAATCGCCTTCTGATAAGATAACTTCTTATGTGCTTTTTGAAACTCCCCAGTCACTGCTTCCCGGTGGATTATTGCAGCGTACGGATACGTCCTGCTTAGTGATGGTCCGTAAGGAATCTGCTGATAAAGTATTATTGACTGTAGCTCAACCGGATTTGGCATTGTATCGTGGTCCGAGTGATGAGGCTTTCGATAAAGACGGAAAACGTATGGAGCGCAGCATCTATTCCCGCCCGTGGATTGACAATGAAAGCGGTGAGATTCCTGTGACGGTGACTCTGAAAGGCAGGTGGAAGGTAGTGGAGACCCCTTACTGCAAGGTGGTATCCGAGGATAAAAAACAAACGGTGCTTCGCTTCCTCTGTAAGGATGGAGCCAGCTATGAGGTAGAACTGGAGAAATAATCTTTTGTTCTGTGGCATGCTATCTGAATAATCAGATCCCCCAAGAGCATTTACGGCCAAAGGAATCGGCTGTAATAGCAGCAATGAAAGCTGAGGAGCCTACATATCGGTCAGGCTCTCCACAGTGATTTGATAGCCGTTTTGCTCTCATGCTCTAACAAATGGTCTGTATCCTTTTATTCATCGTGGTTTTCGGTGTGGTAGCAACTGTGGTGGCAGGTATGAGAGCAAACGGTTGCTCTCACTCTGTCTTATCCTGATCTGTCTCATTTCTACAATGTTATCTTTTGACTTACAGGATGTTAATAGCTGATTTCTCAACTGTTAACGTTTGATCTCTCAGCCATTAATAATTGAGAAATCAGCTATTAATGACTGAGAGATCATCCATTATTGACTAATAAATGATTTAATGCTTCCTAAAAGAACAGGTCAATTGAAACAACTGATACGGTTGAGTTAATCGGATCGGGCGGTCAAATCATCCGAATCGAGTATTTCTCCTGATTGTTTCATGGGGCGAAACTTTTGGTTTCATGCCTTGAAACCTTTAGTTTCAAGTAATGAAACCAATGGTTTCAACCTTTGAAACTAAAAGTTTCAAGCGTCTGAAACTTTTTGAAACAAATTGAGACTGACTAATAAGTCAATAGTATCATTAATTCCCTTCCCGAAGGAGGAGATTTAAGATACCACCGACTTTTTAGTCGGCCTTAAAGTGATGTAGGAACTTAAATTCTGTTGAATGATCTTCTGCAAATTAGAACATGAACATAGCGACTGCTACAATACGGTTGTTGCTGACGGAGTGGGTGTCTATGATTTTACCATCCGATTTATCCAGCTTGCCGTACCATGCCGAACTCAATGTATATTCAACTCCGAACTTCCAGTGAGGAACGTTGTAGGTAAGTTCAGCTCCGGCAGTTACCAGTTTATCGAGGTTGGTTCCTGTTCCATAGAGTTTTTCAGAGACTAATTCGTCGCTTGTTCCTAAGTTTTTGGCGTATCCTACAAAGATTCCCGGTTTCCATTTCTGTCCGTAGACCACATTCAGCCAGGAACTGGAGAAGCGTATCGGAGTGTATTCCTGCTCTTTTGTCTTGTTGTCTATGTGCTTAATTCCAAATCCTCCCAAACCGGATGCTTGTGTCAGGTTGGAACCTAATACGCTCTTGGCGCCGATGAACCAATTTTTATTGGTATATTTTACATGAGCCTCATAAGAGAGGGTAGTGATACGTTCGTCTACTTTGTACGTATGTGGGATTGATATAGTACTATTGGTGGTCGGATCAAACGTCTTTTCTTCCCATGAAGATTGAGTACGTGGCTTTAATGAAATCATTTCGATGCCGGCACCCGCCAGAAATCCTCCGTTTTTGTAATCTGCTCCGACATAAATCTCAGGGATATTGCTCTTCTTTATGTATTCCTGACTTTTACCGGCAGGTCCTTGTGACAGATACTGAGACTGCCATACCAACGCTCCGGTCAACTGAAGGTGTTTATTGTTGAAGCGATAACGAATCTGCGGTGCACGGCTGAACGGCTGGAACGGTGCTCCTACGGAAAGATTAAGAATCTGAGGAGAAACATCACCGAACAACGGATGCCATGTCTGACCTACCAGTACAGCCGACTTTCCCCAGTCCAGGTTAAAGTATGCATGGCGCAGACGAATGGTGGAGTAAGAAGTTCCCGACCCGCGGAAGTCCACTTCCACTTTGGCGGATGTCTTGGCTGTTCCCAACTTCGGGCCTGCCACATCCAGTCCCAAACGGGAGTATAATGTATAGAAATTACTGTTCGATGTAGCGTTCAGGTCTTCACCATTGCCGTCGAGCACTTCATCTTTGGGATACATGTAGAACAATCCGTCTACAGTTTCCTCGTTGGCACGGCTGTTATAGTAGAAGTCCGTGCGAATCTGTCCGTAGAATTTGAATTTAAAATCCTTTAATTGTGCGAAACTACTTGATAGTGTCATCAAGCAGAGAGATAATAGAATGTATTTTTTCATAATGTGCTTGTTAATAAACGGGCGCAAAATTACATAAAATAACTGATTCTCAATCTACCGTTGATTAAAAAAGGCACTGACAGCCTGATAATATTTGCTGATATTCGTACTTTTATGAATCGCTTTCAGTACTTTTCTGTCGGTTTGGGGCGCCAGGTATTCCCAAAAGGTCTTCATTTTAGTCAGTAGCTGTCCCTCTCCTCCTTCCAATAGTACGTCGTAATTGTTGTACACGCTTTTGTGCATGGATTTCAGTCTATCCCTCATTTCATCGGGCGCGAGCGTACGGTTTTCTTTGTATTCCAGTGCTAAAGCCGGATTTGCCAGTAGTCCGCGTCCTATCATGATTCCCGCCAGTGAGGGGAATTGTGTGCTGATGCGTTGAATATCTTCCAAATTATGAATGTCTCCATTGTAAACAAGCGGAAGCTGACAGACCTCCCGGAAAGCTGAGAATCCTTGCAAGTCAACTTCTCCTTTGTAACCTTGTTTGCCCAGACGGGGGTGCATGGTGATCTGGCGCAGAGGCAGGTCATTCAGTATGGGAGCGAGTGCCAGGCATTCATCCGGCTGTTCCCATCCCAGTCTCATTTTGACGGAGAAGCTGATCTGCGGATATCGGGTGACAATGCTGAGCAATGCTTTCACCTCTTCGGGATAAGGAAGTATGCCGGAGCCGTTATGACGTTTCGCCAGAAGCGGGAACGGACAGCCTAGGTTTATATCCACTTCCTGATATCCTTTTTCGATGAAAAGGGATAAAATCACTTCTGCTTTCTCTGCCGATGAGGCTATCAACTGAGGAATCAGGTGGGGCACCCCATTGTTCTCAGGTTCGATTCCCCGGACATCTCTGCGCCGGAAGTTCCCTTTTTCCAATCGTACGAACGGAGTATAATAGGTGTCTACACCGCCGAAGAAGGCGTCATGTGCATTGCGGTAAATTGCTTCGGTGTAACCTTGCAGCGGAGCAAAATGGATGGGTAGTGTATCTTGCATATCTTTTAATTTGCTATTCGTTATTCGTTATCTTTTCTCTAATAAAGCTTTTCCTTTTTCTGTCAGCCGATACTTCTGTTTCGGGCTTTTAGGCTGGTCAGGGAAAATTGGCTCTATAACTCCTGTTTCAACAGCAGGCTTTAAGTATTCTTTTGAAAAATAGCTACGGTTTTTCAATTCTAAAAGCTCCATCATTTCCTTAACGGAATAGGTGTTATATTCCATTATATTCAATAGGGACTGAACTTGTATGGTACTTATGTGGTGCTTATGTGGTACTTGCATGGTGCTTGTGTGGTTATTTGTCCCGTATCGGAAAACAAGTATTACAAAACCATTGGCCAACTTAAATTCCGGTTCCGGTAAATTGGCTTTTCGACATTCTTCTGTCATTAAGCTGATACCACGTCCCCAGTTTTCCAATAACTTGCGCTTATAGAGGACATTGGCAATTAAAGGATTCCGAGGTTCTGAACAATGTTCGGATTTCATCCTTTCCATATCCCAGCCATGAGGGAATGTTCCAGGATTTTCAATTTCCACACGGTCATCATAAATAGCTATTCCTACAGAGCCGCCTGGAGTCCGGAATTGTCTATGGCAAAGTGAATTGATAATCCCTTCTCGTATAGCTTTATAAGGAATCGTCAAATGTTCTTCCCGCTCCAAAGCTTCGGTTGTGCCTGACAAAGAAAGGTGCTTGAATATAAAGGTCATTGCTGAATCAAGCAATTGGAACAGATTACCTTGTACGCGCTGATTATCCATAAAGACCATTTTATCTGTTCCTTTGAAACGCGCCAGCCTTAAAAGACATTGCGGATATTCTATCAGTTCCCTGTTGGCAAACAGTACAGCGGCAGCATTGTTTAATACGCCATTCACCAGTAACCCAAATTTTTCTAAAATAATGGAGAGGTTGTTTCCTGTATTCTCTGGCAAACGACCACATTCTATTCCGAGTCTGACCGTTTTCAGAATTTCATTTTCATCCATATCCTGCAAAGAGAGTTTAGGGTTTTCAAACAGTTCCCAACGATATTTTGCCTCGTCGCGAATTATCAGCAATTGATTATACACTGCTTGTGGCATGGCGGATGTTACACTTTCTACACGATAATAAGGACGACTTTTATAGCAAAATGGGCGGTTGTCTCTTGAATTTTCAACATGGAGTGCTATTATTTTCTTACTACTGTCTGGAAGGGGAATATAAAAGACGTGTACGTTTGCTGTTGGCTCTAATCTGTTGATAGCCTCCGCAATGCTCCTTTTGGTTACATCGGCAACCTCTTGCCCGATTATCTTGCCTTTGTCTGTAATGCCGAATAAGACCGTTCCGCCTTCTCCGTTAAGAAAAGCACAAAGCGTTTCCATGCCACGTTCCAATTGTCCGGTGGTTTCTTTAAATTCCACTTGTTCATTTTCAGTTTGGGCTATGAGTTCCTTTATATCTTCTATATCTTCAGGGTGGTCTGCTTTCATACTGCGTATATTATTGATTTACAAAAGTACTTAAAAAACTTCTTATTTCCTGTAGATATACGGAAAAGTAAAAGAGAGGAACCTCCCGGCCCCTCTCTTTTGGGTGTTAAATTGATTAAAGTCTGATTTTCATATACGTTTTTAACTGAAGGTTAGAAAAATCGTGCGGGTGATTGGTTGTTATTTAAGTGCGTTGAGCCATCCGGGTACATAGCCCAGACGTTCCCGCAATTGTGCCTCGTACAAAGATTCGGGGGATACCTTCATACCGGTACTTTCTTCATATGTGACTTGTTGCTGCTCTTTACCGGAGAATTTCACGTTCATACCATGTGTACCGACTACGATAGGCGGGAAAATCTTCCACCATGTATCGCTGTCGCTCCACCATGCGAAGTTAGAAGCGTGAGAATCCGTTCCGGTCACATTCAGATTCCACAGGGTGAGGTCGCCCAGGTGATTGGGGACTTCATTTTCGTCGCCTCCTGCGCGGTAGTATACAAGTCCGCCGCTGCAATTGTCTATCAGCGTGGCACGGGGCTGTGTGGCGTGGGATTCGAAACAGGCGTCATTGCCCCAGGTTACGTTCCATAATACGGTTCCTACACTTGGCTTCGATACGCCGCAACCGTGGAACTGCCCTTGGCAACTCTTGCCGTATACGTCATTTCCTGCACTTTCATCGCGGACTTTGCCGATAAAGACGCGTGAAGAACCTTGCGAACGTACGGCTGAATGTCCGCGTTTTCCACTGATACGGATATCGTATGCCGAGCTGTTGGCAGATTCGGCAAAAGTAAGCGCTTCGCTGACACTCTCGAAGTGGACGTTGCGTACCCATGAATTGACTACACGTTGCAGCAGCAGCGGTTTATAGGCTCCGTCGTATTGCCAGCCTACTTTAGCCTGTTCGGCGTGTCCTTCTCCGTGATGGGCGTAGCCGTCCAATGCGTTTCCTACGAAGCTCAGGTCTTCCACACCGACATTCTCCAGATATTTGTACGTACGGATTTCCCACCCTTCCGTATCGTTATATTTGATGTCGATGTCGTGCATGATCGGTTCGTAGAAAGTGATCTTGCCGTTTGAGGCGGATTTCACCTGATGAAACTCGGTGATTTTGACGCCATACAGGTCGTCGGAGCTTTGGTTGATGGAGATAGGGGCTTTCGCTATCGCCCAGTTCTCGTTGAGGGCAATCGGACCGATCTCTTTCTTTACCAGTTCCCTGTCTCCGCTGCGCAAGCGCAACTGTACCCACTGTCCGGAGGAGATTCCGGTGGTTCCGCTGACTTTCACGGTAAAGTCTCCGCGCTTGGCATTCTCGGTAACGGAAGCAAGCTTGGGGGAGTTACCGGCATTGTTCGGACCGTTGGTGTGCTTGATTGCCAACAGTATAGGTGATGAACTGAGGTTGCTGATACTTGTCGGCAGATTAGGCGTTTCCATGATCAGACGGGTCTTGTCGGGACCGTCGCCTTTGATCACAAAGTTACCGCCATAGATTTCAATGCCACTGCTGACATTGTTGTTTTTCGAATCAACGGCATCCTTCTGCTTGCTTTCGTCGCGGGTGTTATCGTCGTCGTTGTGAAGAATGTAGTCGCCTGCGGGGAAATAGATTACAATCTTCGCGTTGGCGTTCAGCTTGTTGGTTCCGTTTACTCTTGTCATGCCTTTCTCTTGCAGGATGCTGATCAGCGCTTCACGGGCGGTCATGTTCTTGGCGGTCATGCGCTCTTTTACGTTGATCACTTGGTATCCTAAAGAAAATGCGCCTTGCGGCGCACTTTCTCCATGATTATATCCGGCATACGAATAGTCGGGTAGCACATTGTCCTCTCCCTGCCTGAAGCGTTGCCAAGCTAAAGCCGAGTTGGCATCTATCTCCGTGGTCAGCAGTTTTACCGGAAGTTTCACTACCCGGCAGTAACCTTCTTTCGAGAATATCTTGATGTAAATCTGTTCTTCGTATTCTTTCCCTTGCACGTTTGTTTTGGGGGCGGTGACGATCAGTTTGTTTTCCGTCAGTTTCACGCCCCATGTCTGGTTTTCGATGGTGGCTGTTTCCACGTTGGCTTGTTCTACAAGGAATTCCTGCTTTTGTCCCAGACCGAAAGTGGCTGTGCCTTCATACTTGATTGTCAGGTAGAAGTCTTTTCCGTAGATGGGGACTTTTACTTGGCTGTTGTCGGCACGGATGGTAAAGGTGATCTGTCCGGTCGCTTCGTCGATGGTTACGTTGCTGAACAGGGAACTTGCGTTGGCAACGGCTTGCGTTCCGTCGGCAATCTGGTTGTTGCCCAATTTGTTCCAGGTGCTTCCGTTGTCGATAGAGATCAGCCAGAAACCGTTTGCATCTACCTTCAGTTTCGGGGTGACGCCTGCTGTTCCCGCTTCGGGGATGGCGCTTACCGGTTTGTCGTTAACGAGCAGTTCGGTGGTCATGTCGTTGATGGTATATGCCCAGTGACCTGACGCGTTGACGCTGAACAAAGGCATATCGTTCATGTCTACTTTGCCGCTGTATATGGTTACAGTTTCGCCGTTACTCAGTTCGATGGTATAGTTATCCTGTTCATCCTTGCTATATCCCACCACCAGAATCTTACCTTCAACCATCTGCTGATAGTTGCTGATGTCCGAGTTCATCTGTTCTATGCTCGCTTCCAGATTGGCTACCCGTTCTTTCAGGTTGTCAATGTCGGAGCGCAGATCATCCCGTTCGTCGCACGAGTAAAGTGCGACGAGGAGGGTGATACATATGATTGATATTACTTTTTTCATACGTTAGTCGGTATTAGTTGGTTGCACCGTATTCGGCATATTCTGCATTCGGAACGAAGATACCGTTGGCGAGGTCGAAGGTGCCGCCGTCGAACGGATTGGATGTTAATGCTTTCAGTTCTTCTGCTCCTTCAAACGGTAGTTTACCTCCATAGAACATTTGCCAATTATAAGTCATAGTTTTGTAAAGGAGGTTATCTGCGCAAATATCTCCTGTTGGGGATGTTATCTGAGGACGAATGATGACTACATTACCTGTTCCGTCTGTATTTGTCCAGAAGATATTATTTTTAATAGAGGTTTTCGCCAGATTGCCTATGTTTACGTAGCCACCGGTATTTGTTTCCAAGTTTATAAATGTATTGTTTTCTATGGTCAGACTGGCTATACCTGAAGCTGAACCATTGAATAAAACCAATTGATTTACTTTACCTGACGGACAATAGAATGTGTTGTTTCTAAAGATGACATTGCCATAATCCTGATTCTTATTACTGCTGGTATTGATAATAAACTGTTGTGTAACAGCTGTTATCTTGATGGTACTATTTTCCATGCTGAAATTGGCAATGCTCCTTTTGTCGTTAGTAATGGCACTTACAGGTTTGCCATTAAGTACAATCTGACATTGATCAAAAGCTACATTAGCAAATGACTCGTCTGCATAAACAGTAAACAGATAATTAGTGAATCCCTCGGCTGCTTTAAATACAATGTTTTTACACAAGAAATGTCCAGTCTCGGTATTTTGTCTGAGTCTGATATAATTTCCTGTAATTGCCACTGTACTGATGTTTTGTGAATCATCTCCGATGAAAAGCAAATTAGCAGCATTAACGGTACTGTTATAGTTGACAGTGACCCCTCCTTTGATAAAATAGATGCCTGGAGTAGTGATTGTCTGATCAGAATCAATGTATGTTGCATTCTCGAATTTAGTGTTATTTACTTCAATTCCATTTACCGTAAATGTGGCTCCGCTATTATATAAAGCATAGTAGCTGTCAACTACTTGAATTGCCTTCACCTGAATCTTGGCAACCGCCCAACTGGCACCCTTATTAACCTGCACTGTTACGTCGGAACCGTTATCCGCCGTTGCACGTGTACTCATTGCGTTTGCCGGAGCTGTAATGCTCAATGTAGCTACATTGGTCATTTCATCCGCTTCGCTCACAGTAGCCACCCATCCGGCAGGAGCAGTAACGATAATGTTTTCACCTTTTACTTTTACAGTCGTAGTGGCAGTCTTGCCATAGCCTATTTCCCAGTATCCGTTCTTCATTCCGGTTTCCGGTTCGGTGATTTCGCAAAGCAAGTCTTTTACGATAGGGATAGAGATAGCTTCCGTCTGTCCTTTCAGTTTGACAACGAAGAATTCCCCGGTTGAATCTACGTATACTTCCTCAAAGAAAGAGTCTGCACTGCTTCCTCCGGAACCATCGCTGACTGCGGATACCTTTTGACCGTCTGTGTCGAGTACGTCTTCCCAGCTGGTTCCGTTATCATAACTTACCTGCCAGAAACTTCCCTCGTCCGTAATCCGGAACTTGGGAGCTATACCATCCTTACCGGGAGTGCCCACAGCCTGAACAGGTATGCCATTCTGCATCAATACCTCACCGTTCACTACCCATTGGCCCTCGTCATTGACAGTAATCTCTGGATAAGCAACTTCTCCCTTCGAGCCTTGTGTCAGTGAGATGGTTTCTCCGTTACTCAGTTTCAGTTTATATGTACCGTTTGTATTCGTCACTTCTGTGATAGTCTGACCACCTTCAAGCAGTCGCTTGATAGCTGTCATGTTATCGTTCAATAGACTGACTTGTGCTTCCAAAGACTCTACGCGGTCTTTCAGATTGTCAACATCGTCTCTCAAGTCGTCTGTATCGCACGCTGCCAATGCAAACAGCGCAAATGCGGTTAACATGATTGATTTAAAGTAATTCATAGATATAATGTATTAGTTATTATTTTATTCGTTTATTTTTATTCCACTACGTTTACCACCATGTGGTAAGTAGTCGTGGAGGAATGATCGATATTGGCATTACGAGCGAGGAATGTCACGTTGTAGATACCAATTTGATTGTAGGTATATGTGTACTTATCCAGACGCTGGGTAATATCCTTTACTTTCGTTCCCTGATCGGGGCTGCAAGAGTTAACGGTAATCAGATCGGAAACCAGCCAGCTGTATTTCAGCGGATCGTTGGCATTGGTACTATGGATGAAGAAGGAGCCGCCGCCTACACCTGTCAGGTTCCAGATACCGGATACGTTATTGGTAACTGTCCCGTATTCACGGTCTTTGGTCATGCTGGTCTGATCCTTCAGATTCCATTTGTTCTTCATATTGATCGGAGTAAAGCCGAAAGAACCGGCAGAATATTCTGCTTCCTGTCCGCTCGTCATCACATTATTGATGCGCATCCGCTCAAAGTACATCTTGGATTGTGCCACTGTATTGTCAATGCCACGGTAGCAGATAGCGATTGCAATCCGTTTGCCCATGTATTCTTTCATATCAAAACTGTATGGAGTGGCAAGATCGGCATTGCCTACCGCCGCTGTCGGGAATGCGGACTGCGGAACCAGTTCTTTCCATTTACCGTCTTTCTCAAATTGCTCTACAAGCAAAGAGTCAGCTTCGAAATTATCCTTGTATAATCCGGTGAATTCATCGGAGATATATACGTGTTTCTCCAATGTCGTGCTCGGGTTACCGTACTGGAACCAGATAGAGAAGTTCAGCATAGACGACTTGATCTGTGAAGGATCAATTGTTTCGCGTTCGCGATATTCGTATTTGCTGCCCGCTTCTCCACTGAAGAATGTCAGGAAGTCCGGATCGCCCGAAAGGATGAACTCTATCGGAGTACCTTTTTTGGCAGTAATGATCTGTCCGTCGAAGCTTACATTCTCGTTGGTCGCTACTTTTACGTGCAGACCTACCGCTTCGTCCAGCCCGTCGCTGCAAGCCCCGAAGAAGAGACTTGCTACACAGATGGCTATGAGTTTATATGTTTTCATAATCTATGATACTTTTATCGATGAATACTGTGATTACCAACCCGGATTGTTCTGTGTGATATCTTTGTTCACACTCATTTCCGCATCCGGAATCGGGAAGTAGTTGTAGGTGCTGGAGATGTTGAAGTAGGTATATACGTTGGTAGGTCCCTGCGTCCAGTTGTTGCCGGATTGTGCTTCGGTTACCAATGCTCTCATATTTTTCACATACTCACCCCAGCGGATCAGGTCGAAACGGCGGGTGTATTCGAAACAAAGTTCCATGGCACGTTCGTCTTTCACGGTCTGGCGGAATTCTTCCTGCGTCATGTCGGGAAGCTCGTTCAGTCCGGCACGTTCTCTTACTTCCTTCATACATTGGTAAGCCAGAGTGGTAGGGCCGTTGTTCGCTTCGTTTTCCGCTTCTGCGATCATCAGCAGTACGTCAGCATAGCGCAGGATCGGGAAGTTGATAGACGTATAGTTCTTGTCTTTCTTATCCGCTTCGTATTCACGGCGGTATTTGCCGCACATACGGCTGAAGTTCTTGGTGGCTGTGGTCTTTTCTGTGTCATCTGCGTACTGGTAAGTTCCGCGTTGCTGACCGTATTGGGACATTACTTCAGCAAGTTTGCCCTGCTCAAATTCACGGTGGGTAACGCCTGTATTCTTGCCTCCGGCTTCTTTGTATTCAAACGGAGCGATACTCCAGTTGAAACGTTTGGTATCACCGTTGTTCACATAAAGGTTGTACAGTTTCGGAGTGCTGTAGATAAAGGCATAGCCATATCCGGGGTCTTTGGCTCCCGTCACATCGCTTTTGGAGGACAGATCCGGACCGGCGAGTCCGATGATGTTACCGATACGGCCTTCGGCTTGTGTATCCGAAGTGTTGTTGCCGGCAAATTCGGCTTCCCAGATGCTTTCGTTGGCAGTGGTGTTATACTTGTCGGAACACATATCGATGAAAGGATCCCAGTAGTTGGCAGCTAGTTTGTGACCGGCAGTCATTACTTTCTGGGCATAGAAGCTGGCTCTTTCGAAATAGTCTTTCTTTTCGGCCTGTGTGGCATTGCGACCTTCACGGTAATGCTCGCCTGCACGGAACAGATATACACGTGCCAGTATGCCCCATGCGGTAGACTGAGAGATACGTCCCGGCTTGTAAGCAAGATCGGAGGCCGATTTCAGACCAGTATCGGCGGCATCTGCCATTTCGGAGATGATGAAGTCATAGATTTCCTGCTTGTCCGTACGCGGGATATTCAGGTTGGTAACGCTTTGGGTTGAAACTGTTTTGAAAGGAACATCTCCCCAGCACTCTACCAGATTGAAATAATAGAATGCACGCAGGAAGCGGGCTTCGGCGATGTACTGTTCTTTGACGCCTGCATCGAAACCGTTTACTTTGTCGATGTTTTCGAGGAACATATTGGCACGGTTGATGCCTGAATAGAGGGCATACCAGAAGGCAGTCACGGCGTTGTCACTGGTGGTGGCGTTGTTGCAGATCAGTCCGGTAGATGCGGGACCGCGTCCGCTGCCTCCGTAGTGGGATAAGTCGTCACCGGCTACGAGGTACATATAGTCACCGCCGTAGAAAGTAGGTTGCGACAGTATGGCGTAGATGCCTGTCAGGAAGGAGTTGGCTTCAGCGGGGGTGTTGAAGTAGTTCTCCGGCGTCAGTTTGGTAGGTTCTTTGTCCAGAAAGTCACAGGATGCCATGCTGAAACCTGCCAATAGAGCTATGATTGTTATTTTTAATGCTTTCATAATCGAATTCTTTTTTCTAACTGTTACTATCATTATCCGTTTAGAATCCCAGGCTTACACCGAAGCTGATAGAGTATGCTCTCGGATAGGAAGAGTAGTCCAGACCGGGAGTGAGCGCACTGTTGCGTACAGATACTTCCGGATCATAACCGGAATAACCGGTACATGTCCACAGGTTTTGTGCGGCAACGTAAACACGTGCTTTGTCTATCTTCCATTTCTTCACCAGCTTGGCGGGGAAGGTATAGCCTACTGTTACGTTCTTCAGACGCAGGTACGAACCGTCTTCGATGATGCGTGAAGAGATCACACGGTTGGAAGAGGAGTTGGTAGCCGCAGGGATGTCACTGGTCGGATTTTCCGGTGTCCAGCGGTTGGCATAGCTGGCGAACTGGTTCAATTCGCGTGAACGGTTGTTGGAGCTTTCAAAGAACAGGCGGTTGGCATTCATGATATCGTTGCCGTATGACCACTGGAAGAAGACGCTCAGATCGATGCCTTTATATTCAAAGTTGTTGGTGAAACCACCTGTATGTATCGGAAGTCCGCGTCCGATAATCGTACGGTCGTTGGAGTCAACTACTCCGTCTCCGTTAAGGTCGGCATATTTGGGCATACCCGGCTGAGTGTTGGTCTCAGTAGAGTAGTGGGGCACTCCCGGTTTCAGGCTGTATGAGTTACCCGATTTGTTGAAGTCGTCGTACTTGTATGTACCTTCATAGACATAACCATACATCAGTCCCATCGGCAGACCGACTTTGGCGATGTAGCTGGACTGACCGTTGTAGTTCTGGTCGAATTGCGCGGCAGTCAGCAAGGCTGTCTGATTCTCCGACAATGCCAGTACTTTATTCTTATTGAATGAAATGTTGAAGTTAGTCGTCCACTTGAAGGCGCGTGTCTGGAAGTTGACGGTGTTCAGACTAAGTTCCAGACCATCGTTACGTACTTTACCGATATTCTTGGTAGCGCTGTAATAACCCGAAGAAAAAGGCAGGGAAGCGTCCAGCAACAGGTCGCGGGTGGTCTTCCGGTAAATATCCATCGTTATACCGATGCGTTCGTCGAAGAATCCGAGGTCGAGACCTGCGTTCCATTGTTCGGTTGTTTCCCATTTCAAATCCTTGTTGGGCAGAGAAGTAGGAACAACACCTGCATTCGTCGCATCATTGTCGAACGGATAAACACCGCTTGGGAGGGAGTTTGTCGATGTATACGAGCCGACTCTTGATTTCAATACCGCCAGCAGCGCATAATAATCATATTCGCCGATACGGTTGTTACCCGTGAGTCCCCAGCTCAAACGAACCTTACCGCTGGACAGTACACTTTTCAACGGCTTCATAAATTCTTCTTCCGAGAAGCTCCATGCGAGAGAACCGGAAGGGAAGTATCCGTAACGGTTGTCCTTGTTGAACTTGGAAGAACCGTCGGCACGGAAAGAAACGGTAGCGTAATATTTAGACATATAGTTGTAAGTCACACGTCCGAGGTATGATAACATCGCCCATGAAGACTTTGCCGAAGTGGTAGTACCTGCCTGTCCTTCGCTCATGCCTGCCATACCGAGTGATTCGTTGGGGATGTGCGTTGTGCGGAATGAATAAATCTCATAGTCCGAGTTCTGGAACGTGATACCTCCCAATACATTGAGGAAGTGTTTCTTTTTGATGTTAGTCTGATAAGTCAGGGTGTTTTCGTTCAGCCATGTCAGGCGTTCCTGGCGGGTTACCTGAGCATTCACTTTATCTGTAGAGGTAGGACCTCCGTAGCGGGTATTCGAGTTGTTGAACTGATCCTGCTTGCGTGAATCATAAGTATATCCGGCGGAAACTTTCAGTTTCAGTCCTTTCAGTACTTCGTATTCTGCGAATCCGTTCATTTGAAGATTGTTGGTGTAGCTCTTCCGGTATTCGTTCTTCTGTGATTTGATCGGGTTGAAACGGTAGTCGTTGCTTGAATCTACGGCATTGTCCGTTGAACTGTCCATCAGGAAGCTGAGCGGAGTGTCGGGGGAAGTCACCGGACGGTATCCCCATACGCTATAGAAAAGGTTGTTCATACCACTGTAAGAGGTGGATGATGGAGTACTACCTGTCTGGATAGAGCGTGAATAGTTGGTGGTCAGGCTCATGTTCAGTTTGCCGCGACGGACTACTGTGTTCATACGTCCTTGCATACGTTTGTAACCGGTTTCTATCAGCGTACCGTCCTGATCGAAGTAAGATAAGGAAGCATTGTAGCGTACACCTTCCGTACCACCGGCAAGTCTGACCGTATGATTCTGCTGCCAGGCAGTCTTGAATATCTCGTCCTGCCAGTTATATTGCGGTATGTTTTTATAATCGTCCAGTGTCCATTGCTTGCCTTCGTAGTTCATTAGGTATGAGCCGGCAACGACGGTAGGATACATTTCATTCTGTAGCTTGACAAACTCATAAGCATCCATCATCGGAATAGTGCGGGTGACGTGCTGCACACCGAAACTACCGTCATAGGACAACTGTGCCCGTCCTACCTTACCTTTCTTGGTGGTGATGATGACAACACCGTTGGCACCGCGCGCACCGTAAATGGCCGTAGCCGACGCATCTTTGAGGAAGTCGAGCGACTCGATATCGGAAGGGTTCAGCGTGCTGGCTGCCGATGAATCTTCTATCGGGAAACCGTCGATAACGAACAGCGGCGAGTTTTCTTGTGTCAGTGAGTTGTTACCACGGATCACGATACTCATGTTGCCGCCCGGCATACCTTCGCCCGAAGTTACGTTTACTCCGGCGATACGTCCGCCGAGTGCCTGATCGAATGAAGCGACGGGGGCGGTAAGTACATCTGCCATGTTGGCTTTCGCCACGGAACCCGTAAGGTCGCGGCGGCGTACTTCCTGATAGCCGACAACCACTACTTCGTCCAGCGTTTTAGTATCTTCTTTTAATGTGATGACCATTGGTTTTTGCGAGTCCGCCTTTTGTTCTACGGTGACGTAGCCGATAAAGGAAATAACCAAGGTAGCGTTCTTTTGGGGGATGTTAAGAGTGAATTTACCGTCAAGGTCGGTGATCGTTCCCTGCGAAGTGCCTTTTACCTGAACACTGGCTCCGGGAACACCTTCTCCTAGATTATCCTTCACAGTACCTTTGACAAGTACTTGTGCAAGCACAAATGGAACAGAAAGCAGGAGCATTCCCAAAATGGAGAGCATCCTTTTTCTTGTCTGGTTGGATAGATGTTTTTTCATATATTAAAAATTAAGTGATTTTGTTGAATTTACGATGGCAAAGATATACGCATTGATTGTTCTCATATGGATAGAATTATTCAAGATTGATACAAAATAATACAAATCTGCTATTCTCATTGGTTATCTTGTCTTTACCGATTCAAGCAGTTCGGACAGCTCCCTGACAACTTCCGGATGCTGTTTCGCTACATTGTTTTTCTCCGATGGATCGGCGGATAAATCGTACAGCTGGGGATGCCTGTCATTGCCCAGTTCCATTTTTGTCCAGTATTCGATGGCGGGGGCGTCACTCGGTTCGATGTACTTCCATTGTCCTTTCACGATGGCGAGCGTATTATTGAGATTTTGCTGTACGATGTATTCACGACTGGTGTAGTCTTTTCCCAGAAGCGTGTTCAGATGTTCCTGACTGTCAGGAGCTGCGTCTTCCGGAAGCGGTTGTTTCAGTAAAGCGGCAAGTGAGGCAAAGATATCGATTTGTGAGAAGAGAGCCTGTTGCTTGTTCGGCTTCACTTTGGCAGGCCAGCGGACGATGAACGGAATGCGGGTTCCGGCTTCGTAAGCGCTGTACTTTCCACCACGGTAAATACCCATCGGGGTATGTCCGTTGAGACGTTCAAAGGCTTGGTCCTGGTAGCCGTCGTCGATGACGGGGCCATTGTCGCTGGTGAATATCAGGATGGTGTTGTCCGTCAGCTGGAGGCTGTCGAGGGTGTTCATGATCTCTCCGATGGTCCAGTCGAGTTGCAGGATTACGTCTCCACGAGTTCCCAAACCGCTTTTCCCGGCAAAACGGGGATGCGGGACGCGTGGTACGTGTACGTCCTGCGTACCCATATATAAGAAGAAAGGTTCTTCCTTATGGGAGGCGATGAAGTTCTTTGCTTTATCGGTGATGATGTCGGCGATGTCTTCGTCTTTCCAGAGAGCGGACTTGCCTCCGGTCATCCAGCCGATGCGGGGGATACCGTTGATTATCGTATTGTTATGTCCCTGACTGGGTTTTAGTTTTACGAGTTCCGGATTCTCCTCGCCTGTAGGCCAGTCGCCTACTTTATGCTCGTAGTTCACTGTGATCGGGTCGTTCGGGTCGAGTCCTACCACGTGTCCGTTCTCGACGAATACACAGGGGACACGGTCTACGGTTGCTGGAATCACGAACTCGTAGTCGAAGCCGATACTTTGGGCGTTGGGGGTGATGTGGCCGTTGAAGTCGGTGCCTCCTTTCGGACCGAGTCCAAGATGCCAT
Source organism: Bacteroides sp. MSK.20.82 (assembly GCF_019052485.1). NCBI lineage: Bacteria > Pseudomonadati > Bacteroidota > Bacteroidia > Bacteroidales > Bacteroidaceae > Bacteroides > Bacteroides sp. MSK.20.82. Next base: position 190,586 of record NZ_JAHQUN010000006.1, read on the forward strand.
TTGCCGACAACTCCGGTGGCGTAACCTGCTTCTTTCAGCATATCGGCCATGGTGACGCAGGCGGTGTCGATGATTAGTTCCGAGTTTCCGGGGGCGATGCCTGTGTTCTCCTGTCGCCACGGGTACATGCCTGTCAGGAGTCCGAAGCGGGAAGGGGTACTGGTGGCGGAAGTTGCATAGGCGTTGGTGAACTGTACGCCCTGTCCGGCAAGGCGGTCGATATGGGGAGTACTGACCTTCGTTGCTCCATAGCAGCTAAGGTCACCTATGCCAAGGTCGTCCGCGAATATATAAATAATGTTAGGCTTTTGTGAGTTTTGTCCGTTGTCTTTTTGTACTTTCTGATTGCATCCGGTCAGCAGGGCTATACCGGGCAATAGCGGTAGTAAACGTGAGACATTCTTCATAATGTTGATCTTTTATGGAGTGATTACTGAACACAAAGATAAGAGGATTGGCGGAAATGAGTGAGCAGGAATGTACAGGTGTGATACAAAATAGTCCATTCTAAAGGGTTAAATGTTTCGGGGCTACGGATGCCTTTTCCTGACATCGTAGCCCGGATCTTGTGCCACGCTGTTGGCACAGCTGTGCCACTGCGATGGCACGGTCGTGCCAGCAGCGTGGCACAAGTGTGCCAACAGGAGGGAACTACTTTGGCATAGGTTCTCCTGTTACAAATGCTACTTGCTTACCTGTTTATGGGTTATTGATCCGTTTCTTCGTTCCCTTCTTCCTCTTTTTCTTCACCCTTGCGGTAGGCAAGCGGACTAACGTGGTAAATCTCCTTAAAGCATTTACTGAAATAGCGGGAAGAAGAGAAACCGATGCGGTCGGAAATCTCCGTAATGTTCAGCTCCGGATTGTTCCGCAGCATGACGGCCCCTTTCTTGAGACGGATACTTAATATAAAGTCGTTCGGTGTCTGACCGGTGACGGCTTTCAGCTTCGTGAACAGATTGGTACGTGCCATCCCCATTTCACGGGCGAAGATGTTGACATTAAAGTCCGTATTATCCAAGTGCTGTTCGATGATGGCCATGGCACGATCCAGCATTTCTTTATCCATCGGGTTGGTGGCAAGCATCTGGGCAAAAGCCTGTGGCTGTTTGCTGAATTTCTCCTGTAGCAACCGTCGGGAGTTCACCAGATTGTTGCAACGGGAAATCAGGAGGTTGGTGTTGAACGGCTTGGTGATATAATCGTCCGCGCCGATTTTTAATCCTTCAATGTTGTGTTCCACGGCTGTGCGTGCCGTCAGTAGTACTACCGGAATGTGACAGGTGTTGAAGTCCGTCTTGACCTGTTTGCAGAGTTCCGTACCCGACATACGTGGCATGACAACGTCGCTCAGTATGATGCTTGGCATATCTTTCTGTATGATATCCAGTGCCTCTACACCGTCGGAAGCGGTGGTGACCTGATAGAATGTTTCGAAGATACCTACCAGCATTTGTTTGATGGATTCGTTGTCTTCCACTATCAGCATTTTCGCATCTTCGATGCGTTTGTTGTCTTCCTCCTTCCATTCGGAGTCGGGCAGTATTTCTACGGTTGGAACGATTGTTTCCGGTTGTTGCTGGATGTTGGCGTCGGCATTGTCCCGTATGATTTGTTCCTCCGTGAAGTGCTGGTTACCCGATTTTAGCGTAATGATAAAACGACTTCCCTTGCCCGGTTCGCTCTCTACACGGATGGTTCCGTGATGAAGTTCGATGATACCTTTTGTCAATGCCAGTCCGATGCCCGTGCCGGCTCCGGTATTCAGTGAATCGAGGCGTTCGGTCTGATAGAAACGGTCGAATATCTTGTCGATCTCGGCGGCGGCAATGCCTGTTCCCGTGTCTTTGATCTCGATAATGACCTGTTTATCCTCCTGCGATACGTTGATGGAGATGGTATCTTCCGCTTTCGTATGCTTCAATGCGTTGGACAGCAGATTGTTCACTACCTTCTGCATCTGCTTCTGGTCGTACCATACTTCAATATCATCCGACTGCTTGTTGAACTTGAAATTGATTTGCTTGCTGCTGGCGTATTCAAGGAATAACAGATAATTCTCGTACAGGAAGTTCACCAGATTATGTCGGCTGACTTTGATTTTCATGTGCCCTTGTTCCTGCTTGCGGAAGTCGAGCAGTTCCGTAATTAGTTCACGCAGTTGGAGGCTGTTTTTGTAAATTCCCAATATCTTGTGATAAATATTAGGTGTGAATGTCTGTACTTGCAACAGCGTTTCTACCTGTCCTACGATCAACGTCAGCGGAGTGCGGAATTCGTGGGAGATGTTGGTAAAGAAGCGCAGCTTGGATTGGTTTAATGCTTCGAGGTCTTCGATGTGCTTCTTTTCATATTTCAGTGACTCACGCAGTTTGATGCGGGAATTGTAGTTCTGAATGAGATACCATAACAGACTGACGGTGCAAATGGTGTAAATCAGATAAGCCCACCATGTCTCATACCAGGGTGGTAATACGCGGATCAGGAGTCGGGCTTCTTCAATACCGTCTCCATCCGACTTGATGACGAGCGTATATTTGCCCGGATTCAGGTTGGTATAAGTGATAAGCGTCTGCTTGCGGTCGGTGTGATTCCATTCGTCGGAGAAACCTTCGAGGCGGTAGACGATTTCATTCCTGTTGGCAGGGATGAAGTTGGAAGTGGCGTATTCTATGCTGAACATGGATTGATCGGCTTTCAGGCTGATTTCCGGTGTATAGGCGATGGATTGTTCCAGAATGCCGGTGTCGTCTCCGGCAGAGATTTCCTTTCCGTTGACCAGCAGGCGGGAAAGGATGATGCTGTAGGACTTGGGCGTAAAGTGCAGTTTCTTTTCCCAGAAAGAAATCATACCTTGGATACCGCCCAGAAATACTTCTCCGTCATGTGTCACGAACAATGCGTTTTCGTTGACGGCAGTCAGCGGGAAGCCGTTCTCTGTTCCGTAGTTGTAGAACTTCTTCTGCGGGTAGTCAAACTGGGAGAATCCCTGATTGGTAATCAGCAGCAAGTCTCCCTTTTGTATGGACGACTCGAATACTTCGTAGATACAGTCGCTGGATAGTCCGTCTTTCTGCATATCGAAGTTCTCGAAGTCGTTGCTCTCCTTGCGGTAACGGTCGAGCCCGCTTCCGGAAGTGGAGAACCACAGGTTACCGTTGCTGTCCTGCATGATGTTGTTGACATTGTTGTTGCTGAGAGTGTTCGGAATGGAGGGATTGTGTGCATAGTGGGTGAGCTTGCCGGTGTCGAAGCGGTAAGAATATACGCCCTCTCCAGTAGCGGAAACCCATAGCGTTCCGTCCTTGTCGATGTAGAGGCTGGCCACCATACCGATATTTCTGCCTTCTTTGGTATCCTTGAAAAGATGCTCGCAGGTGCCTGTAGCCGGATTGAAAAGGCAGACTCCGTTTTGCGTGGCGATGATCAGTTTGTCTTCGTAGGGCACGATGTCGCGTACAATGTCCGAAGGCAGTGTGGTCGGGTCTCCCGCTTTCATCCGGTAAACGGTAAAGCGGTTGGTGCGCAGGTCGAGTTTGTTCAGTCCTCCCAAGTGTGTGCCGATCCACATAATCTCCTCTGTCCGATCGTAATAGATTGCCTTGACGTTGTTGTGCGAGATACTGTTCCTACCTTCTTCATGGCGGTACCAGCGATAAGTATTGTTTTTCCGGTTATAGACGTTCACGCCGCCGCCTTCGGTGCAGATCCATAAGTTACCGTCTTTGTCTTCCGTCATTCTGCCGACGATGGGACTGCTTAATCCTTCTTTCTCCGTGTCTCCCACTTTATAGCGGGTATAGATCTCATATTCCGGATTGAAGTAGTTGACACCGCCGAAGTAAGTTCCCAGCCACAGGGTTCCCTGTTCGTCTTTCACGATACACCAGATGGAAGAGTGGGTGAGTCCGTCGGGTTTGTTGTCATTGGCGGTATAAAGTTGGAACTGTCCCGTGGTCTTATCGTAGCGATTCAAGCCGTGGAAAGTTCCGATCCATAGATTTCCCAGATTATCTTCGCAGCAGCTTCTGACAAAATCGGAACATATACTGTTCGGATTCTTCGGGTCGTGGCGGAAGTTGTCGATGGTACCGTTTGTACGGATACGGTAGAGTCCTTCTTCCCAGCTGCCAATCCACAGTTCTTTGGATGAGTCTTCGTAGATGCTGGCTATGTTTCCTTTCGTGATGGGCTGAGAGAGTTGCTTGTCGTCCGACAGGCAGTAAACACCATTGCTGGTGGTTCCCATCCACAGGTTTTTCTTCTCGTCCAGATGGAGGCAGGATAGGTTAATGTCTTTCCCGGCAAGGTGGTAGTAAAGGTCGAAGTTGTTCGTGTTCTCGTTGAAAACGAATACTTCTTCTCTTTTTCCGATATATAGTTTTTCGTTGTAGTAGATAGCGTCCACATTGCCTTGCAACAAGGTTTTGAATCGTTGAGTGGTCATGTCAAATTCGGCTACACCGTCGGTGCAAAGCAGGTAAACCTTCCCGTTCTTATTACCTGTGATACGGAGCACGGTATTGCTGAACAGACTGTTCGGATCATTCTTCTTGAGCTTGAAACTTTTGATATCGTTACCGTTATAACGGTTCAGCCCTTCGCGCGTACCTATCCATATAATACCCCGTTCGTCAATGTATAGGCTGTTGACAGAAAACTGGGAAAGTCCGTCATCTGTGGTCAAATGGCTGAAAGTAATATTTTGTCCTAACGTACGGACAGCAGTTACGCTTAAAAATAGCAGAAATAAAAGGATTGTTTTTCTCACTAATTCGGTTGTTTAGGGTATTACTAATGGCAAATATATTGTTTTTATTTGATTTTCGGGAACCTTATTAGGAGAAAGTAACTATATTTGTATCCTCCAAACGAAAGATATATGAAAGTAAAGAAAATTAGTTCTGCTAATGTAGAGGCTTGTTCGCTTCCTAAATTATTTGATGAGGAAAAGATAGATTTCCAGCCGGTTCAGTGTGTCAACTGGGCTGAATATCCTTACAAGCCAAAAGTAAGTTTCCGGATTGCGCATACCAAAGATTCTATTCTGTTGCACTTCAAAGTCAGAGAAGAAAGTGTACGTGCCAAGTATGGAGAAGACAATGGATCTGTATGGACTGATTCCTGTGTGGAGTTTTTCTCTGTTCCGGCCAGTGACGGAATCTATTATAATATAGAATGTAACTGCATCGGAACGATTCTGATCGGTGCCGGACCAGCCCGTAACGGTCGGGAACACGCTCCGAAAGAAGTGACGGCTCTCGTGCAGCGTTGGTCCAGTCTGGGCAATGAACCCTTCGAAGAACGTGTGGACGATACGACTTGGGAAGTAGCCTTGATTATTCCTTATGCTGCATTCTTCAAGCATCAGATACAGTCACTGGATGGAAAGGAAGTTAAAGCGAATTTCTATAAATGCGGGGATGAACTGCAAACCCCTCACTTCCTGTCATGGAATCCGATAAAGATTGAGAAACCGGACTTCCATCGTCCCGACTTCTTCGGTACGCTGGAGTTTGAATAAATAAGAAGGGTGATGTCCGTAAAAAGACATCACCCTTTCTCTATGAAAAGTGTATTTTGTCTATTTCACAATCCCACGTTCCGAACCTTTTACGAAATTCACGATATTCTCGATTTCTTCACTCATCGGAACCTGATCGATAATCTTCTGGACAGCATCCTGAACACTGAAATTACCTTGATAGATCAACCGGTAAGCATTGGCAATATGACGAAGGATTCTTTCCGACGTATTGTGATGCTGTGACAGAACGACTGCATTCACTCCATGATAGGCAACAGGATTACCGGACATAATTACGTAGGGAGGAACATCTTTGGAGATGCGGCATCCGCTTTGTACAAGTGTCCAGCTACCAATGTGACAATATTGGTGCAACGTTACGTTGCCGCTTAGGATCACACAATTATCTAATGAGCATTCTCCTGCAATTGTAGTACCTATTCCTACCACACAATTATTGCTGATCTGCACATCATGGCAAAGGTGTACCTTATCCATCAGGTAGTTCCCGTTTCCAATTCTGGTAGCATTTCCTGCAAAAGTGGCACGGCTGATTACTACATTCTCACGGATATCGTTATTGTCTCCGATGATCAGACTGCTTTCTTCCCCTGTATAGTGAAAGTCTTGCGGTTCTGCTCCCAGGACAGCATTCTGATGTATTTTGTTTCCTTTCCCCATTTTTGTACCTTTCAGGATACTGGCGTATGACATGATGGTACAGTCATCGCCGATTTCCACATCTTTCTCGATGTAGGCGAAAGGCAAGACAGTTACATTCTTGCCTAATTTCGCTTCGGGGTCTACGTAAGCTAACGGACTAATCATAATAGTATATGTTTAAAGTTAATCTTCTCTTCCACCGCCTAATGCCTGGTAGAGGCTGACCACAGCCTGCATCTTGTCGAAACAGTCGGAAACCTGAGAAATCTGTGCGCTCAGATAAGATTGCTGTGCCGACAATACTTCCAGATAGGTTGACGTCCCTAAGTTAAACAATTCTTTTGTATCTTCCGAAGCTTTCTTGGCAGATTCTACCTGCATTTGGCGGGATTCAGCCTTTTTACTGGTGTTTTGGTATAAACTTAGCGCATTGCTGACTTCGCTTCCGGCATTGTACAACGTTTGCTGGAAAGATAATTTAGCTTGTTCTTCCTGTGCTTTCGCTGCTTTCAGGCGGGCAATATTCGTACCACGGTAGAACAATGGCTGAGTCAGTGAACCGATAGCGGAAGCCAGTAACTTACCCGGATTGATAATGGCGGAACCTGCACTGTTCGTCCATCCGGCAGAACCGCTGAGAGTGATCTGCGGATAGAAAGCGGCACGGGCAGAGTTCGTATTATAATAGCAGCTTGCCAAGGACATTTCGGCTGCTTTTACGTCCGGACGGTTAGATAACAACTGCAAAGGAATCCCTGCGGAAAGTTCCTCAGGAAGTGCCTGTGCTTCCAGTACACCACGTTTGATCGCGTGCGGAGCTTCTCCCAGGAAGGTAGACAGGGCATTTTCCGTTTCGCGGATGCTCTGCTCGATGTCGGGGATGGAAGCCACTACTTGTGCATAGGCAGCTTTGCTTTGTGCTAAAGCGGCAGATGTGTAGGTCGATCTTTCCGAAAGTGCCTGTACGGTTTCAGCATTACGTTTCAGTACCTCAGCCGTAGCCTGAGTGATCTCCAGCTGGCGGTCGAGCATAAGCAAGGTATAATACATGTTGGCAATGTTGGCAATAACTTGTGTCTGTACAGCCTGGCGATAGGCCTTTGTCTGTTTCAGGGTGACTTGTGCATTTCGTTTGGAGTTCAGCAGTTGCCCGAACAGGTCTACTTGCCAACTGGCAGTAACCGGCAATGAGTACGTTTTAGTTGCTGCGTTCTTGTCAAAACTGCTGATTGTTCCCTGTGGAGACAAACCGATGGACGGTGCATAAGCCAGTCGGGCTGACATCAGAGACGCTTCTGCCGCTTTGACGTTCAATGCAGCGGAAAGGAGGTCAGTGTTTTGTTTCAGTCCCTGTTCGATGAGAGACTGGAGCTGTGGGTCGGTGAAGACTTCTCTCCACGGCAGGTTACCGAAGTTGGTGGTATCCGAAGCTAATGTATCATTGTCCGCTGCCGGATCACGATACAGGCCGGAAGCGGTAATATCTTCGGGTCTGTCATACGACTTATAGATGTGGCAGCTGCTCAGGAGAGCAGTTGCACACACCATATATAGAATCTGTTTCTTCATATCGAATTTCATTATTTAGCGTATTGTTCAATCTCAGTTACGGCATCCGTATTGTCGATGTCTTCCCATTCCATCGGTTTAACCTTCTCTTGCAGGTACTGGAAGATAACGAACAAAGCAGGAACGATGAAGATCTGGCAGATCATACCGATCAACATACCACCAATAGAAGCTGTTCCCAGTGTACGGTTACCGTGGGCACCTACACCGAATGCGAACATCAACGGAAGCAGACCGACTACCATAGCCAATGAGGTCATCAGGATCGGGCGGAGACGGGCACCGGCACCCAGAACGGCTGCCCATGTGATGCTCATACCCATCTTACGACGGTCGAGGGCAAACTCTACAATCAGGATCGCGTTCTTTGCCAACAGACCCATCAACATGATCAACGCAATCTGCATATAGATATTGTTGGACATGGTACCGAGTATCATTTTCAAGGCCGATATACTACCGATCGCGCTCATTCCGTTGACGAACAGGAAGCTGCCTAGCAAACCGAACGGAATGGATAACAATACGGCCAGCGGAAGAATATAACTTTCGTACTGAGCACTCAACAGCAAATAAACGAATACGAAACAAAGGATAAAGATCAAACCAGTCGTACTGCCGCTACTTTGTGCTTCCTCACGAGCCATACCTCCTAGTTCATAAGTGTAACCTGCCGGAAGGTTTTCTTTGGCCACTTCTGCCAGTGCAGCCAGTGCCTGACCGGAAGTATAACCGGAAGCCGGAGCTACCATCACCTTCATGGAAGTATACAAGTTGAAACGGCTGATAATATCAGGTCCGTATACCTTCTCTACAGAGATGAACTGGGAAATCGGAGCCATTTCGCCTTGGTTGTTACGAACCTTGACATTATTCAGTGATTCCAGATTCTTGCGTGATAACGGGTCCGACTGAATCATTACGCGGTACATCTTACCGAAACGGTTGAAGTTGGATGCGTACAAACCTCCGTAATATCCCTGCATCGTGCTAAGAATATCGCTTGGGCTGATACCTGCCTTCTTACAAGCTGCCGCATCAATATCAATCATATATTGCGGGAAGTTCGGGTTGAAGGTCGTTTTTGCAGAGTTAATTTCCGGACGCGCCTCCAATGCTGCGGTGTAGTTGTTGGCTACATCAAAGAATTTGTTCAGGTCACCACCTGTCTTGTCCTGCATGTTCACCTCGATATCCGTAGATGCCGAGTAACCGGGGATCATAGGAGGAGCGAAGAACAATACCTGTGCTTCCTTGATAATCTTCTGCGCACGCATGTATAAAGAACCGACGATAACGTCTGAGTTCTGAATCATGGAGCGTTCATCCCAGTCTTTCAGTTTGATAATGAAAGAACCGTAAGACGGTCCCTGACCACCAATGAAACTGAAACCGGAGATCAATGTACGTGAAGCTACGGCAGGGTCCGCAGCAATCAGACTGTCTACACGTGCCAGTATTTGTTCCGAGCGGTCTTGTGATGTACCCGGAGGTAGTGTTACAGCTCCCATCAGCGTACCGGTATCTTCATTAGGGACCATACCTGTCGGAGTAGTGTTCATAAAGAAGATCAGCAATACGATAGAGAGAACTACCAATCCCATTGACAACCACTTTTTCTGGATAAAGAAGAGTACGCGTTTCTTATACCTCTTTAATATAGAGTCATAAGCGGCATTGAAAGAAGTGTGGAAGCGAGAAACAAGTGTTTGTTTCTTATCTCCATGATCAGTATGCGGTTTCAGAAGAACGGCACACAATGCCGGACTCAGTGTCAAGGCGTTCAATGCGGACAGACCGATAGCGATAGCCATTGTCAAACCGAATTGGCGATAGAACGTACCTGCCGTACCACCCATGAAACTTACCGGAATAAACACGGACATCATGACCAGTGTGATAGATACGATGGCACCACCCAATTCGTTCATCGCATCGATAGATGCCAGACGGGCGGATGTATATCCCTGATCGAGCTTGGCATGTACACCCTCAACAACCACAATCGCATCATCGACCACAATCGCAATGGCAAGCACAAGGGCACACAGGGTCAGCAAGTTCAAACTGAATCCGATCAGTGACAGTACGAAGAATGTACCGATAAGGGCTACCGGAATAGCAATGGTCGGAATCAAGGTAGAACGCAAATCCTGCAAGAAGATATATACTACGATAAATACCAGAATAAATGCCTCGATCAATGTCTTCAACACTTCGTGGATAGAAGCGAACAAGAAGTCGTTGGCGTTCATAGAAACGTTAATCTTCAATCCCGAAGGCAGTGTTGTGGATGCTTCATCCAATAATTTCTGGATATCAGTGATGGTTTGCGTAGCATTTGTACCAGCCATCTGATAAACGATACAGGTTACAGCTTTGTGTCCGTTTACACGGTTGGTAAAGTTATATCCCAGACGGTCCAGCTGAATCTCCGCAATATCATTCAGTCGAAGTACCTCACCGTTAGGCAGAGACTTGATGACAATGTTCTCAAACTCTTCCGGCTGTTGCAGACGTCCTTTGTAACGAATGGTATATTGGAAAGTCTGGTTACTACGTTCACCGAATTGTCCCGGAGCCGCTTCTATATTCTGTTCAGCCAAAGCGGTAGATACGTCGTTGGGGATCAGTTTATACTGAGCCATTACGTCCGGTCTCAGCCAGATACGCATGGAGTAGTCCTGACCCATCACACTGGCATCACCTACACCCTGTACACGTTGAACCTGAGGAATCAGGTTGATTTTTGCATAGTTCTCGATGAAAGCATCTGTATATGTATCGGTTTCATCGTAAAGAGAGAATACTACCAGCATGGATGTCTGACGTTTCTGAGTAGTCACACCAATTCTGGTAACTTCGGCAGGTAGCAAACCTTGTGCCATGGAAACACGGTTCTGTACGTTAACGGCAGCCATATCCGGATCAGTTCCTTGTTTGAAGTAGATCGAGATATCACCGGAACCGGTATTGGATGCGTTGGAAGTCATGTACATCATGTTTTCTACACCGTTGATCTGCTCTTCCAGAGGGGCAATTACAGAGTTCAATACGGTCGATGCACTGGCACCCGTATATGTGGCTCTTACCGATACGGTAGGAGGCGCAATGTCCGGATACTGTGTGATAGGCAGTGTTGCCAATCCGATAGCACCTAGGATAACTATCAAAATGGAAATAACTGTTGATAGTACCGGACGGTTAATGAATTTATCTAATTTCATACGATTATCTAAATTATTAGTTGAAAGCTGTAGCTAAATTTCCGTCGTGCTGGTCTTTCAAATGCTGTTGATAGTTCGCTTCTTTTTGAGCCGGCGTGATTGGTTGTATTTTTTGGCCGTCCTTCAGGCTCTGTACACCTTCGACTACGATTTTATCGCCGGGGTTCAGTCCGGAAGTTACCAGATATTCTTTTCCGTTGTCCAGGTTGAATATACCGATCTCGGTATATTTCACCGTGTTGTCCGGCTGCAGAACGTAAACGAACTTTTTGTCCTGGATTTCTACAGTAGCCGATTGTGGGATGCTGATAACGTTCTCCATATTATAAGGGATCAGAACGTTGGCAGTTCCACCACTACGAAGCATATGTTCCTTGTTAGGGAAGATAGCACGCATGCTAACAGAACCGGTTGACTGGTCGATCACTCCTGTGATAGCGTCTACCTTTCCTTCTGCATCATATGTTGTGCCGTCAATCAATTGTAGTTTGATGGCTGGTATTTTACTGATTTCTTCTTTGATGGTTCCTCCGGTTTTGGTCATAGCCAGCAGTTCTTTTTCAGTTGTAGAGAAGTATACATATACTTCATCTATTTCAGATACTGTAGTCATTGGCGTAGCCATAGAGGGGCTTACGAGTGCTCCCAAACGATAAGGAATGTCGTTGATAACGCCGTCTGAAGGACTCTTTACTTGTGTGAAAGAGTAATTTTGTTGTGCTGTGGCCAGCTGTGCTTTAGCCTGGGCGAGTTGTGCCTGAGCCTGTGCCAGTGAGTTCTTCGCCATTGACAAGTCATAATCGCTGATAATCTGTTTCTTGTTCAGTTCGATCTTATTGTCAACAGTCATTTGTTGTGTATTCACGGCTGCTTCTGCTGTTGCAACTGAAGCTTTTGCTGTGCGTACTGCTGCTTCATACTGAGTAGGGTCTATGATGAATAAGAGCTGTCCTTTGCGAACGGTTGCTCCTTCATCTACACATAACTTTGTGATGAATCCCGATACCTGCGGGCGGATTTCTACGTCTTGTCTACCTTTGATAGTAGCCGGATAAGCTTTCATTAGATCTGCAGTTGTCTTCTGTAATTCTTGTACTGCATATTCTGGGACTTTCCCTGTGTCATTGCCCTTATTGCCGCAACTAGACAAGAGGGCTAAGCAAAATGCAAAAAAAACAATTCTACTTTTCATACTTTATATTTATCTGTTTTTTAAAATTGTGCGTTCGTCGCTGTGTACATTCATTGTATGGATAGATGATCTAAGGAAGAAAAGCCGGAAACTTATTCTATGAAATAAGTTTCCGGCTGCAAAAGTACTTTAAATTCGGTATTCTTGTACTCTGATACCGTGTTTTTTAACTATGTTTTTTACTTCAGTTTATGATATACAGGATTCATTATGAAACTGAACTCATAATCCTGATATGGAAGACGGTATTTTTCCAAAGCGATAGCACCCCAGCTGTTTACGCAGGCGAGTCCCGTTTGTGCCTTATCAATACAGAAGTTTGTGAAGTTGGCTTTTTCTACTTCCGGTGAGTGACGCTGGTCTTTGCCGGCACCGTCATCCAATGATTCGATTGTATAATTCAGTGCGGAAGCGGAGAACGGTGCATCGGCTACAAACTGCAGTCCGTTGCCGCCGATATTAAGCAGTCTCCACCAGCGGATATCAGTTTTGGTACCGGTTTCCTGCGGGCGGATGTATGGATAGAATTGTTCTTCTACGGTCTGGCGGTACTTGCCGATCCTTGCGGCGTGGTTACGGTCAGAATAGTTTTCACCCGGTCCGCGTCCGTAATATTCAATCTCATTGAAGGTGACAGGCATACGCAGCTGCATTCCGAAACGGAACATGTCGGAAACCTTCTTGCTCTTGTCTGCTTCCATCTTTTGAGTTACTTTTACTGCTCCCTTATTATTGATGGCATACGTCAGGTACAGCTTTCCACCAATAGATTTCATGTCATATTCTGCACGAACCACTGCTTGTTCGTTTTCTATATCATGCTTCAATGAAGTCAGTTTTAGTTCCGGATTCTTCCATGCGGCATATCTGTGTTGTAATCCTGCTCCAAAGTCGTTGTCGGTCGGAGCACGCCAGAAGTTGGGAGTCAGTGCACTTCCGTCTTCCATCAGTTGCGTTCCGCTGACGTCGTAGCGGCAGAGGTAACCGTTGTGCTTGTTGAATTCGAGCGTGAAGTCTTCGCCGGAGACAATCAGATAGTTGCGGTCGTTATCCTGGAAAGAGGGAACTACGACTGCGATATTGGAGGACTGCTTGTTTTCCAGTTTTAGTTCCGGTGCCTTGTAGTCACGGATACTCATTTGGTCATAAGCGATGGTTTCTCCCGCAGGAAGCAATGTCTCGGCAGCTTTTAGCTTGTAGCTGACGTTCAGAAGCAACTCCTTGCAAGAACAGATGTTCTTTATGTCGAATGGGAGTTGAAGTTTTGCAGTCTGTTGCGGGGCTACATTCAGGTCTGATACGATGCCGTTTTGTACGATTTCCCCGTTAGCCAGTAACTGCCATTCCAGATAGAATGCAGACAAGTCACGGAAGAAGTTCTCGTTATAGATATTGATCTCACCTTTGGAAAGATCGGCCGGAGTAGTCCAGATATTCTGATAGAAATATCCTACTTCGTAAGCGTGCGGGTTTGGTACGCGGTCGGGGCTGATCAAGCCGTTGTCATTGAAGTTATTGTCCGAAGCGTCATATTTGTTAAAGTCGCCTCCATAGCCGTAGATGGCTACACCGTCTTTATTTTTCCAATGGCAGGACTGGTCGACAAAGTCCCAGATAAATCCACCTTGATATTTCGGGTACTTGCGGGTGATGTCCCAGTACTCCTTGAATCCACCTTGTGAGTTGCCCATAGCGTGTGCATATTCGCATTGGATAAGGGGTTTGTCAATGTTGCCTTCACAATATTTGATACAGTTATTGTAATCATAATACATCGGGCAGAAAATGTCGGTGAATTCGCTGGTTCCCGCTTGTTCATATTGTACGGCACGTGTCTTGTCTTCGTTCTTGATCCATGTATAGCAATGTTCGAAGTTAGGTCCCATACCGGCTTCGTTACCCAATGACCAGAAGATGATGGACGGATGGTTGTAACTACGTTGTACATTGCGCTGATTACGTTCCATATGTGCTTTGGCGTAAATGGGGTTTTTGGCAAGGCTCTTGTCTCCATATCCCATTCCGTGAGATTCGACATTGGCTTCGGCTACTACGTATAAACCATATTGGTCGCAAAGGTCATACCAGCGGTTGTCGTCCGGATAATGGCAGGTACGTACTGCATTGATATTAAGCTGTTTCATAACTTTGATATCTTGTATCATACGTTCGAGGGAAACGACATAACCACCGTCCGGGTCCATTTCATGACGGTCGGCTCCTTTAAAGAGTACTGGTTGGCCGTTGACGAGTATTTGTCCGCCTGTCAGTTCGATCTTGCGGAAACCTACCTTGACAGGGATCACTTCAGTAACGGTACTTCCATTTTTCAGAGTAGCGGTCAATGTGTAGAGGTTGGGCGTTTCAGCAGTCCATTTGGCAGGATTGGCTACGTTGATAGTCGTGTTCAATTTGCCGGAACCTTTCAGATCGGCTGTGGCTACACTTTTTCCTTGTGCGTCTGTCAGGTCAAGAGCTACAGTGCCGCTGCCTTTCATGTCGATAGCTATGTTCAGTGTACCATCCTTATACTGGCTGTCCAGGTCGGGAGTGACGCGGATATCCTGAATGCGTTTCTTGTCGCGTGCATACAGATAGCAGTCACGTCCTACGCCGGAATAACGGAAGAAGTCCTGATCTTCCAGATAACTGCCGTCGCACCAGCGGAACACCTGGAAGGCAATCAGGTTTTTGCCGGGTTTCAGGTAGTTGGTCAGATCAAATTCGGCTTCCAGTTTGCTGTCTTCGCTATAGCCTACGTAGCGGCCGTTTACCCAAAGATACATATTGGAAGTTACCGAGCCGAAGTGGGCAAAGATGTCTTTTCCTTTCCAGTCAGCAGGAAGAACGATTTCTTTTCGGTAAGAGCCTACGTGATTGTTTTCTGTGGGGACAAGGGGAGGATTGTTCTGAAATTGGTTTCTCCAGGCATAGCCGACATTTACGTAAATCGGATCGCCATAACCATTCAATTCCCAAACGGCGGGCACTTTAATATTGTCCCATCCTTTGTCGTTAAAACTTGTCTGATAAAAGTTTGTCGGGCGTGCGTCTGCATTTCTTACCCAGTTAAATTTCCAGAGACCGTTCAGAGTCATAAAATTCTGAGAGTCTTCTTTGCTGCCCGCTTTAGCTTCATCAGCCGATGCATAGGCGAAATAATTAGTGTGCATTGCGGAGCGGTTTACGGAATTCACTTCCGGGTCTTTCCACTCGTTAAAGTTTTGTGCTTGGATGGCTGTTGTTAGTCCTAGTGCAGCCAAACAGCAGGAAAGTAGTTGTTTCTTCATGGGTTTTTTGTATTAGGTTTGAATTTCGGGAGTCAAAGATAGGGATTTATTAACAAGATAAGGACCAATAATCATTCATTTAAGGCTACTTTTTAATAAATTAGCTAGAAAGTGTAGTGTTTATTGGTGAAGAACGTTTATTTTTGCACCATGTTACAATTTGAGAATCAAAAGATAAAACATATCGTGCGCAAAGCTCTTCCGGTGGCAGTACTGGTAGCTATGCTGTACTCCTGCGCCAGCATTGGACGGCCGGAAGGAGGGCCTAAAGATTACGATCCTCCGCGTTTCATCGGCAGTACTCCTGCTGCAGGTGCGATTAATAATAAGAGGACTAAGGTTTCTCTTCAGTTCGATGAGTTTATTAAGTTAGAGAAAGCAACCGAGAAAGTGGTTGTTTCTCCTCCTCAGATTCAACAACCGGAGATAAAGGCTTCCGGAAAGAGAATACAAGTGAACCTGCTTGACTCACTGAAGCCTAATACTACCTATACTATAGACTTCTCGGATGCCATCGTCGATAATAACGAAGGCAATCCTCTGGGTAATTTTGCATTTACTTTTTCTACCGGTGCGCAGATCGATACGATGGAAGTATCGGGAACGGTACTTGACGCCTCTAATCTGGAGCCTATTAAAGGTATACTGGTCGGACTGCATGCAAATCTGAATGACTCCGCCTTTACTAAACTTCCTTTCGACCGTGTGGCACGTACCGACAGCCGTGGGCGTTTCTCTATTCGTGGGGTAGCTCCCGGCAAGTATCGTATTTTTGGCTTGATGGATTCAGATCAGAACTTTGCTTTCACTCAGAAGAGTGAAGTCATTGCTTTTAATGATTCACTGATCATCCCCCGTATGGAAGAAAGACTTCGTATGGATACGGCTTGGGTGGATTCATTGACTTATGATACGATCGTTGAGAAGAAATATATGCATTATTTGCCGGATGATGTGATTCTCCGTGCTTTTAAAGAACTCAATTATTCGCAATATTTGATAAAGTCCGAACGACTGGTTCCCCAGAAATTCACCTTTTATTTTGCTGGCAAAGCAGATACCCTGCCTGTACTGAAAGGGTTGAACTTCGATGAAAAGGAGGCTTTTGTGATAGAAACGAACCAACGGAACGATACGATTCATTATTGGGTAAAGGACTCTTTGCTCTATAAACAGGATACTCTGGCCCTTAGCCTTACCTATCTTTATACGGATACGCTGAACCAGTTAATTCCGCGTACAGATACCTTGAAATTGGTATCCAAACAAAAGACTCTGACCAAAGAAGAGCCCGAGAAGAAGAAAAAGAAGAAAAAGAAAGAGGGTGAAGAAGATGAGCCGATACCGACTAAATTCTTACCGGTGAATGTGAATGCACCTTCATCAATGGACGTGTATGGCTATGTTTCTTTAAACTTTGAGGAGCCGATTGCAAGTTTTGATACTGCGGCAATTCATCTGCGGCAGAAGGTGGATACGATTTGGAAAGATATTACTTTCGAATTCGAACAAGACTCATTGAATCTGAGGCGGTTTAATCTGTATCCGGAAAATGATTGGGAGCCTACAATGGAATATGAGTTCTCGGTGGACTCAACTGCGTTTCATGGCATTTATGGTTTGTTTACCGATAAGATAAAACAATCATTTAAGGTACGTAGCGAGGATGAATATTTTACTCTTCATTTTATTGTTACAGGAGCAGATCCTCAGGCATTTGTAGAATTACTGGATACCCAAGATAAAGTGGTTCGACGAAGACTGGTGGAGGATGGAAGGGCAGATTTCTATTACCTGAATCCGGGGAAATATGCCGCCAGACTGATTAATGATAGAAATGGAAACGGAGAATGGGACACGGGAGACTATGCAAAAGGAATACAACCGGAAGAAGTTTACTATTTCCCCAAGGTTGTTGAATATAAAGCGTTATGGGATGTTGACCAGAATTGGGATATACACGCAACTCCTGTAGACAAACAGAAACTGGATGAACTAAAAAAACAAAAACCAGATGAAGACAAGAAAAAGAAAGAAAGAGAAAGAGATAGAAATAACCAAAACCGTAACCGTCGCTAATTTGCGACGTCATTTAATTGTTGGAATTCTTGCATTGTTGATGGGAAGTTTTGCGCTTCCTGCCAATGCTCAGTGTGAAGCTAAAAACGATGCTTTTCAATCCGGAGAGCATGTAATGTATGACTTGTACTTCAACTGGAAATTCGTTTGGGTGAAAGCGGGTATAGCCAGTCTGACGACTAATGCAACTACCTATCATTCGGAACCGGCTTACCGTATCAATCTGCTTGCCTTAGGTAGCAAGCGTGCCGACTTCTTTTTCAAGATGCGCGATACATTGACTTGCGTCATGGGTGAAAAACTGGAACCTCGTTATTTCCGTAAAGGTGCCGAGGAAGGAAAACGCTATACGGTAGATGAGGCTTGGTTCTCTTATAAAGACGGCCTTTGCTTTGCCAAACAAAAACGTACGTTCCGTGACGGAGAAGTTCAGGAGTCGGAAGAAAGTGACAGTCGCTGCATCTACGATATGCTGACTATCCTTGCTCAGGCACGTTCTTATGATCCTGCTGATTATAAGGTAGGCGATAAAATCAAATTCCCGATGGCTACCGGACGTAAAGTGGAAGAGCAGACACTGATTTATCGGGGAAAAGAGAATGTGAAAGCGGAAAATGGGGTTACCTATCGCTGCCTGATCTTTTCATTAGTTGAATACGATAAAAAAGGGAAAGAAAAGGAAGTGATTACTTTCTTCGTAACAGATGATAAGAACCACCTTCCTGTCCGTTTAGATATGTTCTTGAATTTCGGTTCAGCCAAAGCTTTCTTAAATGATGTCAGAGGTCACCGTCATCCATTGACTTCTATAGTTAAATAGTCTGTCTACAGAGTAAAAGGTACTTTCTGATCTTTCCGGAAAACACTTGATTCGAATGTAGCGATCAAGTCTCCGTTCTGGTTAGTAATATCTACTTGATAGCAGCCGGTGCTTCGGCCGATATACCGTTCGCGTGCCTCGGCATAGAGGGTGTCGCCCGGACCGCTGGCACGCAGAAAAGTGATTGAGGATGAAAGAGAGAAAGCGAGTGTTCCGTGCGAATTGGCAGCTGCGGCGAGTGCCAGATCTGCCAGCGTGAAAATCGCTCCTCCTTGTGTCCGTGCTCCGGCATTAAGATGTTCGGGTTTTATTTCCAGTTTGGCTTTACTGTATCCTTCGCGTACTTCAAGCAATACTACGCCTGCATTTTCGGCGAACAGGTCCTTTTTAAAAAACTCTTGTGGGGTCATAATGATTAATTTTGAATTACTAATTTGAAACGTTGAATGATAAGTTATGAGAGCCGAATTAGCCTATAATTTAAAATTCAAGATTCTTCCGCAAATGTAATAAATATATTCCCATATATGGCTGTCGGATACTTACGTTTTTAGGGGGGGGATTATTCTTCATCAATCTCGAATACCTTATGACTAGTATGGTGTTTGCATTCGTATCATCTAATAAAAATGCTGTATGGAGTATCCTGATAAAAGAAAGAGGAGATAAGCTTCTATGTTTAATCAAGTGCTTGTCTCCTCCTTTTTTAATTTTCTCTTACCATTCAATAGCTTGATCCTCATCCGGTATCAACGGGTTGATTTGGCGTTCCATTGTCATAGAACCTTTTACTTCGTAAGTTATCGGATAATCCGGATTGGAAGTGACATCCGTGTACTTATAACTCAGTTCCAGTGTGGTAAGGTGGCGTTCCATATATTTGATGGTCTCGTGCTGAATGATTCGTTTTTCATATTTGCAT
Organism: Bacteroides sp. MSK.20.82; assembly: GCF_019052485.1. Classification (NCBI taxonomy): domain Bacteria; kingdom Pseudomonadati; phylum Bacteroidota; class Bacteroidia; order Bacteroidales; family Bacteroidaceae; genus Bacteroides; species Bacteroides sp. MSK.20.82. Next base: position 209,875 of record NZ_JAHQUN010000006.1, read on the forward strand.
TCTCCCAATGGTCGGATATTGATTCCCGGTTCGCCTTCGTCACCGTACAATCTCAACTTTCCTTTAATAGTACCTTCCTCGTCCTCCGTTCCTTCTTCAAACTCGACGAATACTTTATACCTGGAGCGATTCTCATCTTCCACCCACGTTGAACCGGCATAGAAGAAAATGGTATTCTCGTCCACTACGCGGGCTAAGCGTGTATCTACCTTAGCGGGATCGGTTGTCGTTCCTTCGATGTAGATGTTCATCAGCGTGGTGTTATACGTTCCGGAGTAGTCATTGAACAGATTGACTCCCAGCAGCGCTTTATAACGTCCCTTATATTTGTTTTGAACATAAGAAGGGTCTTCTTCAATAGTCAGCGGAAGTACGTATTTCTCATCCAGTTCCAACCCGTTAAAGTTGAAATGGATGGGGTAGAGCTGTATATTCTCTCCCGCAGGAATATGGCAAATGTTTGATTCAAAAGAATAATGCTGTTCTGCAAGGGGGACATACCAGAGGTCCTGACGACCTACGGGGAATTTTTCCTGGTTAAGTATTCGGAGCGTATCCTCATCCACGGCTATTTTTGCATCGATATTCCGACTGTTGCTTTTCGAGCCGCTGACAATGACCGGCAACTGGTATATTCCTGTTCCATCCGGCTGATAGCGTACATAAATTTCACTCAAGCCGTTGTCACCTAAAGGTGCCTTGAAAGAAAGCATCTGTGTGTAAAGTTCATCTTTCCACTCGTCATTGCATGCACTGAATGTTGCATACATCCCCAGTATCATTCCTAAAATATATAATTTTCTCATATTGATCTTTTGGTTTATAATGTTAACACTAATCATAATTCTGCCATCCGGGAGCTTGTGAGAGATTATTGTTGCGTTTCAGCTCATCAAAGCTGATAGGCCAGAAGTACTGTTTGCGTGAGAAAGAAGTCTGTAGTTCGGCCACTCTGACTGGCAGATAAAACATGTCCTTGTATTCTTCGTTCATCAGTGTATTGCAACCGTAGATTTGTTCTCCTTCATGTTCTTCGACAATTTTCCAACGACGCAGGTCATAGTAGCGTTGGGTTTCTGCAAAGAATTCGATCTGCCGTTCATGAACTATTTTTTCAAAGAATTTTTTCGGGTTTTCATATACTTCATCGCTATAGTCGGGGACTCCGGCACGCATACGGACAGGCTTTACTCCGCGGCGCATCTGTTCTTTGTCACGGAAGATGTCGTAAGTCTGGCTTCCGTCCCATGAGGCCACCTGGTAGTGTGTCCCTTCGGAAATATTATTCAGTGCTTCTGCATACATCAGTAATATGTCGGCATAACGAAGTGTAGGTTCCACTTTCTGGTAGATCGAGCCTCCCCATTTGGCGCAATCGTTCGGATTTACATATTTCATGATGCCGATGCCCGTAATGCACCAGTTATCAGATCCATTGATACGACCGTCGGTTGCTCCGCGATAATACCAGATTTGTTTGTTTCGTGAGTCTTTTCCTCCTTCTTCCTTAATGCTCAGTGCGTTCCATTGTGCTCCGTTGAAAGCTACGGAAGCATAGAAGCGAGGCTCACGATCGGTATATCCCCACCATACGCCATTTTTTACATTGTCGTACTTGTGTTCATCTTTGTTTTCATCGTTTGTGAACTTCCCTTTCCATAATGTGTAGCATTCTTTGTCAAATGATGTACCATCTGCCATAGCGTATGCTTCACTTTGCTTCAGGGTCATTCCGTGTACGTTATATCCTCCAAAAGTTCCGGGCAGTTGATGCTTTACGAAATCTACCATCGTGTTGTCTGTTTTTAAGTCATTGCTGTCACCATTGGTTCCTCGGGTAAAAATAAGTTCCGGATTTTCGGCTGCATAGATATCTCCATTGAAAAGAGACCGATATGATTCAAATGGATCTATATTGGACCATCCTTCCGGAAAAGGCTTGTTACTGTATTCCTCATGATAAGGTGGTTCAATAGTGGTTGGATAAGCCTCGTCTGTACTAACCGGGCGCCTTTCAAAAGTATAAAGTTTATAGAGTCCGCTCGTTTCCGAGTACTCGATCATGTCTCTGGCGGCGGCAGCGGCTTTTGCCCATTTCTCTTCATTGTATTCTTGTGGAATTAACTGTTGGCCGTCCTTGTTGATGAAGTCTGCCATTTCCGTATTTCCGTTTACCAGCGGACTGGCAGCATAAAGGAAAACTTTGGCACGTACAGCTAGCGCGGCTCCTTTAGTCGGGCGGGCAATGTTCAAGTTATCGCGTTTTTCGAATAGTTCGGTAGCTGCAATTTCCAGTTCCGAAGTGATGAATGCCACGCACTCATCATAGGTTTTACGTGGGTAGGCCAGCTCGTCATACGATTTTGTATAGTCGGCTCCTTCCGGTGGTAGGATAGGTATCGGACCGAATTTTCTCAGCAGTAACCAGTAAAAATAGGCACGCAGAAAACGGGCCTGTCCTCTTACGTCCGTCACTTCCTCCGGAGTGAGATCTTCATTCTCGTGCAATTCATTCAGCAGAATGGAGGCTTGATAGATTCCGTCATACGACCATTTCCATGCATTTTGGCCACCAGTGGAGTTTAAATATTCGCCGCGTTTGAATTTGGCAAAACGGTCTCCTCGTTCGTTGAATACTTGGTCGTCTGAGAAATTGAAAGGGCATACGTCACTGTGTCCCACCTCCAGATTATCTCCCTGCAGGCGACTGTAGCAGAATGACAGCCATTGAAGTGTATAGTCTTTGTCCGAGAAAATGCGTTCTGTAGATTGTTGGTCTCTGAAATAGCGATCTACATTTAGGAAATCGGAACAGGAAGTGAGTCCCAAGCCGAGTACCACTGCTCCCAATAAAATGTATTTATTTTTATTCATAACTTTTCTTTTAATGATTGTTTTAGATTCCTACCGTCAGTCCGATGGTCACTGTTCTGGATAACGGATATTGTTGTCCATTGGAACTACCCAGTTCCGGATCCCAAAGCTTAAAGTCGGAGAAGGTCAGCAGATTCGTTCCCATCAGGTAGAGGCGCACACGGTCCAAATGGAGTTTATTGACAAACCGTTTGGGGATGCTGTAACCTAATTCCACATTCTTTAAACGGATGTACGAACCGTTTCGCAGCCAGTAAGTAGAAGCACGATAGTTGTTGCTATTACCTCCATAACTCAGACGCGGGTATTTGGCATTCGGGTCTTCGTTGGTTCCCAGCGACCAGTAGTTACCCACTACATCCGTCAGAATATTGCCCCATGACTTCTCTTGGAATGGATATACGGTGAATCCGTCTATGAAGAAGGATGACTTGCCGGCTCCTTGGAAGTGAACGTTGATATCAAATCCTTTCCATTGTGCAGATACACCGAACCCGTAAATCAGGTTAGGGCGGGTAGTCGCACCGATGGGCACTTCGTCATCTCCGTTAATGACTCCGTCACCGTTTACGTCCTTGTACTTGATGTCTCCCGGCATGATACCTGAACCCTGTGAGGGTCTGTTGCGGATTTCTTCATAGTCCTTGAACAGCCCTTCGGCTATCAGACCGCGTGCCTGGTCTACACGGAATCCGTATTTCATCTTATACGGATAGCGGCTGTTCTCTTCGTCATACTCCTTGATTTCATTCTTACTATAGGTCATGTTGGCACGTACTGTAAGGTCTACCTCACCTATCCTCTGTTTATAAGCGATGTTGCCGTCAAAACCCTCGGACAAGACAGAACCCACGTTAGCGTAAGGTTTCGTTGTGATGTGATTCAGACCGATGATCTGAGGAAGGTAACTACGTACCATATAAATACCGTTGCGCTGTTCGTGGAAGTAGTCAATGCTGCCACTGAACTTATCATTGAACATAGAGAAGTCAAGTCCGAGGTCATGTTTCTTGGCTACCTCCCAAGTGATGCTGTTTGATGCTATTCTCGAATAGGTCAGTCCGGTATAATAATAATTACTGGTGCCGATATCACCGTAGTAGTAACCGTCTTCATCCCATGTCCCGAATTTCTCTACGTATGGGAAGCGGGTTCCCACATTGTCGTTACCTACCTTACCGTATGAGTAACGCAGCTTAAACATATTCAGCCATTTGAGATGTTTCTTGATGATTGACTCTTCAGCGATGTTCCATGCTACAGAATAGGCGGGAAAGAATCCAAACTGCTGACCTGAGGCGAAGTTCTCGGAGCCGTTGTAACCGAAATTAAAGTCAAAGAAGTAGCGGTATTTCCATCCGTATGTGAAACGTCCTGCAAACCCCTGATGACGGTTCTGAATACTCTGCACAATCTTCTCGTAGCTATCTGTATTGCCGTTGTGAGATGTATTGGTAGTCTTATCCTGAGAATACTTTAAAACGGCTCCTAGCATATGGTCACCAAACGTACGGTTATAGTGTAGCTCTGCTTCCAAGTATTCCTTCCGTTGTCCACTTGAATACATCGTTCCGTCCATCAGTTTCTGCGTCTCTATTCTTCTGAATTGCAGTTCTCCGTCGGAAGTACGCTGCCGTTCCGCTAACCAACTTTCCGGCCATTTGAAACGGTTGTCACCGTTATCCGTATATGTATCGAATCCGAAACGTCCGTAGAATTTTAATCCCTTTGTGATAAATTTCAAATCTTGTTCAAGATTAACCGTAGTCTGTATTTTATTCTTCCATGTTTCCTGATATCCCTGCTGGGTGGTCAGTACCCACGGATTTCTTCGTCCTTCACTACCGACTGCTGCCCATTTCCCGTCACTATACTGTACCGGAGAAGCGATGGGACTGTATCCCATTAATGAGTTCCAAATCTCATGATACTGGCTTCCCGGCAGGTTCTGCTTGTCCAGAGAACCTGATACACCTACTTTTAGCAGTGTGGATTTTGTCAGGTCTATGTCTACATTCATGCGGTAGTTCCAGCGATGGTAGTTGGCATTGGTGTTATAGTCCGTCATAGCACGATCCGTCTCGTACATACCGCCTTCATTTACATAACTGGCAGAAATGAAATAGCGGGCTACCGTACCACCTCCGGTCAAGTCTACAGTTGCGCGATAAGTGGGGGCACCGTCTTTCAGTATTAAGTTCATCCAGTCCACATTGGGGAAAAGATCCTGATCCAGCCCGTTTGCAAACAGTTCCAAGTCGCTTTCGCTATAGGCCGGAGCCTGACTACGACTAACCAAGGCTTCGTTCATCATGCGGGCATATGTTGGACCGTCCACAAATTCCGGAGTTCTGGTACGTGTATTATACGAGGTTTCTACTTTGGCATTGACGCGGGTCTTCCCTTCCTTACCGCGTTTAGTCGTAATCAAGACAACGCCATTTGCACCGCGTGAACCGTAAATGGCCGTCGCAGAGGCATCTTTCAACACAGAGAAGTCCTGGATATCTTCCACATTGATCTCATTCATATCACGCTCGAAGCCATCGACCAGCACCAATGCACTGCCTCCGGCACCGAAAGTGGAGATACCGCGTATCCAGAACTCGGAGATATTGCTACCCGGCTGTCCGGAAGTCTGGCGAGCGAGTATACCGGCCACATTGCCCGCAAGAGCATTGGTGATGCTTGCCGTCGGAGTACGTAGCTGGGAAACGTCGACTGTGGTAACGGCACCTGTCACAGTTACCTTCTTCTGAGCACCGGTTCCTGTGACAACAACCTCGTCGATGACCGTTTCTTTCGTTTCTGCCATAACGACGTTAATGATTTTTTTGTCTTTGATAAAGATTTCCTGCTTTGTAAAGCCCACATAGGAAAAAATCAAGTAAGAGTAATTGGGAACCTTGATCTTGTAACGTCCGTTTATGTCTGTTATCGCACCGAAGCCGGGCATATTTCTTGCTGTAACGTTCACGCCTATTAAAGGTTCGTTCTTTGGATCAGTGACGATTCCCGTCACCTCAATCGTCTCTTGTTCGTTTTGAGCGTAGACTGTAGTTGTCCAGCCTACTATCAATAAAAATAGTAAGATTACATTTCTCATATTTACTTGTGTTTTAAATAGTATTATTCCGTTGTCATATAACGAATCCCTTTATTATCAATATCTCCAATATAGAACATATCTGTATCAGGGTCGTAAGCAAGACCGGCTGGCTGATTGAAACGTGCCTCATGCAACGGATTGCCGTCTACGTATCCCCATATTTTGCCGTCGGCGTTTTCGTTACTTCGTCCGGCTGCAAGAGATGCTACCCCATGAGGATCCAGTTTCCAGATGCAGTGATTTTCTCTGTCACAAAAATAGAAGTCATATTGGTCGTTGTCAGGACCAATTCCTTCGCCGTATTTCTCATTTTTTACGAATACACCGAACTGTGGTTTGTTAAACCGGGCGCTTCCTCCCGTTCCTTCCTTGAAACTTTTATCGTTCATGTTTCCGGCAATGATGCTAGGATTACCGAATGTTTTTGCCACCGGATCATAATCGGCTCTGAACACTGCGCCAAAATTGTCGGAAAGCATATACATGAATTTATTGGACGGGTGCCTGAATAATATCGTATGTGAACCGCCCACTGCCGATATCTGGCTCAGGCTAAAGGCAACTTCCGCATTCTCGTCGATATTGGGAATAGCTCCATTGCGTATCATTTTGTAGACTTTTCCCTCCCACCAGGTGGTGTAAAAGATGGTTCCGTCATCCATATACACTAAACTATATGCTGTCCTGCCATAGTTGTAGGGACGAATTCGTCGAAAATTCTCACGACGGAGCGAATAATAGATATTTGCCCGGGTGGTGTTGTCCTGACCGTGATCATCGGTAAACAGCAACGTGTCTCCGTCAGCACTGAATGTGAAAGAGTACATTGTGCTATATCCCGTTCTTGGGAAGAGACGTTTTACAGTCCGTTCTGTCAGGTCTATTAGGTGGAGACCGTCAGAATGGTTTGAAGAAAAAAGTAACCGATTGTCCCCATCCTTGTATTTGGGATCGAACACCATACAGTCATTGGAAGGAATAGAAGCTCCTTCATCGAACGAACCCTCTTGAAATGCAGAATTATTATCCTCGTCTACCTTACGTAGCAAGGTACCTACGATCGTTGCAGGAGTGTATTTGAATTCCTCTTCAAATGTATGTTCTGCAATAGGTTTGCTATTCGGACCATCTACACGAACATTGATTATTCCATCAAAAGCCTTGGAAGGAACCATGCAATAAATCTTTTTTCCATCGGCTCCGATGGTTTTGGTTTTTTCTCCACCGATCGTAATGTGAATTTTGGTGGGATCATTCCCGAAATTACTGCCTTCAATGTACAGGCGGGTTCGCATACTTCCCTCTTTAGGGCTAAAATCTGTAAATACTACTGGTTGAGATGGGTCATACTGATTAGAGTTGGCTTTATCATCTTTACAACCGATGAAGAATAAACAGCAGACAAGTACTGTTATTAGGTGGTTTTTCATAAATATAAATAATAAAATGGTTAAAGTGCATCTTTACCCGAGAAGCTATAATCTTTATTGTCTACCTTATCCAATCTGTCTTTGACATACTTGTAAATAAGGTTATGATTATCGGGATAGCTAAAAAATGAAGTTTTGTTTTACTCCCTATGCAGATATATCTGTAGAAAGATTAGGGATAGAAACCCCATTCTTCAGCCAGCCTTATGAGTTATTGTGATTAGTCAAGAACCTTCACACGAATATTGCGGAACCAAACGTCATCACCGTGGTCCTGCATTCCGATAAATCCTTCGTGGTTTTCACCACCGCAATTATTCAGCAGTTCGAAAGCCAACGGCCATTTGTCCTGACTGAACTTGCTGGCCTGCAAAAGGTCTGTCCATTGTTTAGTCCACAAGTGGTATTCGAGTACATTCTCGTCATTTTGTCCATGAACAACCGTACCTTTATAAACCATGATCTTAGCCTTGTTCCATTCGCCGAAAGGTTTGGCATTCTGAGGAACTGCCGGAATCATGTCATATAAAGAAGCCGACTGCCGGTTATTGTCTTTACCCAATTTTGCATCCGGATGATTGTCATTGTCCAATACCT